>JAFANA010000075.1 GCA_019232905.1 Vulcanimicrobiota bacterium
ACGGCGACGTCGCCCGAAGCCATGACGTCACCCGGCGCATTCATCAGGACGTCGAAATCAACGTCGATCCTGCGAACACCGCTCGGTACTGCGACGTGAAATCCCCACATGTCGATCGTATCGCGCCGCCATTGGAGCGCCTTGCCGCCGGCGCTAACGCGAAGCGCCGCCAGATCGTTGAGTGGTCCCGTGGGTCCGTGCTCGCCGGGAATCCATTTCGGATAGACGAGCTTATAGTCAGAGGATCCGCTGACCGGAATCGTCTCATGGACGAAAAGGATGCCACGCGACGCTTGGCTCGCGTCGATCTTGAGCGTTACCGGCTCGGCTTGGGTAGCGTCGGAAGCCGCCGGCGTAAACGCCAGTGCCACATTCGGGAAAGCGGCGCAAACCAGAACGAACGACGCGAACATCAGGGCGCGGGATTTGAACATGAACCGCGGTCTATTGCGATTGGACGACGAACTCCTCTGCGACGTCTCGCGGGTCCATATCGAGAACGGCACGTCGCATATTCAAACGCTGCAACGCGTAGAGATTGAGGTTCCGCGACATGCGGTCCAGGATCGCACGCATGTGCGGATGGGCGCGAAGCGCTGCGATTCGGACGACCGGCGCGACGTGCCGCTCGGGCCAGAAGTGCTTGTCGTCACTCAAAACGATCAGTTGCGTTGCGGCGATGTTGGGATCCGTCGTGGCTCCATTTGCAACGTCGGCGTCCCCGCGATTGAGCGCATAATACTGATTTCCCGGGTCGCATTTGATGATTGCTCTGAAATCAAAGCCCCCGTAGTGCCGCCGCAGTGCGTCGAGTGCACCGCCGGGCGCTAAGAACGCCGGCGTTGCAGCGAGGCGCAATCGCGGAGCAATCGTCGAACATTTCGTCAGCCGCAGAAGCCAAAATTGTTCCGCGGCATACGCCGAGGTCAGAAGGCACGGCGAGTCATTTGCGGGCGCCGCATTCAGCCACGTGATTCCGGAAACCCGCGCACGCGATGGAACGAATCCCGGGTAGAGATCGATATCGTTGTGCTCCAAGGCGGCCATCGCGTTCAGCTCGTCTCCGAGCCCGATGTGGCGCTCTACGTTGATGTGCCTGCGTTCGAGCGCGCTCGCAAAAATCTCCGCAATGGTTGCATTTTCGTCTGAAGTGGTCGAACCGACTCGCACGGCACCCCGCGCGCCCTTCGATGCGCAGTGCGGAAGAAGAAGAGCGGACCCGATTATTGCCAGGGACTGACTGCGAGTTACGATGTCTCCGCCTCCGTAAACGAAAAAAAATGTAAAGGGAAACTAAATCGGGCGTCGCTTTCCGGCCACGAGCTTCGTGCACGCTTGCTCGATCCGGCCTTTGCGTACCTCGCGTTGTTCCGCGGACTCGATCCAATCGATAAAGTCGCGCTTCGCGGTGGGCGTCAGTTTGCTCCACTGCGACTTCGCGCGTGGCGTTGCCTTGAGCGCGTTATGAAGGTCTAGCGGGACGATCGAAAAACAGCACGGGCGCCGTTTTCCGGTCACCAGCATATCGCAGGTCCGCTCGATGCGGCGTTCACGCGTCTCCGGTTGTTTGGCCGCGTCGATCCAGCTGATGAAGTCTCTGCGTGCGATCGGCGTAAGATCGTCCCATTTCGCTTTCGCCTCGGGTACGGCCGCTAAGGCCTTGCGAAGATCCGCCGGCAGGTTGTTCATTTCTTCCTTTTCCCTGGACGCGGGGCCGGACGCCTGCGCCGCGCCGGCGGCGGCGCTTTTCGTGCGCGCTTGCGATGCGCGCCGCGGGCAAGGAGCGTAGCATGAATATCGTCGTCGATACTGTCGCGAATCTGCGCGATCTCGGCGTGATTTTTATACACCTCGGGAAAGCGTTGCGCGAGCCACAGGTAGAGCGTTGCGATACGAGAGCGGTCCTCGTACTGTAAGAGCCGGTCGCGTCCACTTCCGTCGAGCATGAGCTCCGTGCCGTCGACGATGCCGTTTGATGCGTGTTGGGCACCCCAATGAGCGAGAATGCTCAGGGCCGGACCGCGTGTATTGACGGGTGCGCGGCTGTACGTGCTGCGCACGGAGAGCGGAAGATCCAGAAAGCCCTCGGCGAGTTCGAGCGTGTTCGCGATCTCGATCGTGTCGGAGAGATCGGCGATGCGCATGCCGGAGTCACCGTCGCGTAACACGCGCTCTTGGAAAAACTGAAGGAGGCGGCCGACGCGCGTCGTGCCGATAATTGGCGAAAGACGGCGCAGGTGGTCGTCCGTCGGAGAGATCCAAATCGGCCCCGCTGTGTCCATGATGTCGTGCCGCTCGAGGCTTCGGCGCAACAAACCGATCGCGCGCGGCTCGAACGATGTTACCGTGCCTTCTTCGTGAATGCCGTACCGCCCGGCGCGCCCGGCGATTTGACGGACTTCCTGCGGCATCAAGCGCCGTTCTTCGATTCCATCGAATTTCTCGACCGTGGCGAAGACAATACGGCGTATCGGCAAATTTAGTCCCAACCCGATTGCGTCGGTTGCAACCAGAACCTGCGCTTCGCCCGAACGGAAACGCTCGGCTTCGCGGCGCCGCACGAGTGGCGAGAGCGAACCATAGATCGCCGCGGAAGAAAACCCGCGACGTCCGATTTCACCTTGCAATTCGATGACGTCGTTGCGCGAGAATGCGACGACAGCGTCGCCCCGCCGAAGCTCGCTTATCGGAATTGCTTGGGTCACGCGCAGTGGACCCTTTCGTTCGAATCGACGGACGCTGAGTGTTGCACCGAGACGCTCGATCAGTCGCGTGGCGGCGCGAAGCCCTTCCTCGGATCCGCACATAATCACACGATCGGCGCGAACTGCAGCGATCGCGAGCGTCCATGCCCATCCGCGCTGCGGATCTTCGAGGAGTTGTGTTTCATCGACGACCGCGACATCGTAGGATTTTGCCAAATCGACCATCTCGACCGTTGAACTCGTGTGCTGCGCGACCGGATCGATGATCCGCTCCTCACCGGTGACAAGCGACGCGGGGACGCCAAGTTCGTTCAAGCGTTCGTAAATCTCGAGCGCGAGCAGTCGTAGCGGTGCGAGATAGACACCGCTGCCCGCCTCACGCAGAACCTCGATTGCGGCGTGTGTCTTCCCCGAGTTCGTCGGCCCGACGAAATACTCGAAGGAGCGTTGCGCCGTCGTAAAGCCGGCGAGATAGAAACTCAAACCCAGCTCCGCCTCGACACGATCGTCGAGACGGCGGTTTTCGAGGAGCTGGTACGTTTGCGTGAGACTGCGGCGCGCATCTTCGAGTGCGGTGTAGAACGAAGCACGCTCGAAGAGATGCGAACGTTCGACATCATCGGGTTCGTGGAGAATCTGCTTTGCGACGTGCTCCATCGTGTGGAGGAAGAGATCGATCGTCGGATCGATGATGGCGTTCGCAGCGGTGTCTCCGGCCTCTGCCGTCAGTTCGACGGGCATCGTGATCGAGACGCCGCCGCGCACGGTGACGCGGCGCGGACCGATGTGAAACGTGCGTTCACTCGGCACCATGACGGTCTCGCGGTTCACCCACTTCCAGCCGAGTTTTTCGACGGCGCGGCGAAGTTTCGCGCGTTCCGCGCGTTCCGCTTTTTCGTGCTCGGCTCTTTCGTCTGGATCCATAGAGATTACCAGCCCACGACTTCGCCGTCTTTGCCGAAATCGGAGCCGCCGGCATACGCGCCGTTCGGAAGTACCATGATCGCTTGATAGCCGCCCATCGGAGCACGGTTCGTCGCCTTTATATGGTGACCCATCGCGCTCAGCTTCGCGCCGAGAAGATCGTCGAGCGGCGACTCGAGCATCAGGGTGTTGGATACTTGATCGTGACGGAATCGTGCCATATCACCAGCCTGTTGAATGTTTGCGCCGAGGTCGAGGAGATCGACGACGACTTGCTCGTGGCCTTGCGCCTGCATATCGCCGCCCATCAATCCAATCGTGGTGTACGGCTTTCCATTGTGAAAAACGAATCCCGCGCACAACGTGTTGAACGGGCGTTTGCCTGGAGCGATTGCGTTCGGGCTCTTCGGATCGAGCGTGAAGAGGCCACCGCGATTGTGGAGGATGAATCCGTAGCGCGGAACGGTGATCCCGGAACCGAAGCCGCTATAGTTGCTGTTGACCAGCGAAACCATGTTGCCCCAGCGATCGGCGGTGGAAAGTACGATCGTATCTCCCGCGCCGCTGGGTTGTCCCGGTGATCCCGTGTCCGAGGCGTGCGCCGCATCGATCTTTGAACACAGCGACGCTGCATAGCTGTTCGAGAGGAGCCTTGAGAGCGGCACTTGTTCTACATCCGGATCGGCGTCGTATCGGTAGGCATCTGCGTACGCGAGTTTCTTCGCTTCGACGAGAAGATGCCAGTAGAGCGCATTTGCCGGACCGAGCGCCGCAAGTGTTTGACCGCCGCCAACTGCCGGTACGCACTGCTGCAGAATGTTGAGTGCCTCGTTCGTCGCGAATCCCTGCGACGGTGGCGGAAGCTCGAGCACGTCATAGCCGTGATACATCGTGCGCGCCGGTTGGCGCCAAACGCCGTGATAGGCGGCGAGATCGGAAAGCGTCATCGTTCCGCCGAGCGCGCGTGATTTTGCGATGATTGCGCGCGCGATTTTGCCCTTGTAAAAGCCGTCGCGCCCGTTCTTACCGAGCAGCGTCAAGGCCCGCGCGAGTTCCGGGTTGCGAAAAATCTCGCCTTCTTGCGGCGCCTTCCCGTCGATGTACCACGTCGACACCGAATCGGGATCGAGCTTGGTGCAACAGCCGCGAAGCGGAAGCGCTGCCGGAAGAACCCAGTCGTGCGCGATACGTTCGGAAACCGGATATCCGTTCTGCGCGTAGTCGATGGCCGGCGCGAGAACGCGCGCGAACTTCATCGTTCCGTAGCGGCGCACCATTTCGTCCCAACCCCATGCTGCACCCGGAACGGTTACATCGAGGATTCCACCCGACGGCATGCCGGAACCAGGTCCCCAATGCGCCGGATCGTATGCGTAACCAAGGTCACGCATGTGCGCGAGCGTTGCGCCGCTCGGTGCAATACCGCTTGCATCTAAAACGTGAACGGCGTGTTCTTTTGCGACGTAAATAATCGCGAAGAGATCGCCGCCGATTCCGACGTTCATCGGCTCCGTAACGTTGAGCGCGGCAGCGGTCGCTACGGCGGCATCGACGGCGTTGCCGCCTTGCATCAAGATACGCAACCCGGCTTGCGCGGCCAGCGGCTGACTCGTGGCAACCATGCCGTTACGCGCGATAACGGGCGAACGGCTCTGTTGCAGCCACCCTTCGGCGCGATCGCCGCGAACCGCATCGTTCGCCGCACCGGTGAGCGCGAATACCGCGACGAGCGCTAACGCTGCAATATTGGGAATTCGCACGTTGCTCCTTTCGCCTTTGCGGGATAGCGATAATGAATATACGCGAGCATCAAGAGCATCACTGGAAGCATGAAATAACTGGCTTCGGTACCCAGTGGACCGCCGTTGACCCACGGCGGCCCGGGAAAGGTTGCTTCCAGGAGCGTTCCTTCCGGACGCGCCCCGCCGTTGCGCGTGCCGATGAGCGATGATGTTGAAAATATCGATGAAGTTCTCATCGGCTTTGATGAGATGCAACGCTCCGAAAATCAGCGATGAAATAATCGCGGCCGGCCAGAAGCCGATGCCGCGCGCCAGCGCGTGAAGCGGATATCCGCGAAACCACGACTCTTCCGCAAGACCTACCAGAAGCATCGCAGCAGCCCACAACAGCGGTGTCACGATCCAGTCTGTTCCGTGCAAAGCAAATCCTGAGATGACGAAACCGCCCATCGCATACATGGCGACGGCGACGAGTCCGGCAGTCACAACGCCGATGGCAATGCCTTCCCAAAATTTTCCGCGAAACGCCTCACTCGCGGGCAGCCCATAACTGAGGATGCTGCGGCGTTCTAGCCGAGCCGCGATGGCCGTTGCGATAAATACCCCGATAAAAATGAAGATTTCTCCGAGTAGCTCGTGCTGCGCATCGAGCGTATCCGGCTTGAGATGCAAAATCGTCGCGAGCGCTTCTCCGCCGAACCCCTGCAGCAGAAAAACAAGAACGATTGTCAGCAGCATGAACCCGGCATAACGCCAGCCAGAGCGAATACCACCGCTTCCCTTGAAAACGATCACGCAGCCTCCCTGAGAGATGTCCCGAACTGCCCTCGACGAATTGGAGAAAGTAATGAGCATTAGGAGGACGGCTTGGCTTATTGCGGTTGCAGTAATTGTGCCGGCGTTCTTTTGCGCGTTCCGAGGGAGCGCTTACGCGGCTCCGGTTACGTGCCCGTCCGATATCCCGGGCAGCCTTGCGTTTGCGTCCCCGAGGGGTTTGATTCTCTGTCGTTCCGGAGAACCTTCGCTCACCATTACGTCGCGCGCCGATGCAACTGCCATCGCATTTTCGGACGATGCAACCCGGCTGCTGTTCCGTTCAGCCGGTGCGTTGCACATCTACGACATTGCAAAACGGCGGTATGAGATCGTCCATGACTCCGCAGGGCATTGTCCCGAGCCGTTGCCGATATGCTCTCGAAGTCAGCGTACACTCGACGGGCGATGGTTACTCCATGTGAAAGAAGCGACGTCGCCCAACGGCATGCCCGGGCCTAGCACACTTCTTGCGAGTAACGCGGTGCTTTCGGTCCAAGTGCACGCGAATGACGGCGATGATTTGGATCTCGCTGGAATTGCGCCGGACGGAGCTGCTGCTCTTTTTTGGATCGACCCTCAGCATTCAGCATCGTTCATGTCGGATACTGTGCCTTTAGGAATGATTGCGTTATCAGCCGTGAGTCACAACGTCACTGTTCAACTACCGCGAACCGCACCGCCGGTCGTTGCAATGTTCAAGATCGCCGGATACCCACTACGGGACTGGATTTCGTTCGCGCCGAACGGCGGCGCGTTTGCCGCAATCGCCGGTGAGACGCGGGAGATTTTTAACTCCGAGCACTTAGCTCGTTGCACGATCCGTCAGATGGAATGTCAGCAGTGGAATCACAAGCCGGGTTTCGTCGAGTTGGATCCGGCATGGTCGCCGGACGGTAAACGCGTAGCGTTTGTACGCGCCATCGAGCTTGACGCCGGACGCGGGCCGGCAACCAGGGGCGCTTGGCGTCATTGGAACGGCACGCGACGCCTCGTCTTGGTGCCCGCAGATCCTACGAAAACGCCCGTGACGGTAAGCGAAGCCGATAGTGATGTCTCGTGGCCGACATGGATCAGTGCGAACCGACTCCTATTCATCTCGCATGATCGGCTGCGTGAACTTGATCTAAACAGCCGCAGAGTCTGGGATCTGGCAAACCTTGCCGGCCGCGGAATCGGATACGACGGATACGTCGCGCGCGGCGACCGGTTTGCGTGGTATGGGCATTAGCCGCATTCGCCCGGCAACGCGAGAAGACGTCCCAGAGTTGAGGCGTCTCATCGAGGCTTCTGTTCGGGGCTTGCAGTCGGAAGATTATTCTGCCGATCAGATTGAAGCCGCAATAGGCGGAGTTTATGGCGTCGACACGACGCTTAT
>JAFANA010000042.1 GCA_019232905.1 Vulcanimicrobiota bacterium
ATTCCGAACTCTGAAGGGTCGCGTACGACCCCGTCGGTCGTCGCATTTACGAAGACCGGCGAACGTCTCGTGGGACAACTTGCGAAGCGTCAGGCGATCACCAATCCCGATCGCACGATCAGCTCGATCAAGCGGCACATGGGCGAAGCCGACTATCACGTCAAGATCGACGGCAAGGATTACACGCCGCAAGAGATCTCCGCGATGATCCTGCAAAAGCTCGTCAACGACGCGAGCAACTATCTCGGCGAGCGTGTGACCAAAGCGGTCATCACCGTGCCCGCCTATTTCAACGATGCGCAGCGTCAAGCAACGAAGGACGCGGGTAAGATCGCGGGCCTCGAAGTGTTGCGCATCATCAACGAACCGACCGCGGCTGCGCTCGCGTATGGTCTCGATAAAAAAGGCAACGAGACGATTCTCGTGTGGGATTTGGGCGGCGGCACGTACGACGTCTCGATCCTCGAAGTCGGCGACGGCGTCTTCGAAGTGAAGTCGACGAACGGCGACACGCATCTGGGCGGTGACGACTACGACCATCGCGTCGTCGATTGGCTCGTCAACGAGTTCCGCAAAGATCAGGGCATCGATCTCTCCAAAGACAAACAGGCAATGCAGCGTCTCACCGAGGCTGCAGAAAAGGCGAAGATCGAACTGTCGTCGGTCGTGCAAACGTCGATCAACCTGCCGTTCATCACCGCCGACCAAGAGGGTCCGAAGCATCTCGACTACACGCTAACGCGTGCGAAGTTCGAAGAGCTGACGGCCGATCTGACCGATCGTTGCATCGCGCCGTTCAAGAACGCGATTGCCGACGCGAAGATCGACATCTCGAAGATCGACGAAGTCGTGATGGTCGGTGGTTCGACGCGTATGCCGGTCATTCAGGAACTCGTTCGTAAGCTCACCGGCAAAGAACCGAACCTCACCGTCAATCCGGACGAGGTCGTCGCCGTCGGTGCTGCGATTCAAGCGGGTGTACTCGCGGGTGAAGTGCGTGACGTCGTTTTGCTCGACGTGACGCCGCTCTCGCTCGGTCTCGAAACGCTCGGCGGCGTGATGACGACGCTGATCGAACGCAACACGACGATTCCGACCAAGAAGTCGCAGATCTTCACGACTGCCGAAGACGGTCAAACGTCGGTCGACATTCACGTGCTGCAGGGCGAACGCCCGATGGCCGGCGATAACAAGACGCTCGGACGATTCCGTCTCGAGGGTATTCCGCCGGCTCCGCGCGGCGTGCCGCAGATCGAAGTAACGTTCAACATCGACGCTAACGGCATCGTGAACGTCGGCGCGAAAGATCTGGGTACCGGCAAGGAACAGCAGATCACCATCACCGCTTCGACCAATCTCAACAAAGATGAGGTCGAGCGCATGGTCAGGGATGCCGAGCTTCAAGGCGCGGCCGACAAAGCCAAGCGCGAAGAGGCCGAGGTGCGCAACAATGCATCGAGCCTTATCTACTCGACCGAAAAGTCGCTGAAGGAAGTCGGCGAGAAACTCGACGCGGGAGCACGCGGTGACGTGGAGAGCGCGCTCTCCGAGTTGAAGCGCGTGAGCGAGAACGGCACGATTGCCGAAATCAAACCCGCGATCGAGAAGCTGCAACAGGCCAGCTACAAGATGGCGGAGCTGCTCTATAAGGCCGCATCGCCGGGCACCGACGGTGCTGCGGGCGAGGGTGCCGCAGCGGGCGGCAACGGCGCCTCGGGTGGTGCATCACAACCCGAAGACGTCATCGACGCCGAGTTCAAGGAAGCGAAGTAGTCGCATCCGGTATCCGAGCGAGTTCGGGCTTCGGCACGAACTCGCTCGCAACAACCAGCAATGCTTCGCAAACGTCGCTTCCTTCTATCGCGGCGTTTCTGCCATTTCAAATCTTATGTGTGAGTGATGATGTTTGAAGATCAATCGGTGATGAGTACCGAAGCCGGCGAAGCGAAAGTTGACGAGGCCCCAGCGACCAACGCCAACGAGTTGCAGGAGCAGCTCGCGGCCGCGAACGCGCGCGCGGACGAGAACTACAACAAGTTCTTGCTCGCCATGGCGGACTTCGAAAACTACAAGAAGCGGATGCAACGCGACATCGAATCGATCGTCACCGCGCGCCGCCGCAATCTCCTCGAACGCTTCTTACCGGTTCTCGACAACCTGGAACGCGCATTGCAGTTCGATTCCAATGGCGGTGAAAAACTGCGCGGCGGCATCGAACAGACGCTGCGTGGCTTTGAAGCCGTGCTCGCGGGCGAAGGCGTGAAAGCCATCGACGTCAAGGGTAAACCGTTCGATCCGCGTATCGCGGAAGCGATCGGCACCGACACCACGTCCAATGCCGACGACGATACGGTCGTCGAGGTCGCAGAAAAGGGCTACACGATCGGCGACGAGTTGTTGCGGCCCGCGAAAGTGATCGTCGCCAAGAAGTCAGGATGAACTACAAAGATTACTATGCGGTCCTCGGCGTCCCCAAGAACGCCGCGGAAAAGGATATAAAATCCGCATACCGGCGGCTCGCTCGGAAATGGCATCCCGACGCGAACCCGGAGAATCCGAAAGAGGCCGAAGAACGCTTCAAGGAAATTTCTGAAGCGTACGAAGTGCTGGGCGA
>JAFANA010000070.1 GCA_019232905.1 Vulcanimicrobiota bacterium
TTGCCACCGCGCGCGACGACTTTTCACAGTTGCTGAAATCGGATCCGAAGTATGCAGTCGCGCATTACGACCTCGGCCTTACCGAAGAGCGCCTCGGTCATTTTGACGCGGCATCGTCGGAATTCTCGGCCGCATTAGATCTCGCGCCATCGTACGCGCGCGCGCGCTTTGCATTGGGCACGATCATGCTGCGCAACGGCGACCGCGCCGGGGCCCGTGAAGCATTCGATCGCGCCGCGCGCGACGCGAATGACGATCCGTCGCTGCGCAGCCTCGCAATCGAACTGCGCAACGCGATCGCCGCAATTCATTAATTTTTACAGTTTATTCAGAACTAGCGCCTATCTTCGGGTCACACATTGACTTGGAGGTAGGAAGTTAGTGAAACGTTCTTTCTTTTCAGCGGCAGCGGCAATCGCTGTTTTGACGGTCGCCGCGTGCGGCGGTGGCGGCAGCAGCGGCGGCGGTAGCAGCAACCCACTTCCGGGCGGCGTACCGACAGCCGCACCGACATCAGCGCCGACGTCGGCGCCGACCGCTGCGGGACCGGCTTCGATGCCGCAACTCGCATCGGTTGCCGGCGCACAAGCATACGTATCGTCGAGCAATCAACACACGCTCTACACGTTCGGCGCCGATACGGCCAACGTGTCGAATTGCGCCGCGGCAACCGGCTGCACCGGTGTTTGGCCACCCTATACTGCTCCCGCCGGAACCGTTGCGCCCTCGGGCAGCGGATTCGGCATCATTACACGCAGCGACGGAACGCTGCAGTGGACGTATCAACAGTTCCCGCTCTATAGCTATACCGGTGACGGCGCCGCGGGACAAGGCAACGGACAAGGCATCAATGCATTTGGCGGCGTTTGGGGCGTCGCGCGTCCGGCGGCGGCGGGAACGCCCGGACCGACGAGTTCACCTAGCCACTGCGTCGGCTATTACTGCTAGCCAGGCGTGCGCCATGTTCCCCCGTATGGCGCTCGGGACGGCGATCATCGCGCTTATGATCGCCGTCCATCCGGCGCACCTTGAAGCGGCACAGCAGAATATTCATCTCGTCGATCAACGCGGCTCGCAGTTTGCCTTTGAAAATCTTCGCGGCGCACCGATCGTGCTCTCGTTCATTTCGGCGCACTGCACGGATACCTGTCCGCTCATCGACGCGCAAATCGCGCGAACGGTGCACCGTCTCGGCAGCTCGCCGCTCGCCGTGCGCTTTCTCACCGTAACGCTCGATCCCGAACGCGACAGCGCGGCCGACATGCACCGTATCGCACACGAATTCGAAGCACATTCTCCGCGGTGGATCGTCGCGTCGGGACATACGGCCGACGTTCACGCGCTCATGCGCCGGTACGGCGTCGAAATCTCGCGCGATTCGCACGGTTACGCTACGGCGCATACGAGCTTCATCTACATCCTCAACCCGCAGCTGCGTGTGCGTCGCACGCTGCTCGCATCGGGCGATCTCGCAGAGCAACTCTTCAGAGAGGTCAGTCAATGAAATTCACCCGAGCCATTGCGTGCGTCTTTCTGTTCACCGCCTGCACGCCGAACGGCGTGCTCGTATCCACGAACGGCGGAACGTCCGTTGCAACGGTTACACGCATCGACGTCAGTATCGCCGCGTTCGGACAATCCGCTACGCCCGCAGGTCTTGCGCTCGGATTTTCGCCGATCGTTGCAAATGTTGCGGTCGGAAGCGGCGTGCAATTCGTCAACGTCGATAATACATCGCACACTGCAACGTCGATTCAAGGCACGACCTTTCCGCCGACGTCGCCGTTCACGTTCTCCGCAACGACGCCGTCGGGGTCGACGTTATCCTCCGGATTCAGCAGCGGCACGATGCAGGCCGGGCAATCGTCGGCGATCTTCCTCGTCGATAAGCCCGGTACGTACTTGTACGGCTGTTTCTTTCACTACAGTGGCACCATGCGAGGAGAAATCGTTGCTCAATAATCTTCTTCGCTTCACTGTTTCGGCGTCGGTTTTCGCTGCACTGATGGTACTCTGTAACGCGAACGCGGAGGCAATTCCGATTTTTGCGCAGCGCTATCACTTGACGTGCGAAACATGCCATAGCGTGTTGCCGGAACTCAACAGCTTCGGCTTGGCCTTTCGCGAACATGGTTATCAATTGCCGCTTCCAAAGCACGGCACGACGGTCGTTGCCTTACGTTACCAGTTGGAATGGCAGCAGTCGCCGGTTAACTCGCGGCGCTGGACTCCGGGCGGCGTGCTGCTCGGGAATCTGGAAGTCGGTCAAATCACTGCTTTCGCGCACTACAATTTGGGCGCGCAAGGCGGACCGGCGGGCCTCTATCTCGGTTTTCTCGCCGGTTACAACAAACATACGCAAACGCTCTATCGCGCGGGACTCTTCGAATTACCGCTCGTGCAATCGCCCGGACAGCGTCTCGACGACTTACAGCAATACGGCTATTACGGCATTCACGTCGGCTTGAACGATCTTCCGCTCTCATCGCCGCGCTGGGGTTTTCAGATCGAGCGGACCGTCGCGAATCTTCGCTTGGATTTTATCGGTGACGACGGAGAATTCAAGGGCGCCGCATACGGCGGTGCGCCGTCACCGACCGGTGAAACGACTTCGGCCGCACATCCGGAATTTGGCCTCTTCGCGCGGGTGAGAGCGTCGGACAATTTGACCGTCGGCGGCGAAGCGATGACCGGCAGCCGTTGGATCGTCCTTACGGGGAAGAGCGGGTTCGAAGACCCGTATACGCGCGATGGCGTGTTTCTTCAATTTGCGCCCGGGAAGTTTCAGCTGACGGCCGAGCAGTGGTGGGGAAGCGATCAAAACGCCGATGGGTTCGGGTCCGCGGTCGCCAGCAGCGGCGGATACATCCGCGCGAAGTACTACCCGACGCCGCACTCGTACCTGGGCATCCGTTACGACGCAAGTGCTAATCCGTTCATCACGCGCGATTTCGTGTACTACGGCGCGTTCATGATCACGCCGCACGTCCGGTTCATCCTGCAGGACGTCGCGAACGTCGGTTCGACAAGCAGCCTCGGCGCTGCGTTTACAGTAGGTTTTCCTTGGCCATTGAAAGTGTAGAACAGAGGTTCTTGAGATGCGTATCCTCGTGATCGAAGACAACAACGCCGTGGCGAAAGCAGTGCGTACGATGCTCGAGTCGCGGCATTACGCCGTCGATCTTGCCGCGGACGGCGAAGCAGGCCTGGACTATTTGCTGCGCGGAATCTACGACGCCGCAATCGTCGATATCGGACTGCCGCGGCGCAATGGATTCTCGATCGTTGAAAGCGCGCGCGAACACAACATTCAAACACCGATTCTCATGCTGACGGCACGCGACGGCGTCGAGGATCGCGTGAGCGGATTGGAATCCGGTGCGGACGATTACTTGCCCAAGCCTTTTGCCGAAGAAGAGCTCGTCGCGCGGGTGAAGGCGTTACTTCGCCGCGGCAATCTGCCGGTCGTAGAGCGCTTCGACGCGAACGGACTCGTCGTAGACGTCGGTGCGCGAACGGCCGCTTATTGCGGCCGGCCGATCGAGCTCGGGACGACCGAGTTTCGGTTGCTCGAGTTTCTCGCGCGCAACGCGGGAATCGCATTCTCCCGCGCGCAACTGCTGGAGCACGTTTGGGACTACGATTTCGAGGGTTCGAGCAATATCGTGGACGTCTACATCAGCCAGATCCGCCGTAAACTCAAGTCGGCGGGCGCGCGCGACCTGATCGTTACCGTCTGGGGCGTCGGGTACAAATTAGGGGCTTCCTAAGGACGTGATCGTCCGGCTGGTCGCGCTCTATCTGGCGGTATTTACGGCGGTCCTCGCCGCTCTGTCGATTGGCGCGTACCTCTTCGTCGGCACGCAATATCACAGTCTTTTGCTCCCCGCACTCTCGACGCCCGAGGGCGTCGCCGCCTACCGGCAGGCGATGCAGCGGGTTGCGCTTACGATCGTCGCTTTCGATATTCCGCTCGTGATTCTCGTCGGTATCGCTTCGTGGCTGCTCGCGCGGATCTCTGTCGCACCGTGGGTGTTCGCGCGCGAACGCGAGCGCGAATTTATCGCCGATGCCGCGCACGAGTTGCGTTCGCCGCTCGCGACGATCTCGTCGGTCGCGCAAGCAGCGCGTAAGGGCGACGACGCTTCGATGCGCGAGGCGCTCGAACTCATCGCCAAGACGTCGCTCGATGCAAGCGGTGTCATCACCGATCTTCTCACGCTCGCACGTTTGCCGTCGTCTACCTTGCTCGTGCGTGAGCCCGTCGATCTGGCCGCTATCGTCTTCGATTGTGTCGCGGAATTTCGCACGCGCGCGGGCGCGGCGGGTATCGCAATCGAATCGAACGTCGCTTCGGCAATTATCAACGGCGACGCGCGCCGCTTGCGCGAGCTAACCCGCAACTTGCTCGAAAATGCGCTGCACCACGCGCGCTCTACGATTACCGTATCGTGCTCTTCAAATGCCGGACGCGCGCAGCTCAGCGTCAGCGATGACGGTGCGGGCGTGCCGCCGCAATCGCGCGACCGCATCTTCGAACGCTTCTTCCGTAACGGTGCGGCGTCGGGCACCGGGCTCGGTCTCGCCATTGCGCGATGGGTTGCCCAGGCCCACGAGGGCTCGATCGCGCTCTCGGATCGCACACCCGGTGCATCCTTCATCGTGGAAATCCCGTTGATCTCATCGTGAATACGTCGATCCGTATCGTTTCGTCTGAGGAAGAGCGCCGGCAGCTCGTCGCACTGCTCGCGGAATACGAGGAGTCATTGCCGCCCGGCCTTCGGCATTGGTCTGTCCCCGTGACGGAAGGAACGTCGAGCGTCGCGATTCTCGCAACCGTTGACGACGCTGCGTGCGGTTGTGTCTTTGTTTCTCGCCACGATGACGCTGCGGCCGTGATTCAACGGCTCTACGTGCGTCCGGCCGCGCGCGGTCAGGGTCTCGCGCGCGCTCTGATGCAACACGCCGCGGATCACGCTCGCGTTCACGGATACCATCGCCTCGTACTCGACACCGACAAAGATCAATTGCCGGCCGCATATCAGCTGTATCTCTCGCTCGGTTTTCGCTTGTGCGGCCCCTACGCCGACGTGGGATACGCCAATCCGGTGTACATGGAACTTCCCCTCGTATCGAGCGTCTCTATTGACCCTATGTGATGCAATCGTTTTGATGATCGACTCCGCACTCGTGCTCGAAGGTCCCGGCGTCCGCCTGGAGCCCAT
>JAFANA010000091.1 GCA_019232905.1 Vulcanimicrobiota bacterium
GATCTCTTTTTCCGTAGTTGCCAATACTTTTTTTCTGTCGACGCGGCCTGGGCCAAGGTCAGTGAGCTTCTTGCGAACGATGGGCATAGTACCGTCTTCTCTCCTTTCTGGATGCGCGACGAGCCGAAATGATTCTCCTAGCGGTACCCCGCGGCGTCCACACGACGGTTAAAATGATCCCATTCACCATGCCGATCGCCACGAACCGACGCTCGGCAAGGGCGGGAGTACGGCTTCGTCCCATTCGACCGAATCATACGAATCGCTCATGGCGATACTACTACGCTACCGGCGTAGACGTCAACGAAATGAACTTGCGACGCCTCCGCACACCAGCGCCCACCCGTCGACCATCACAAAGAGTAAGAGCTTCACCGGTAGAGAGACCACCGGCGGCGATAACATCATCATTCCAAGTCCCATGAGCATGGCCGAGACGGCTAGATCGATGGCGACGAACGGCAGATAGAGCGCAAAGCCGATAGCGAACGCGCTGCGAAGTTCGCCGACCACGAACGCGGGGACCAGAACGACGAGCGGGGACGCCGACGGCGAGACGTCGCGTTGACGAGCCACCCGTTCGAAAAGTTCGATGTCGCTAACGCGCGTTTGACGCAACATGAACGCGCGAAGCGGTTGGGTCGCACGATCGAGCGCCTGCGATTGCGAGAGCCGGCCGTGCGAATACGGATCGATCGCGTTATGCGTAATTTGGGTGAAGGTCGGGGCCATGACGACGCACGTTAGCACGAGCGCTAGCCCGGACAGAACGGCGTTCGGCGGAAGCGACGACGTGCCGATCGCAGAGCGCACGAGCGAAAGCACGACGACGATTCGTACGAACGACGAACACATCATCAGCAGAAACGGAACAACCGAGAGCAGCGTCAGGCTGACGAGTATATCTAGCGGGAGCGAACCTTCCGCGTGATGGGCAACGGTAAGGAGTCCATCCATGCAGCAAGGGTGACGCAGTCGCGTCACCCTTGCATGAACTCGTTATTGCGATGAAGTTAAATCGGCCGGGAAATCAACTCGGTGACGCGGACGCCGAAGTTCTCATCGACGGCGACCACTTCGCCGCGCGCGACAAGTTTATTGTTGACGAGCAGATCGACCGGACCGCCGGCAAGACGGTCGAGTTCGATAATGGAACCGGTGCCCAATTTGAGGACTTCCGCGACGGACATCTTCGATGTTCCGAGTTCGGCGGTAACGGTGAGCGGCACGTGCATCAGCACGTCGAGATTTGCGCGATCCTTCAATTTCTTTGTGTCGACGGTTGTCATGATTCCGGTCCGCTTTCCCTTTCGGTGCACGGCGAGAGGCCGATCGCCAAAGCAAACCGGTTACCCCGGACGCCGCATTCGCCACGCGCGAGCGGCCTCCCGGCTACGGTTGCGACGGCAGTGAGGCCGGTTGATACAGTAATCGGCACGATTTCGCCCGGCTCCACTGCCGCTAGCTCGCCGGCCGGAACGACCGCACCCTCGGTCCGTACGCAAACCTCGATTTCCATGTCAAATAAATCCTCGAGGCGAAGGCCGCCGCTGCACTCCGGCGGGTGCTGCGATGCGAGCGCAATGCCGATGGAAGCGCTGACCGGTAGACTGAGCGCGAGTTCAAAATACGTGAGCAATCCCTCGATCGACTCAACCGGTTCCGCGAAAAGGCCTTCCGAGCGGCCGCCGCAGACCGCGGCGAAATTTCCGGCAAGTGCGCCCACGATGCGATCGAGAACGGTCGTTTCCACCGCGGAGAGCGGTCGCGTAGCGCCGGCGTCCTCACCAAACGCGGTGGTAGCCAGCGCAATGCAAGCATCCGGGCGAAGGACGATTGCCGCCTGCGCTCGCGTCCCCTGAATAAGATAGAGCCGCGCTCCTTCGAGAATCGCGCGCCAGCCGTTCTTTGACGGAACGGCGGGTTCCAACAGCCGCAATTCGATCGGCGTCTGCAATAGTGCAGCGAGCGTTTCGCGTACGCCGTTCGCAACGATACATGCCGCGGCAACGGGAAAGGCCGTGCGCGATTCAAAGATCATCGGACGAACGCGACGCGTCATTTCAACAAATCCATCGCGACTTTGCCGGTTTGACCTTGCGCTTTGTGCACGGCCTGCAGCGCATCGAATGCAACATACGCGTCATGTAGCCGTTCCAGGCTGCGGTTGAGGTCAATACGGCTCTCGTCGCGACGCATC
The DNA here is from genome assembly GCA_019232905.1 of Vulcanimicrobiota bacterium. Taxonomy (GTDB): domain Bacteria; phylum Vulcanimicrobiota; class Vulcanimicrobiia; order Vulcanimicrobiales; family Vulcanimicrobiaceae; genus JAMXLG01. Next base: position 2,201 of record JAFANA010000091.1, read on the forward strand.
GGCGCGAGCACGCCGAAGTTGCCGTCGCCCGCACGGCCGAGATGCGGTACGATACCCGGCGGCGGCACGACGGTACCGTCGGCAGTGTTCGTTAACTTCGTCGCGGCGGGAAATCGCGCGAGCGCAAGTCGCCCAAGGCTCACGCGCTGCGCCTGCATAAGCCCGCTGCGCGGATCAACGGTCCGGCGATCGTACGCGACCGTTCCATCGGTTTCGATGCGCAGGTTGCGCACGCGTCCAAGCGCTTCATCCACGGGATCGATTTTTAACTCGGCGGCAGTGCTTGCGTTTCCGATATATCCGAGCATCGGACGACCGTTGCCTCCGGCGACCGTCCCGTTCGCAAGCCGCATTTGGCCATCGCGCGTGTACGTCGTCCGGCCGCGCTCATCAAAGGTCATAAAGTAGTCGTCGCCCGGCGCGCTTACGGATAACGGATCGAGTGCCGCGCGCGATTGGGGCGCATTCGTTTCGACGTCGCTACGTTCGGGCAGCGCGCCGGGAGTAAACGCTTTATAGACGTCCGCCGCGCGCTGCGAGATCAGATCCAACGAACGTTCGGTTGCGGTGTTGACGAACATGGCGTTACTCCGTAATGCGCGCGTCGATCGAGATTCCGCGCTCGGCGAGCGCGTATCGCGCTTGTTCGAGCGCGCGTGCGACACGTTCGCGCGCGCTCGGCTGACAGACGGCGACGAGTTGCAATCCCGTACGCGTTCGCTGCATCGTCACGTGGACGCGCTCACGGGTTCCGTCGATCGTAAAGGCGGCTCGTGTCGCAGGAAGATTCGGCCGCAAAAATGCGTACTCGATTTTCCGCGCAAGTGGAGAGCGAAGCGATCGGCGATCGATGGCGACCATGTCTCTGCGCGCGGGCTTCATCTCTCGATGCACTTGCAGCCCAGTCGTCGAGCGCAGGTGGGTGTTGCGACGGTCGGCCAAAACGCCGGCGCGATGCGCGCAACACCGTTCGAGGGCAACGGGTGCCTGCTGCGTATCATGTTTGGACGGCTGCTTCGCGAGATGGAGCGCCGAATACCACGCTTGGGAGAGCGCGCGACGATCGATTGCGGCGATCGGCGCGGTCAACACGCTGAATCCTAGTTGCTGCGTCATCATTGGCTGATGATGGGCGGCGCACATCGCCGCGCGATCATCGAGCCGTTACGAAGTTATGAACGCCCCGGGAAACCCTGGCCGCTCTCCGTTCGCTGACGGAAACGCCCGTCATCAAAATCGCGCGCTTTTTGCAAGTAGATCGAGCGATCGGCGAGATCGAACGTCGTGATGAAGTTATGTAACACACCGTACCCGACGTTGCCCCCGTCGTTGCGGTCCGCGAAAGCACCGGCCGTCGCCAGAATGACGTCCGTGTAGCGGTTGTACAGACGTTGTTTTCCGATTTCCAGCTCATCGACCATTGCCGTCACCGCCGCTGCCGAACCGCCCGCGCCACGATTCGCAACGGCGGGGTTTCCCGCAAACATGATCAGTCCTTGATGCGCATTGATGAAGCTTTGGAAGAGCAGCAGTTCGTTGGAATTGCCGGTGTCCACGAGGAGGCGCGTCTTCGCCGTTCCGTCGATCGTCGCTTCGATTTCCGCAAGTTCACGATCGGTGTCGACGTCGAGTTTGTCGCCGAGCGGCGGGAGCAACCCCGGTTTTGCGATCGTCAATTCGCTCGTGTCCGGATCGAATCGCAACTCCGCTGCAGCAAAGAACGGATACCCGAGAACGCCGTCGATGGTGACCGGTCCGCGCAGAATTTTACTCAAATCGAGCACGCTCGCGATGCGCGACGGCAGTTCGATACCGCCGACGTTCATTGGCGGGGTTTCCACGACGCCGAGACTCGGCGTCCGTTCTGCCCCGCGGATTTCGAGCGTGCCTTCGGGATGCAGCCCGAGTTCGTTCGACACGTGCGGATCCAACACGTTACCCTGCGAGCCGGAATCGATCAAGAACCGGTACGCGTGTCCGGAAATCGTGACTTTGACGAACGGAAGGCCGTTATGAATCTCGAGCGGCACACGGACGGGGGCATCCGTCGCAATGATTTCCGGCGCAAGCGGCGCAAAAATCGAATCCGCGATCGGCTGATCGACGATGACACTCGTCACGTGCGACGTAACGTCGAATTTCGTATCGCCGTTCGAATCGATCTCGGTGAACGGGATGAGCATACCGTTCTGGACGTGATAGTCGGAGTACGTCACCACTTGCGGTGAATCGTTCTCCAGATACGACTTTTGATCGATCAGCCACGTCTTTGCATCGATACCGACGATGAACGGCTCACCCTTCGGCGGAGCGATCGACAGGCGATACACCGCGCGGCCGTCGGGCAGTGTCGCACGTTCGACGAACCGCGCAGCCTCGGGATGCTTCGCAAACACGCCCGTGTCGATAAAATCGGCGGTCAATTGACGGCGCGCGATCAAGCCGTGCAGTTCGCGAATCTCGCCGCTCGTGTTCTCGATCCAGAGATTGTCGCCGACGCGCAGCTCGCGCTGGACGCGAAAGCCCAGCCGCTCGTCCCGGCGTTCCTTGTTCCCCGCCTGCCACTCGTGGAACGTTCCTTGCAGACCGAGACCCTCGATCGTGCCGAACGTTTCATGCGTTTGCGGCGCATGCAAATGCATCGCAGCGAGCGCTGCGGCGTGGTTGTCGAGGATCGTTGTGACTGATGGATGCGGCGGAGGGGCTTGCGCGATCAGGGCGCAGCTAATCGCCGCTAGAAGGGCACTACGGAGCGTTCGGGTTACGGTATTTTTCGTAACTTGCGAGAACGTTTTCGACGTAGTTCTGCGTTTCTGCATACGGCGGTACGCCACCGTACTTCTCTACCGCACCCGGTCCCGCATTGTACGCTGCGACGGCTTTTCGTACGTCACCGTTAAATCGGTCGAGCAGTCCCTTGATGTACCGAGTGCCGCCATACACGTTCTGCGCGGGATCGTAGGCATTTGTGACACCGAGACCCGACGCGGTTCCGGGCATGAGCTGCATGAGGCCTTGCGCGCCGACATTCGATGTCGCGTTCGCATTGAACCCGGATTCATTTGCAATGATGGCCTTGACCAGCGCGGGATCAACGTTCCATTGCGATGCGTTGGCGTTCACGAGTTGGTCGATCTGCGCCGGCGGCACCATCGAAGGCGCGTTGATCGCGCCGACTGCCGCACCCGAAGCGATGCCGGGGACCTCGTTCCCGTCGGCTTGCTGCTCGTTTTGCGATGCAAGCTCGGCGCGCACCATGTCGGCAAAGGACGCGGATTGCTCCTGCCCGGGCGAAACGCCGGGGAGTTCGACGGTCGATCCGGTGATCTGCGTGATGCGCTGCTCGACGGCAGCAAGGTCAGAAGCGATGTTCATCGGGCTCTCCCAAAGTATCGGCGGTTTCCAGCAGCATCGCTAGCGAATGCCGAGGATGGACCGGGGCGCGTTCCTGGCGGACGAGGGCCTCGAGCCGGCGCTCGTGCGCGATCGCGGCGATGGCCTCGGGGTCCCGTGGCTCGATGCCGACCGAGCGAAGATCCTCGCTCGCCGCGAGGGCGGCGAAAGCGGCTCGAATTCGGGCGGCCGCCCGCTGGTGCTCCGGCGCCGTTACCGCAGCCATCGTCCGGCTCGCGCTTGCGAGCAGGTCGATGGCCGGAAATCGTCCGGCGTGCGCGAGCTCCTGCGAGAGTTCGATGTGCCCGTCGAGGAGAGAGCGCGCCGCTTCGCTAACCGGGTCGCGTTCATCGCCATCACTCAAGACCGTTGCCAGCAGCGAGACGGAGCCTCGGGTGAATGCGCCCGCCGACTCAACGAACTGCGCGAGATCGGCGAACACGCTCGGCGGATAACCGCCGCGCCCGGCCGGCTCGCCCGCACGGTCTTCGCGCAACGCGTAGGCCACGCGCGCCAGACTATCGAGAATGAGCAAGACGTGCAGACCACGTCGCGCCAACGCTCGAGCGTGCGCAAACGCGGCTCGCGCGGCGGCGACGCGTTCGCGCGCCGGACGATCGCTCGTCGCACAGACGACGGTCGTGCGTTGGTCGCGCCGCGCGATCCATTGCTCCGCCTCACGCCCGCGTTCACCCACGAGTGCAACGACGATCGCATCCGCGCACGTGCCGCCGGCAATCGTTTCGAGTAACGTGCTCTTGCCCGCACCCGGCGCGCCGAAGAGTCCCACGCGCGCGCCGCGTCCGATGGTAAGCAGCGCGTCGATCGCGCGAACGCCCGTCCACATCGGGGCGTCGAGGGCGATGCGTTCCGACGGTGCGATGCGAGGCATCGCAAACCGAATGCGGACGCCGCAAAGCGGCGCGTCACCGTCCAGAGGCTGTCCGCAGGCATCGATTGCGCGGCCGAGCGCCGCCGTTCCGAGCACGATCGTTTCAGCGGCCCCTTCTTCTGCATATGCTCCAGAAACGATTCCGTCAGCGTTGCCGCTCAACGTTGCCGTTGCAATGCCGTTTGCGGCGGATGTGATGCTGCCGTGTTTCCATCCGCCGCGGCACGCAATGCGGACGTTTGTTCCCGCTGCAAGCGGCGCAATCGAGAGATCTACCGCGCCGCTGCGAACGTTGACGACGGTGCCGCGGGCGATCATCGTATGCGCGGCGCCAACACGCGTTCCAAACGCGCGCCGAGCGACGCGTCGATACTGCCTTGGCGTATGTCGATAAACACGTCGCCGCCACGCACGCGGTCGTCAACGACGACCTTCTCGCCGGTCGCCTCGAACGCGCGCGCGTCGGCCGAATTCACGCGAATGCACAAAGGGTCGACGCCGTACCGTTCGACCGCCCGTTCGACGATTGCGCGCACGTCGCATGGCGCGAGCCGCAGTTCTCGAGCGAGAACATCGCCGGCAACGTCGCGCAACAACTCCTCGACGCACGCATCCAGCGCATCAGCGAGCGCTGCGCGAAAGCGTCTTGCTTCTCCAATCGCGACGTCGATCTCGTCTTCAAAGCTGTTTGGCAACTGCGGCTCTACAAAAGGCTCCGGTTCGCGATCGAGTTCAGCGCCCGTATCGGGCACCGGCGCCGAATCGTCGCCGCGCTCGAGCCACGCACGCATCGGCACGAATCCGTCAAGCATGACGGCCGAGAATCTCCGAAGCATCGGGAACGAGCGGCGAATGCGCGCGCTGCATCCGCCGTACGATCGCCTCGCGCTCGTGCGCGGGATACAATTCGAGAACGGCTGCAGCCGTTGCGGCAGGGAGCGCGCTGATGATTGCGGCGGCAGCGTGCGGCGGTTCGTTCGCGAGCGCGCCGCGAACTTGCGCGGGCGCCACCCCTGCGACGCGCGAAGAGATCCGCGCGAGCGAACTGCGTTCGAGATAGCGTTTCGTCATTGCCGCGACATGCGGTGCGGCATAGCGCCCGGCGACGAGAAATCCGAGGACGACCGCAACCGTCGGGAGCAATGGGACGAGCGCGCCGTAAAGTAAGAACCAGACGTCATGCACTTGCGAGCGCGCGTGATGAAAGTTCACCGCCTCAACGGTCAGCACATCGCCTCGCCGGTGGTCGTATCCGACCGTCGCAGCCGCAAGTGCGCGAACGTTTTCCAGCGCGACTGCGCTTTGCGCGTCGACAAAGACGGCCGTTGTGATGCGAGCAAGCGATCCCCGCGGCACGCGTGCAACACTTTCCCGCACATCGCTTCCCCGATCGTCCTGCTCGTCGTTTTTCTCGTACCGCCGTCCTTGCCCGTCGAATGACTCGCTCGCCGATACGCGGGCGATCGAAGCGCTACCGAGCGGAGCGCGCCGGACGTCACGCTGTTCGCTCTCAGAGGAGGCGTACTCGGCGTGGACGCGTACGATTGCGACACCTGTGCCGAGCGCATCATCGAGGGCCGTTTGCAACGACGTTTGCAATGCGGTCGCGTCTTCACTCTCGGAACTATCGGCGCTCAGCGCGAGGCCGCGATCGTCGAGAATTGTGACGTGAGACGGATCGAGTCCCGTAACGGCCGCCGCAACGAACGAACGGATTCCCGCGACTGATGTGCGCGAGAGATGGGCGCCCGGATGAAGTTGAAGCCGAACACTTGCCGTCGCATCGGCCGAACCTTGGTCGGCGAATTCCGCGACTTTTCCCGGCGCAATAATGACGCGGGCATCATCGACGCCGTTGACGCTGCGAAGTGCAAGTTCGATGTCGCCGGCAAGACCGGTGCGCGTTTGCGCATCGACTACCGCTTGCGGCGTCAGCACGCCGACATTTGCGAGCGCTTCACCGGTCGTCGCAACGTGCGCGTGCGGAACGCCCGCCAGCGAAAGGCGCAGGAGAATATCGTTGCGGTGGCCGGCGTCCACAACGACGTTTTGACCGCTCGGTGTAAATGCGACGTTCCACTGCGCCAGCCGGTCCTCGACTTCGGTCAATTGCTCCGGATGCAAAGGCTGCGCGAAGAGCGCCGCGCGCGGCGGGTTTGCAACGATCTCAATGCCGATGCCGCTCACAATCGCGCATGCAAGTGTGGCGATTGCTCCGGCCTTCGCCTTGCGCGGCAGCGCCGCGATCCGCGCGAGTATCGAATCAAGCGACATCGTCAGATCTGCAGGTTGAGGATCGCCGTCAATGCCTGCGCGCTCCGTTGCGCGGCCGCAGTTGCGACGGAGAGCGCAACGTCGGCACGCGCGCGTTCGTAGACCGCGCTTTGCAACGAGCCGGCGCCGTTTGCGAACGCGTCTTCGGCGGCTTCGGCACTGTCAAGGAGCGCACCGGCGGCGTCCAACGCGCGCGAAAATGCCGATCGGTTCGCGGGCGCAGAGGCAGCCGGCGCGGGCGCGTCGGGCTGCAACAGCTCGACCTTCACTGCAGATGTCCCATATCGATCGTGCGCTGCGCGAGCGTTTTTCCGACGTCGAAGAGCGATGCATCGGCTTCATAAGCGCGAGACGCGTTCATGACTGCGATCATCTCCGTAACGATGTCGACACTGCTTCCGCGATCCCGATGCGCGCCGCTGAATTCCACCGTCGTCCCGTCGTCACCGTCGCGCAATTCGAACTGCGGCACGAGACGTTCAAAGCTCCCGTCGCGCCCTGCGGCCTCCGCAGCCGCGACGTTTCGCGCGTACACGTCGAGCGCCGCACGCTGCGCGTCCATTCCACTCGCGGCCGTTTGCAGCAAATCCGTATCCATGCGCTGACGATACGGAGCAACGGTGAGCGAGAATTGACCGCCGGATTACGAGGTTGTTTCGCCGGCCCGCGGATGGTAGGTCCCGAAGCTCCAGAGATGCCTCTCGGGGTCGCGCACGCCGAACTCTCGCGAGCCGTATTCCGTGTCGCAGAGTTCGCGGACGATCTCGGCGCCGGCCGACTTCGCACGTGCATATTGCGCATCGACCTCTTCGGGAGAATCGAGAGCAATGTATACGCCGAACACATCGTCCTTGCGACTACCGAGCATGATGAGGTTTCCGCCGAGACTCAACTGCGCATGAGCGATCGTCGCCCCTTCGCCTTCATAGACCACGTCATCCCGAAAACCAAGACACGATGTAAGCCAATCGATTGCCGCTCGCGCATCGTCGTAGCGAACGGCCGGGTAGATACGTTGAAGCGTTTGCGTCATATTCATGCACCTATCATAGGCCGCCCCGGTGCGACGGTCTTGGAAAAAAGATCACGGCTCGGCAAGGCTCGGCGAGCCGGGGTACCGGTTCGCGGCGATAAACGCGCCGGGCGTCATACCGGCGAACTCGGCAAAATCACGATGCATGTGCGCTTGGTCGTAGTAGGCGAGCTCCGCTGCCGTGTCCGCGATGCTTGCCCGCTGCAAGCCTGCAAGCGCGTTGCGAAAGCGGACGATGCGAGCGAAACGCTTCGGTGTGACGCCGACGCGATCGCTGAATCGCTGCACGAAACGCGGACGCGACAATCCCACCTCGGCTGCAATCCGCTCGACGATATCGCGATCGATCATCTCAAAGACCCACTCCGCAGCGACGCGCAGCACGAGCATTGCGTTTCGCGCGGGATTGGAGCTTGCTGTTTCCGCCGCGTCGGCACAGCGTTCGCCGAGCCGTTCAGCTCTTCGCCCGAGTTCGTCACGGACGTCGATCGTGACATCGAGCAATGCTTTCATCGATCCGCGCATCAACGCGCAGGCTCCGGCCGCCTCGAAACGCACCCCAAGGACTCGACACCGGCCGGGCGGTGCAATCACAACGGATGGCCGCGTGCGAAGACCGTTTATGCACACGGCGGGAAACGGCGTGAGTGCCGGAACATCGCCGTCGCGATGCGGTTCGTCGAGCATGACGATCAATTCCGCACGGCCGTCGGGAAAGACGCGTTCTTTTGCGTTTGCCAGAACACCGTCGAAATACCAGATGCGTTCGATCATGCCGCAGAGCGGTGAAGCCGGGGGCGGCGACCACCGTGCAGCCGTCCAGCGTCCGAGATGCGAATCCTCGGTCGCGACGCTAGCTCCGATGCATTCGCACGCAATCGTGGCCATCAGACACGGAGGCTTCTCCCGTCAGCGGGTGACCGCCTTGAGTTCCGAAAGTCTTGCGTGCATGGCGCCCAGGAGCGCCTCATCAAAGATTGCGGCCCGCGCGGCTTGCGCCATGGCAGCATCGGTGGAACGACCCAAGTGGCCTGCGTTTGCCTGCGCAACGGCGCCTTGCGATTCGCGCAACCGTGCCTGAGCGTCGTCGAGTCCACGCTGAAGTGAATGAGCGACATCGAACATGCACGTAACGGTAGGGACGAACGATGGCCGCCGCGCAACACGGGCGTTACCGTGATATTGCCGGGCACGCAATGAACAAGGCTCGCTTCGAAGCCTTCTCGGACGGCGTCTTTGCATTCGCAATCACGCTACTCATTCTCGGGGTCGCACTGCCTGCGTTCAAAACAGCGCCCGGTGAGAGCGCACTCCGCGACGCGCTCCTTGCTCTGTGGCCGAACGTTCTGGCATATGCGCTGAGTTTCGCGGTAATCGGGATCATGTGGCAGAACCATCACGCGCTCTTTCGCATGATCGAGCGCGTCGACCGCACGACCATCTTTTTGAATCTTTTGCTGCTTGCCGGAACGGTGTTCATTCCATTCGCAACGTCGGTGCTCGGAACGTATCCCGCCATGCATACGTCGACGTTTCTCTACGGCGTCGTACTGACGTACTGCTCGACCGTATACAACCTGATGCTCGCACATCTCATCCGCAGCCGCGCGTTTCGCACCGACATTTCTCCGGAAACCGTGCGCGGGACGCTAAACGCCTACCGTACGGGCTGGACAACCTACGTGGCGGCAACCTTGATCGCGCTTGTCGCCCCGCTCGTGAGCTTCGCCGCGTACATCTTCGTCACGTTGTACTACCTGATTCCACACGGCGTCGATCGCGACTTGGGAACGCCGTGAATATCTTTTATTACGGATTTTCGATGGCGCTCGCGATCGCACTCGGCGTCGCGATCGGCAACGCGTGGGTGCGCGATCACGACTATGGTGTATGGACGCGCAAGGTCGTGATCGTTATCACGATTACGACCGTTGCGTTCGGATTGATTCTCGGTTGGGGCATGGCCACGTGGCTTTCGTGGGCGCTCAACTCGGGTTCGGTGCGAGCTCCTTAGGCTTCTCGGACGGCTGTTTCGGTTTGCCGTTCGCTCCCGAGTGGAAGTGCGCATCGGACGGCGCGACCCACAAGTATACGTTCGGGATCAGCACGAGCGTGAGCACGAGCGAACTGATGACGCCGCCGATAATGACGATACCGAGGCTCGAGCGAGATTCCGAGCCGGGATCGAGCGCGAGCGCAAGCGGCAAGTTACCGGCGACTACCGAGAAACTCGTCATAATGATCGGGCGGAATCGCACGTGCGCGCTTTCCATGATCGCGTGGAACTTGTCGTACCCGCGTTCCCGTAGGGTGTTGGCGTAATCGACGAGCAGAATACCGTTCTTCGTAGCAATACCGATCAATAAGATCGTACCGATCAACGAGAACAGATTAAGCGTCTTGTGCGTGATGAACAACGCCGTCAGCGCACCGATAGCAGCGACCGGTACCGAGAAGATAATGATGAACGGCGACAGATAACTGTTGTAGAGCGCTACCATCAGCAAGTACACGAGAATGACTGACACGATCATCGACGTGCCGATGCCGACGAGCGTTTGATGCATGAAGTCTTGCTGACCGAGGGGCGCCGGCCGGACGACGATATTCGGCGGCAGGTGCAGCGACGGAACCTTCTTCATGATCGCGCTTTCCACCGCGGAGAGCGACGAATTGGAAGCAACGTTCGCGTCGACGTGAATGACCGTATTGCGGTTCGTCCGGGTCATGAGCGGCGGCGTCGGCGTGGATTGCAGCGTCGCAACGTCGCCGAGGTACACGATCGAGCCGTTCTGCGCGCGGATCGGTACTTGCCGCAGCAGCGCCAAATTGTTTTGCAGATTCTGCGGATAGATGACCTGAACTTGTTCCAACCCTTGCGTCGTCTCGAACTGCGTTGCGACGTTCCCGCCGAACGCGGCTCCGACTGCTTGCGCTGCGGTACCGAGATCGACGTCGAGCGCCTGCGCTTTCTGACGGTCGAAGATGACGGAAACCTCGGGTGCAAGCTGGGTGCCCGTACTATTGACGCTCGTCGCACCCTTGGTCGCCTTTAGGGCATCGAGTACTTTTTGCGCATACGGTGTGGGGTCGCCGCCCGTTAAGTCGGTGACGAGTAAGTCGATCGGCTGGGCGTTACCGCCTTGCGAACCGGTTGACGGAACGACGGTCGCCGTGACGTTCTGCGGAAGCACCTTTCGCGTCAACTGCTGGAATTGTGACACCCAATAACTCGTCGGATGCTTGCGATCGTCGTTCAAGAAGACATGAATCTGCCCGACGTTGCTCTGCGTGACGAATCCACCGAACGACGCGGAGTACGCGCCGGCAACGGCCGTATCGTGTTGAATGTCCTTGCCTTGTTTGTCCATCGACTGCTCGAGAGCGAAGGTGCCTCGCTCGACTTGAGACACCGGCGTTCCGATCGGATACGTCAGCTGGACGAAGATCTCGCCGCGATCCGTCCCGGGAATGAATTCCTCGCCGACGATTCCAAAGCCGACCATGGCGATCGCAATAAGAAACGTGACGGCGCAGAATGCCGCGACGAGTCCGCCGTGTTCGATACCCCAGGGCAGCACTCGTTTCGTGTACCAGTCGCGCATGTTGTCGAACTTTTCGCCGAACCACTCGACGGGACGCCACGGCCTCCAGTGCGATTTCAATGCCCACAAACCGGCGAGTGTCGGCGTGATCGTGAAGGAGACGAAGAGCGAGGTCAGCGTCGAGATGACGACGACGATCGCGAATTCCGAAAGATTGCGCCCGACTTGTCCTTGGATGAACGCGATCGGGAAAAAGACGACGACGTCGACGAGCGTGATGACGACGGCGGCTGCGCCGATCTCTTCTCGCCCGTGCACGGCCGCTTCTTCGGGGGGCTCTTTGAGCTCGGTGAAGTGGCGCTCGATGTTCTCGAGGACGACGGTCGAGTCGTCGACCAGAATACCGATAACGAGCGACATACCGAGGAGCGAGACCGTGTCGATCGTCATGTTCATCAGCTTCATGACGGTGATCGCGATCGCAAGCGAAGTCGGAATCGCGACGCAGACGACGATCGCGCTGCGCCACGAACGCAGGAAGAAGATCATTGCGATGCCGGTCAGCAGAATGGCTTCGGCAAGAGTACGCACGACAATCTGGATCTGCTGCTCGGTGAACTTCGATTGAACGTTGATGATTTGGAACTCGATGTCCGGGAACTGGCGTTGCAGCTGCGGCAGCGCCTCGAGCACCGCGTTCGAGGAATCGACCTCACTCGCCTGAGACATCTTTTGAATCTGCAAGAAGAGACCCGGGCTTCCGCTGACGCGCGCGTACTGTAACTGCGGCTCGTTGCCCGCCGTTACCGTCGCGATGTCTCCGATGCGGACGACGGAATTGCTTGCCGTCCATGGATTGATCGCACCCGGCAGCGCAGTGACGCCGCCATTGATATTTTCGACTTGCGAGCCGGTCGGTGTGCCGTTCGATCCGCCGGCAGCGGAGCCGCTCGGGATGATCGCCAAACTGCGAACGGTGTCGAGCGTGGTGATATCGCCGCGAACTTCGACTGCCGTTTGACGGTTCGGTTCGTACGCAAAGCCGCCCGGAACGCGCTGATTGTCCGCCGAGACGGTGTTGATGACGTCGTTCAAGGTCAGGTTCGCTGCAGCAAGCTTTGCGGGATCGACATCGATCTCGTACGCCGGCGTAACGACCCCGCCGACATTGGCAAACGAAATACCGGGAATCTGCTCGATCTGCGGTACGATTTCGTTCTGTGCGACCTGCGAAAGTTCGGAGAGTGTCAGCTTCTTGGAGTGGAGCGCAAACGTGACGACGACGGATTCCGAGGGATCGCGTAAGTTCACCGTAGGCGGCGTGATATTCGTCGGGAGCAACTTCTCTGAAGCTTGCACCGCTTTATTCGTCAACGCGAGATCGGTCGCGGTGTCGGACTGAATGTCGAATGTCGCCGACATTTGTGCCGACCCTTGTTGCACGACGGTATTGATCGTCTGTAGATCCGGCGTACCGGCGAGATTCTCTTCAATCGGCTGAACGATCTCGTCGCGCATTTCCGTTACCGACGCGCCCGTGTAACTCACGGAGATCGTGATGGTCGGCTGGCTGACGTTCGGGAACAACTCCTTCGGGATAATGATCGTCGACAGAATGCCGGCGAACATCATCAGCGCGACGATGACGAAGACGAGAGTCGGACGATGAACGAAGAGGCGGGTTAAGCTGAAGTTGTTCATTGCTTGTACGAGACTTTCTCGCCGTCGCCGATGCTCGATTGACCGTTCGAGACGACGCGAGTTCCCGATGAGATCCCCGTGACGACCGAGGTCGCACCGTCATTAGCAAGTTCCGTGACTTTCACGGTTTTGACGGTGCTGTCCGGCTGCACGATCTGCACGCTGTCGTGGTTGTCGTCGGTGAATGCCGTAACCGGAATGCGGACGCCGCGCACGCTCGGGAGACGTACGCTACCTTGAATTGCCATACCGGGACGCAGCGACTCGTCTTGGTTCGGCATCAGAATCTTCACTTGGAACTGCGTCGATCCAGGCTGAATCTCGTTGAGAACGCCGACGACTTGCCCCGTCAGATTTGACTTGCCGCCGACGACCGATATCGTCGCGTTGCTTCCGGCGCTAATCCCTTCGATTTGTTGCGCGGAGCCGCGAAGAATCGCGTACGCCGGCTTCACTTGTTGAAGCGTAAAAATCTGACGATTGCCGGGATATTCGCCGGGATTGAGGTTGCGATTGACGACGATGCCGTCAATAGGCGACACAATGACGGCCTTCGAGATTTGCACGCGAATCTGCTGCGCTTGCGCGAGCGCGACTGCGACTTGCGCGCGCGCCTGCTCGACGGTCGATGATTGCATGCCGGGCGCATTCAGGCTTGGACCATTGGCCTGCACGGTCGCTTGCGCGCTGCGCACATTGGATTGATCGTTTCTGACCGTAGCCTGATCGGATTGCACCGTTTGCAATGCAACGTACCCTTGGTGATACAGTGCCTGGTCGCGTTGCAGAGTTTCCTGATCGCGGTTCAACGTTGCCTGCGCACCCGAAAGTGCCTGATTGCCTTGTGTGATCGACGCCGAGCCGGCGTACACGCTATGCTGCGTATTCGCCTGATTACTCTGCGCGGTTGCGAGATCCGAGGCGAGTTGCGCTTGAAGATCGGCGGTGTCGAGGCGAGCGAGAACCTCACCCTTCGCGACATGATCGCCTTCTTGAACGTCGACGCTGTCGGCGGGTTCAGTAAGCGAACTCTGAATCGCCACTTCTTGGTACGGGGCAATGAGACCGGCGAGCGTCGAGGCGGGCATGACCGCTCCGAATGTCGCCATCGACGTGTCGACGTATGGGGTCGGTGCTTGCCGCTGCGGTGGCTGTCTGCTGCAACCGGCGCCCGCGGTGAGAAGCAAAATGCCGGCCAATACCGCGGCGCCGGCCCGTCGTCTTTCGTCTTTCATCGTCTCAGTCAAACAATGTGCCCGTTTCCCTTGAGAATCACATGAAAACCGCCTTAGCGACCGGATGCCAGCGAAACGGGAAGTCCGCGCGGGTCAAGGCGGATGCCGGCGTACAGCCGCGTCACCTCGTTGTAATTGGCAACGCCGGCAGCAATGTGGTTGCTCTTGAGATACGAGTTATACGTGTGCCACGACGCCGACGCGAGGCGCGCGTTGATCCGCTGCGCGTTGCGTTTTCGCAACGCCGCAAAATCGCTCCAGACCAACGGCACAAACGTATTTTTCTGATACTTCTCCAGCGGCGGCAGATAGAGAAAGAGCTCCAGCCATCCGGAATACTCGAGTACGGCATCGTGAGAACGCGTGCACGTGACGATGGCGACGTAGTTCGCTTCGTCTTCGCGCGCATAGGCCGCAACGTGGGTCCATTCATGAGCGAGCGAAAACGGACGCTCGAACCACAGCAGATCGCTAGCGAGCTGGACGTTGAGCGTCAATGGATTGATGAATCCGCTCGTTCCGGTCGCATTCATGAACGGATCGAAGAGGGTCGGCTTCGGGGCACCCGTCAACGGCGACCAACGATCGCCGCCGGCTTGCACGACCGGAAGCCACGAACCGTAAAGCGCATCCAGATCAACCGCGAGTTTCCCTTGTTCTTCAGCGTGCGCAAGCGGCGCAAGTCGATTCACTTCGGCGATCGCGCGCTTGCGCAACGCGTCGACCGCCCGCGGCGTTACCGCCGAACGATCGTACTCGACCCGCGTTTCGATCGGCGCTCGATTGTAATTCCAACCCCAGCTCGCTTCGAACCAGAAGTAGTACAAGCCGAGCACGCCGATGACTTCAACCATCGTCAGCGCGATGCGCCGCCAGAGCTCGAAGTTCGGGCGCTTGCGAAACCAAATCGGAACGCGCCACACAAAAAGCGCGATTCCAAGCGCGATCGCAACATCGCCGAGCGACCATGGCGTCGCGTTCGTCAGTGGAAAGATCGTGCGCTCCCAGTTCGGATAGACGCCGTTTGCGAACGTAGTCTCAACCCACTGCGCGTTCGATGGAACCAGCAGCGTCAACACACCAAACGCGATGCCGATCGCCGGAAAGAGCGATAAAGCAAAGGAGCCGCCCAAGGGGCGGCTCCCGTTTTTCACGTTGATGCGCAAGTCGCTTAGAATTAGCGCTTCGAGAACTGGAAGCGTTTACGTGCGCGTTTGCGGCCGTACTTCTTCGATTCTTTTTCGCGCGGATCGCGAGTCAGAAAACCGTTCTTGCGCAGAATCTCTTTGAACGAACCGTCCATCTCGACGAGCGCGCGCGCGATGCCGTGACGCACCGCACCGGCCTGTCCCGTTACGCCGCCGCCTTCCGCCTTGACGATGATGTCGAAACGGCCGCCGCTCTGCGTCGCTTCGAGCGGTTGACGCACGATCTGCTGGAGTTGCGGACGCGGGAAGTATTCTTCGATCGGCTTCTTATTAACGGTGATGACGCCTTGACCGAGGACGAGCTTTACGCGCGCGATTGCGCGCTTACGGCGTCCGGTGGCTTGAATCTGATTAGTATCCACGAATACTCCTAGAACAGCGGCTGCGGCTTTTGCGCGTCGTGTGTGTGCGTCGAACCTTCGTACACTTTCAAACGTCCGAGTTGGACGTCGCGCATACGGTTGGTCGGGAGCATTCCGCGCACGGCCTTCTCGATGAGGCGCGTCGGGTGCTTCTCGTGAATTTCACGCGCGGTCTTCGTTTTGAGTCCGCCCGGGAAACCGCTGTGATTGTGGTAGACCTTCTCGTCCCACTTCTTTCCGCCGAGTTCGATTTTGTCGGCGTTGATCACAATGACGAAATCGCCGTTGTCAATGTGCGGCGTCCACGTCGGTTTGTGTTTGCCCGAGAGCGCGCGCGCAATGCGCACCGCGAGCGTGCCGAGTCGTTGCCCGGCCGCATCGACGATGTACCAATCGGCCTTCGTCTCTTCGGTTTTCTGTAGCGTCGTTCGCATTAAAAATATCCTGACAAGAAAGTCCACGCCGCGCCATCGGGCACGACGAACTTACGCATATTAGCGGGTCATCGGCCCCCACGTCAAGGGATTTTTCACGAGGAGAACCATTTGACAAGTATTTGACTAATCAAATATACTCGGAGCCCATGTCCACAGACGCAATAGAAACGCTCTTGGCTCTTGCCTCAGCATATGCCATGGCGACGCGCTCGCTAGAGGTCGCCGGCCTGAGCTTTGCCGAGCTGCGCCTGCTCCTCGCCCTGCGCGGTGCCGAGACGGGACGCCGCCCAACCGAACTTGCCCGTGATTTGAGCCTCACCCCGTCCGGCGTCACCCGTGCGCTACTCCCCCTCGAGAAGCGAGGCATCGTCGAACGCAAGCGAGATCCCGGAGACGGCCGCGCCTCCCACGTCTTCCTGACGGCAGCCGGCCGAACGCTCGTCGACGAAGGCGCGAAAGCCGCCGGCGAGCGAGGGGCGAAGCTACTCCGCCGCCTCAGCGTCGGCCAAACCAAGCAGCTCCAGCGCCTGCTAGAAGAAATCGCCCGCTAGCGTGTCATCCTGAACGAAGCGAAGCGCAGTTGAAGGATCGCCTGAAGACAAAAGCCCGGCGAGATCTCGTCCGGCAATTGATGCGTAACGGTCCTTCAACTCCGGTGCTTCGCACCTGCGTTCAGGATGACACGAGCGCGCAGTGTCATCCTGAACGGAGCGAAGCGCAGTTGAAGGATTGCCTGAAGACAAAAGCTCGGCGGGATTCTCGTCGGGCAATTGATGCGTAACGGTCCTTCAACTCCGGTGCTTCGCACCTGCGTTCAGGATGACACGAGCCCGCAGTGTCATCCTGAACGAAGCGAAGCGCAGTTGAAGGATTGCCTGAAGACAAAAGCTCGGCGGGATTCTCGTCGGGCAATTGATGCGTAACGGTCCTTCAACTCCGGTGCTTCACACCTGCGTTCAGGATGACACCTTCTTCGAGCCGGCGGTGTTGAGTGCGGCGGCGGCGCGAATGAGGGCGGTTAGGGCTTTCTCGTTGATCTTCTCGCGACATGTTGCCGCGCCAATCGCCAAGCTCTTTGATCCGTTCGTCGATCATGTGAGACGGTGACTTCACGGAAATTGCCGTAACCCGACGATCGTACCGTTGGGATCTTTGACGCTCGCAACGAGCAACCCATTGGCAACATCCGTAATGTCTTGCACGACGGTACCACCCGCACCGACGAGCCCTTTGACGCTCGCCGCAATGTCGCCGACCGTCCAATACGCAAGGCCTCCGGGCTTCGCGCTCGAGCCTTGCGGAATGAGGCCGATTTCGATATCGCCGTTTTTGTAGCCGACGTAGTACGGCGTATCGGCGTACGGGTCCGCTCCGATGAGCTCGCGAAAGAATCGCTTGGCAGCGGTCATATCGGCCGCCTCATAGATCAATAGAGACACATCACTCAAGATTTCAATCCCCTTTCAACTCTATGACGGATTGAGCGCGATAAAACGTGACGAGTTCGGAACAGCTTGCGGAGCGCTTTGAAACGGCTCGGCCGCGATTGGCGCGCATCGCAGTGCGAATGCTTGGGTCGGCCACTGAGTCCGACGACGCGCTGCAGGAGACCTGGCTGCGTATCAGCCGCGCCGATATTGATGGAGTCGCAAATCTCGACGGTTGGTTGACGACCATCGTTGCACGCGTGTGCCTCGATGCGCTCAAACGCCCGGGACGACGGCATGAAAAGCTCACGTCGGACGATCCGCGTCACGACGTGCCGTCGATCGCGCCTGGTGAACGTCCCGAAGAGGAGGCGATGCTCGCCGATTCACTTGGCGTTGCCCTTCGTCTGCTGCTCGATTCGCTACAGCCCGCAGAACGCGTTGCCTACGTACTGCACGATATGTTCGACGTGCCCTTCGACGACATCGGTGCGATCGTCGAACGTACGCCCGAAGCAGCGCGCCAACTCGCAAGCCGCGCGCGACGGCGGGTGCGCGGTCTCTCCGACGGACGCGATGTCGTCACGCAACGCCATGACGAACTCGTTCGTGCGTTTCTCGCCGCTTCGAGAGCGGGAAATTTTTCGGCGCTGCTCGCGCTACTCGATCCGGAAGCGAAAGTTCGCGCCGACGGTGCCGTGCTCGCAATGGGCGGCGCCGCGTATTTTGCCGAGTTTCCGATCGAAGGCGCTGCTGCCGTCGCGAGAACGTTCACGGGACGTGCGCGCGCTGCGCTCCCGGCATTTATCGACGGTCGACCGGGAGCCGTGTGGGTTCACGAACGCGAAGCGCGCGTTGCCTTTCAGTTTACGATCGCCGGCGATCGCATCACCGCGATCGATCTCGTCGCCGATCGCGATACGCTTGCGCACGCCATCATCGAGCGAGAGTAAAGACCGGCGGCTCCGCATATGAGTCGTAGCCATCGAGATACTTGACGCCTGCGAGGTATAAACCGTGCGCCGGTGCCGTAAGGCCCGCAGATGCACGAGACTTTGCGAGCAGCACCGCGGGAATCGTCGCGGGATCGCGTCGTCCGAGGCCGCACTCAACGAGCGTCCCGACAATCGTGCGCACCATGCGATGTAAAAAGCCGTCGGCGGAGATTTGCACGCGCACGTACTCGCCCGATTCGGCGATGTCGAGCGATTGCACGTTGCGAATCGTCACGCCGCCTTCGGGAAGCATGCCGCAAAACGACCGGAAATCGTGCTCGCCGATGAGGTGCCGCGCACCCTCGCGCATGCGATCGAGGTCGAGTGTGCCGTAAACGTGATACGCGCGATGCGCAAGCAGCGCCGAGCGGTCTTTCCGATGCAGAATCGCGTACACGTACGTCCGCGAACGCGCTGAGAAGCGCGCAGAAAACCGTTCGTCGACGATCGCAACGTCGCGAACGGAGACGTCATCGGGAAGCGCGCTGTTGCAAGCGATCGCGAGTCGCTCGAACGGAAACGAGCGGGCCGTGCTAAACGATATCACTTGCCCGCTCGCATGAACGCCGGTATCGGTCCGGCCGGCGCCGGTGATTTTTACCGGCTCTTGCAGCAGTTGCGAAAGCGTCCGTTCGACTTCGCCTGCAACGCTGCGTACCGCCGGCTGAAACTGAAAACCGAAGAATGCGGTGCCGTCATATTCCACGGCCGCGCGAATCGTTATTTTTAGGCGTTCGCCGTTTCCCGTTTCGGAACGGTGCGCTTCTCGTCCAGGTCCAGCAGGTCCGGCCACGTCGTTACGTCCGTGCGGTCCGGGGCGATTTGATTGCGAAGTTGGACGAAATATTCGAGCGATTCTCCCGTGGGTTTATGCGACAGCCACTCCCGGTTCCAATTCTCGATCTCCTGCGGCGACTTCTTGTCGACGAAGCCTTTGACATACGCATTGATGTCGTCGTCGCTCTTCGCGTTCTTGATGACGTCGAGGAACGCATCGTGGTCGATGCCGAGGAAACCGAACACGCCTTGGTCCATCACGCAATTGTAGTGATACTCGCCGATGTTGCCATGCGCGAGCGCTTTCCCTTTATCGATGGTACGGTCGATTTGGACGAGGCCGAAGAGCTTGTCGTGAACGGAACGGGGATAGGTTTGGGTCAGATCGAGACTCATGCGATCTCCTTAACGGGTCAGAGGGTAGTACACTGCCCTTCGACACGGCTTACCAAACCCCGGTTGCAGAGATAAGGTAGCTTACTAGGAATTCTCGCACTCGACGTGCCGGCAACCGCACCGGCTGTGCGGCGGCTCATCCGGATCTTGCTCGTCAGCCTCGCGGCAATGAGCCCCGCAGTACGTCTGACCGAGGTCGACATAGCAAGTGCACTGCTCGTGTTCGCACTTTTGACCGTCCACGTTACCCCTGTACGGCGTAGTTCACGATCTGCACCTGCGTGCCGTTCCCGTACGTTAACGTCCCATTCCCAAATTGGTCGACCGTAAAAGTCGCGACGGTCGCGCCCGTATCCGTGCGCGTGAGCGTCCCGTTCAACGTACCGTTCACTGCACCCGAAATTGCAGCGGCACCGCCGTTGGCCGAGTCGCTCGCGGTCAATGAAACGTCGGAGCCGCTCTCGGATCCAGTGATCGAGACCGATCCGGTTTGCGCGGACGCGGGCGAAATGGTCCAATCCGGGAGTGTCGCAGCGGAGATCGACAAGCCGTCGAGTGCGCTTTGGTACGCACTTGCCTGCATCGATATCGCTGCGCCGCTCGAGTTGGTTGTCGCGGTGAAGCTCACATTGGCGCCTTGTTCGAGCGACGAGGTATACACGTCGGCGGCAACGGCAACGCCGCACGAGACGCTCGTTGTCGAGGCTGCGCTGCAGCCGACGCCGATTTCACCTTCTGGCTTTCCGTTGTTTACAACGTTGGTCATCAGAATTGAAAGCCCGGTCAAGACTTGCGAGCTATTGTAGACAAGCGTAATCTGTGCGTTCGCGGTCTCCGTTACGGCACCGCTCGAAGAGTAAAGCGTTTCGGTCGCCGGACCGGAGACGGTATTTCCGCTCTGCGTCGCCGTCCAAACGATCGTGCTTTCGATCTCCGTGCACACTGAATCGTAGTACGTCGAAACCGTAATAACGGTCGAACCGTTTGGCCCGGACGCCGTCGAGGTCACGGAACCATTCGTGCATCCCGGGGCCGACGTGGCCATCGCGATTGGATGTCGGGAATCGAAAAAGCCTGAGCGCCGCGCCTGTGCAACGGCTGCACGCAATGCATTGCGCTGTCGCGCGAACGGCGTCGCGCTGCCGCCGCTGGCCTCACGTACCGCTTGTGCTGCCGCGAGTGAATTTTGCGCGTCGGCACGTTGAACGCTTTGCTGGCCCATGGAACTGCCCGACGCGCCGGGCGGCGTAACGGTGCCGCCACCGCCGCCGGTTGGCCCGGATGTTCCGCCGCCACCACCACAAGCCGCGAGCAAAGTTGTAATCGTGATAAAGGCAAAAGCGCGCGCAAACGTCACAAAGCACTCCTTACGAATAAAAAAGCGTGATGCAAGCATTCATGCATCACGCCAAGGCCGCCTGGCGCCTAGTACCTTCGGACTATTGGACGGTTCGGATGTTATCCGTGCTGACGCTGGAGTGGAAACAGCAAGACGTCGCGGATCGATGTGTTGTTCGTGAGCAACATGACCAACCGGTCCATGCCGATACCGATGCCGGCCGTTGGGGGCATACCGTACTCGAGCGCCCGTACGAAGTCCCAATCAGGATGCGGGATTTCTTCGTCGCCCTGCGCGCGCTCGCGCACTTGCGCTTCGAAGCGCGCGCGCTGATCGTCGGGATCGTTCAGCTCGGTGAACGCGTTCGAAATCTCCATGTGGTTGCAGAAAAGTTCGTAACGGTCGACGAGATCCGGATCGCCCGACTTGCGCTTCGAAAGCGGCGAAATAATTACCGGGTAATCCATCACGAACGTCGGTTCAATCAAATGGGGCTCCAACACGCGCTCGAAAATCTTGTCGAGCGCATGACCGTGCGTCGGCGATTTCGGCAGTCCGAGCTCTTCCAGAATCGCGGCTGCGCCGTCCGGATCGAGAAGCCGCTCGCGCGTGAACCGGCCGCCGGAATGTTGCGCGATACCTTCCAAATACGAGATGCGCTTGAACGGACGCGCAAACGAAATCTCGCGATCGCCGACGGTCAGTTTGTCGTCATTGCCCGTCACGACACCGACGAGATGCGAGATCAACGCTTCGTTGAACTCCATCATGTCATGGACGTCCCAGTACGCTGCATAGAGTTCGAGCATCGTGAACTCGGGATTATGCGTCGTGTCGATGCCTTCGTTGCGGAAAATGCGTCCGATTTCGTAGACGCGTTCCATTCCGCCGACGATCAAGCGCTTCAGATTCAGCTCGGTCGCGATACGAAGTTGCATCTCTTCGCCCGAAAGCGCATTGACGTTCGTGAGGAACGGGCGCGCGGCAGCACCGCCCGCCACGTGCAGGAGCGTCGGCGTTTCACATTCGTAGAAGCCGTTGCCGTCGATAAAGCGTCGCGTCTCCGCAATGATCCGGCTGCGCATCATCATCGTATCGCGCACGTCGGAATTGACGATTAGATCGACGTACCGTTGACGATAGCGTTTCTCGACGTCTTGCAATCCGTGCCACTTGTCGGGCAGCGGCATCAGCGCTTTCGAGAGTACTTCGAACGAGCGTACGTGAAGCGTCAGATCGCCCTTCTTCGAACGGAACATGAACCCGCTCACGCCGACGACGTCGCCGCGATCCAAGTCGTTCCAATCGGCGAACCGTTCGTCGCCCAGTTCATCTTTGCGAACGTAGAGCTGCAGGCGGCCGGTGCGATCGTGCAAATCGGCAAAGAGCGTTTTGCCGGCCGTGCGAATCGACATCAGCCGGCCGGCGATGTTCCAATTCTCCGATTCCGCATGCGCACCGACGTCAAGCACTTCGTACTGACGCAGGAGATCTTCCGCGGTCGTATCGACGGCAAAACGCCGTGCTTCGAACGGATCGCGTCCGCGAGAACGCAAAGCGGCCAGATTTTCTCGTCTGGCCGCTACGAGTGATGCTTCAGTTTTCCCGAGCTCGTGCTCGGCGCCAACGTCGGCTGACATGATCGAAACCTCGTCGGACTAAGACGCTTTTTTCGCTGCCTTCTTTGCGGGCGCCACTGCGCCGTTGCCGTTCTTGATCGTTTCGATCTTGTATTTGACGACGCCGCGGGGCGTGGAAACGTCGACCGTCTCGCCTTTCTTGTGACCGATCAGCGCGCGGCCGAGGGGCGATTCATTCGAGATCCGCTTTGCACTCGGATCGGCTTCCGCGGATCCGACGATGTGGAATTCGTAGCTGTCGTTGTTCTTGAGATCTTTGACCTTCACGGTCGCGCCCAAGTGCACTTCGTCGGCTGCGTATTCGGACTCATCGATAATGCGTGAATTACGAATCATCGCTTCGAGTTTGAGGATGCGTCCTTCGATGAACGCCTGCTCCTGCTTGGCGTCCTCATACTCGGCGTTTTCGCTCAGGTCGCCGTACTCTTTCGCCTGTCGAATCCGGTCGTTGACCTCTTTGCGATGGACGGTCTTGAGCTCGTCGAGCTCGTTCTGGAGTTTCGCCAGGCCTTCGGCGGTGAGAATGATCTCTTTTTCGTTCAAGTACAGACCCTCACGAAGGATCGAGGAATAAGGCCATGTGGCCCGATCACCCGACCCCGTGTAATAAATTTTGCGCCCGGGAAGGACGCTGGCGCGGTTTGTTTGGGGGACTCGGACCGTTCCCCTGCACCATCACGGCAAACCGTAGTTCTACCCTCGTAGAACCCGACCGCGCCAGAGCGCAAACGGTATACCCAGCAGAATCCCGGCCCACGCATACCATCGTAAGACGGGGTCTTCCACCGCGATGGTTGCCGCGAGGACACCGAGCAGAGCAAGCGCACCGATCGACGGGATCACGATGCCTTTCAGCGACATGTCTCGCTCGCCGCTGAAACGCCGTACCGCGGCGAAGGCCGACAGCACGAAGAGCAAGCCCAGAAAGACGGAACTGGCATTCAAGACCAGCTGGAGCTGGTCGGCAGCGGTCTTCGAGAAGCCGGTGATGAGTTCGCACACCGTTACAAGAACTGCGACGATCGCGAGCGACCAGAACGGCTCGTTGCGGCGGTCGAGTTCTCCGATCACTCGCGGCAAGAGGCGGTCACGCCCCATCGCAAAGGCGGACCGCGATAGGTACAGGATCGTCGTCCATAGCGTCGTCAGCGTCGAGACCAACACCGTCACGACGATTGCAACACGCCACCACCCTCCGCCGAGCAACGTGCCGACGTACGCAAGCGTGTCGGTTTGATTGTCTGCGAAGCCCCTAATTGTACCGAGATGCATGTAGGCGAGCATGCACGCGAGCAGCGCAATCGTCGAGACGATCAATCCGGCGATTCCGCCGCGACCCGACGCCGTCGCGGAATCGTCGACTTCCTCGCTCGTCGATGCGCTGACTTCCCAACCGTCGTTCATCCACACGGCGAGCGTCATCGCGGTTACGAATCCGCCGAGCGCAAACGGCACAGGCGCCGGATCCGTGTGCGTTGCCGCCGCGACGTGATGTGCGTGGGGGAGCACGACTGCAGCTACCGCCGTAACCGCCAGCACGAGCAATTCAAAGGCGAGCGCAAGGAACGTCACGAGTGCTGTAGGTCGAACACCGATATACAGCAGCACCGAACTCGCGACAATCCAGACGGCGCCGACGACGGCGGCCCAAACGGGGTCGGTCTCATGCGCCGGCGCAACGAGCGCAAGCGTATAGAGTCCCGCGGGAACGGCAATCGCCATGGTCGCGAAAAAGTTCGAGAGCAGCAGCAGCCACGCGCCGTACGCACCAACATGCGTCCCGAAGGCCATCCGGATCCAGCTATACGAAGATCCCGCGTTCGGCGCAACGCGCGAGAGTTGAGCGAAGGCGATTGCGACGCACAGCATGATTGCCGAGAGCGCAAGAAATGCGAGGGGCGCACCCGTTCCCGCCGCGGCGACCATCGGCCCCATCGTCGAGGCAAGCGAATACGCCGGCCCCATCGATGCCGACGCAAGCACCGAAATATCGAAGTAGTGCAGAACGCGCGGCAGATGTCGTGAAACTTGTGCCATCGCTACCGCTTTGAAAGATAGAAGCGATGTGAAGCGCGGACGGTTTTGCCCTCGACGCGCACGATGCCGTAGGAATACATGGGGTTGAGGCGCTTGTCGGTCGGCGAGCCGGGATTGAACATCAGCACGCCGTCGCGACGCGCGCGATACGGAATATGCGAATGGCCGAAAAGAATCGCATCGACCGTATCGTCGGCAAAGGCATTGTATGCGCGGTCCGCAGTCGAGCGTCCCTTGCCTGCGTGACCGTGCACGATGCCGATACGGGCCTCATCCGCTTCGATGATCTTTCGTTCACCGAGCTCCTTGTGCAACTGCTTACCGTCGTTGTTGCCGGCTACCGCAATAACGGGCGCGATTTTTTCGAGCAGCTCGATCGCGATCGGCTCCGTCAGGTCGCCGCAGTGCGCGATAACATCGACTCCCGCCTTGCGCAAACCGCGAACGAGCGCCGGCGGCAGCTCGCGTCCGAAGCGCGGAAGATGTGTGTCGGAAACGACGCCGACGATCAATTCAGCGAAATAACCCGCGGCATAAGATGCAACTCGTGCAAGACGCGCTCGTAGTCAGCCGCGGTCACGTCTTCCCACCGCTTGCCGAGCAGCGCAAGCAGCGCCGCCTCGATGACGTTCGTTCCGAACGAACGCCCTTGGAAATCCGGCGTCGTCGTAATCAACGTCTTCACCCCGCGATCGCGCAGCTCGTCGATATTTGCTTGCGTCACCGTGTTCGTCAGCACGATCTTTCCATCGAGCCGCGCCGGCATGAATTGGCGCATGAAGTGGAAGTCGCCCGCGATAATGTCCGCCTCTTCGTAGTACTGCGGATACTTCGGCTCCGGCGGCTTCTCTTGTTTCTTCCCGGTCGGGTAAAAAAATTGAAACGGCAACTTGCAGGCGTCAGGCAGATACTTTTCCGCCATCTCTTCAAACGTCTTGAGATCGCGCACGGCCATGTCTTTGTCGAGCGCAAAAATAAAATCACCGAAGAGCACGTCGGCACCCGCGTCGACGAGCGCTTGTGCCATACCGAAACGGTCAAGCGCGCTGACCATCAAGACCTTTTTGCCGCGAAGATCGATGCCGAGTTCGTCTTGCATGAAACGCACTGCGTTGCGTTCGAGCGTGTTCTTAAGCCCGCTCCCGTCGACAACCGGCGTCGTTTTCGCAGCATTGAGCAAACGCAAACCGTCGCGCAACGCGTACCGGTGCGAACCGGCATACAAGTAAACATCGATCCCGCCAAGACCGATGGCATCAACGTGACCGTCGAGTTCCGAAACACGCTTGATCGCCATGTCGAGTTTGCCGTCTACGCCCTCGCGCGAGATATCAAACTCCTCGCCCAATAAATTCACGACCGCACGATGATCGCGAGTGGACGAGCCAAGGGAGACGGAAACGATTTTTTTCAAACTGCCAGTCTCCGCATCGCAGCCGCTTCTCGCGTGGCGGCGATCTTTTCCGGTGTGATGGCGGCGTCGAACGCGCGCATGTCGGCGAGGGTGAAGCCACAGCGGGTTGCCATCGTTTCAATGTCGATGACTTTGTGAAGGTCGATGCCGCGGCCCAGTGTGTACGATTCCAAGCGGCGTTCGAGGGCGAGCACCATCGTTTCGCTCATGCACGCAAGCGCCGTTCGCGGCGGCAGGTTCAAGTCGAAATCGGTACCGGGTTCACGGACGCGCTCGAACCGCGGCTCGCCGGGTACGCGCATGTTGCCGCCTTCGGTCACGAGCACGTCGGGACGCTCGAGGGCAACGCGGCGGCTGACGTCGTGCGGCAGCGAAAGTTCGCACACCACTGCGCCGGTTTGCAAATCTTCGGGTTCGATGATGTCTTGCGTCGACGACGTTGCCGTGAGAATTAACTGCGAGCGCCGCACTGCGTCCGGAATGTCCGTCGTAAAGCTCGACTCGCACTGAAGTTCGTCGCGCACCTGTTCGTGAAACTTCGCGAGCCGCGTGTTGTTCCGTGCAACGAGAATCACGTGTTTAACGCGCGGCGCGATCAGCTTTACGCACGCGCTTCCGATTGAACCGGTTGCCCCGACGACAACCGCCGTCGAACTCGCGGGATCGACTTCCATCTCGCTAGCGCCGCGGAAGAGGCTTTGAATCCCCGCCGCAATCGTGAGCGAATTGCCCGTCGTTACCGGGATCGGCGAACGCTCCGCGATCGTCACGCCGCCGTCACCGACGACGCCGGTAAAGGCACCTAGCCCGGCAACGTTTGCGCCCAGTTCGGCGCCGATCTCGATCGCGCGCACGATGCGTTTGTAGACCTCTTCGCGCGGAAGATCCATCATCTGCTCCGGCAGCAGCGGCGCAGCGACGAACCAGCCTTCGGTTTCGCGCCCATCGGGCGTGCGCACGCCCGTAACATGAACGGCCGCGTACGACGGCATCCACTCGAGAATCTTGCGAATGATCGGCTCGCCTTTTCCGGCCGCGCCGGGCTCATAACGGGCGACGTCTTCAAGCGAGAGCGGATGAATGACGAAGCAGAATTTCGGCGTCTTCACGCTACGTTTTTTCAGCCTCCGCCTTCAGCGCAGCGAGCATCATCTCGCTGTTTTCTTTGACCTTTTTCTCCAAGGTGGGGCCGATCAACTCCGCGAGGGTCGGCACGCCGAAATCATAGTCCACGCCGAGCACGACGTGCGTCAAGCCGTCGCGTTCCTCGAACGTCCACGCGCCTTCGAATTTATCGAGATCTCCCTCGAGCAGCTTGTAGTCGATGCGCAGCGCGTCGTCGTTGAACCGGTCTTCTTCCGTCCACTCGATCGGCGCTTCTTCCACGAGCGTCTTCCAGCGCGTGATCCAGTGATCCGCGTGCCGCTCCACGACCGAGACGGTTTCTACGTCCGGCATGAATTGCGGAAAGCGTTCTTGATCTTTCGCAAGCTCGTACACCGCGCGCGCAGGCGCCGCGATTGCAATCGTGGTTTCGACGTAGGGCATGATGGGTTTACAAGCGGCCTAGCTTCTCAGCGGCGGTAGTCACCCCTGCCCGCAGCGCGGCGAGCGCGCGGTCGACTTCATCGGCGGTTACGACTAAAGGCGGTTCCAGGCGGATGACGCGCTGCTGATTGAGCGTCCACGCCGCGGTCACGCCGGCCTTTAGCATTTCCGGAATGATCCAGCCGCCGTAGCCTTCGTTCGTCAGCTCGACGCCGACGAGCAATCCGAGCCCACGCGCTTCGCGGATCACGTGCGGAAATTCCGCTCCCAGTTGATGACAGCCGTCGAGTAATTGCGTTCCGCGGTCCCGCGCATTGGCAATGAGATCCTCGTCCTCGAGAACATCCATTGCGGCCAACGCTGCGGCGCAGGCGATCTCGCTTCCGCCGAACGTCGATGTGTGCACGAGCGGCTGCTTTGCGTATGCGCGATTCCATACGTCTGGGCGCGCGATAAATGCGCCGACGGGAATGATGCCGCCCGAGAGACCCTTAGCCAGCGTCATCACATCGGGGACAACGCCTTCGCGGTCGCAGCCGAAACGGTACCCGCATCGGCCGAGACCCGTTTGCACTTCATCAGCGATAAAGACCGCGCCGGCGCGATCGCACGCCTCGCGAACTGCGCGAAGATATCCATCTGGCGGAATGTTGACGCCGCCTTCGCCTTGCACCGGTTCGACGATGAATGCGGCAGCATCGCGTAACGCTTCATCGAGCTGCGACGCGTCGCCGAAATCGACGTGCGCAACGCCGGCTAAGAGCGGGCGAAAGGGCGTTTGAAATGTTTCGCGGCCGCTGATCGAGAGGGAGCCGAGTGTCTTGCCGTGATAAGCATCGCGCGTTGCAACAATCTTTGATCGACCCGTCGCGGCTCGCGCAAGTTTCACTGCACCTTCGACCGCTTCGGTTCCGCTATTGCACCAAAACGAATATTGCAGGTCGCCCGGCGCAAGTTGCGCGAGACGTTTCGCTGCGCGTCCAAGCACGACGTTGAACATCGTCTTGCCCGAGAGTGACATCGCATCCATTTGCTCGCGAACAGCGGCAATCACACGCGGATGTGAATGTCCCAGCGTAAAGACACCGTACCCGCCGGCAAAATCGAGATATGCTTTACCGTTCTGATCCCAAATCGTCGTTCCCGACGCACGCACCTCAACAGGCGAGCCCGAGAGCTTCATTACACGGGCCAGCGGCGGATTAACGTACTGCTTGTAATTCTCGAACGCTTCAGCCGCCAGATCTTGTGCCGTTCCGCTTGTCAACGGCTGCCCTTCGCGTGATTGCATCATAAGCTACGGAACGAGGAGGTCGCGATGCGATCTCCTCGTTTTTTACGCGGCAACGGAGGACTCACGTTCGAGGCGTTCGATCGTCGCTTCGATCACGCCGACGGCTTCGTTCGCGGTCGGAATGCGCATGATGCGCTCGCGCAAAACCGCAGCGCCTGGAATGCCTTTGAGATATAACGCGACATGCTTGCGCATTTGTGGAACCGCGCGCGCTTCGCCGAGTTCATCGACCATCCGCTTGTAATGCACGATGCAGAACCGCAAACGGTCCGCATCGGACGGCGACGCTTGCGCTTCGCGGCCTTCCATCAAATCGCGAATCCGGGAGATCAGCCACGGGTTGCCGAGCGTTGCACGGCCCAGCATGATCGCATCGACGCCCGTGTCGCGCATGCGCTGCAGCGCGACGTGCGGATCATCGAGATCGCCATTACCGATCACCGGAATGCCGACCGATTCTTTCAATCGTTTGATGTGATCCCAATCGGCGCTGCCTCGGTAGAATTGACGCGCCGTCCGCGCGTGCAGCGTCACGGCTTTGATCCCGACGCTTTCCGCGCGGCGCGCCACGTCGACGTACACCAGCTTATCCTCAGTCCAGCCCAAACGCATCTTCATCGTCACGGGACAGTCGACGGCGTTGACGACCGCCGCCATGATTGCTTCGCAGCGATCCACGTCGCGCAGGCAGGCGGATCCGCCGTTCGTCTTCGTCACCTTGGGCGCGGGGCAGCCGAAATTGATGTCGACGACATCGGCGCCGCATTCGCGCACGACTTTTGCGGCCTTCGCCATAACCTCGGGGTCGTCGCCCCAGAGCTGTGTCGAGACGGGCTTCTCGATCCCGTGCTGGTCGATCATCTCCATCGTCCGCTTGCTGCCGTACTGCAGCGCGTTCGACGAGACGAACTCGGTCACGGTCAGGCCGAGTCCAAAGGGCTTATAGAGCGCGCGCATCGTCCGGTTGGTAACACCGGACATGGGCGCCAGAATGAGGGGAGGCCAAATCGTGTGCTCGCCGATCTCGAGCGGGGGGACAACGGGGGTCATGGCAACCCGCAGTATACCATGGCCGCGAACCGGTGTCGTCTAGTCGCGCTCGCTTGTGTAAAACAGCTGTAGTCCGGCAAGGCTTAAATTCGGATCGACGCGTTCGATGAGCGCACTGTGGCGCGCAACGACGTCGGCGAGGCCGCCGGTAGCAACGACACGGACGTCGCTCTGCATCTCTGCACGCATGCGGGTGATGATTGCTTCGCTTTGACCGACGAATCCGTAGATAAACCCGGCTTGCAACGCGTCGATCGTGTTGCGTCCGATGACGCAATCCGGTGCTTCGAGCGCGACCTGTGGTAGTTTCGCGGTTCGTCCGACCAACGCATCGATCGAAATATTGATGCCGGGGGCAATTGCGACGCCGAGATACTCGCCTTGTGCAGAGATCGCCGTAAAGACGGTCGCGGTTCCGTAACTCACGACGATCAACGGTGCGCCGTACCGTTGCCGGCCCCCGATCGCCGCAGCAACGAGATCTGCGCCGACTTCAGCTGGGCGGTCGGTGCGAATGTCGATCAACGTTTGACTTTGCGGTTCGAGAAAATGCGGGCGCACCGAGAAGAACTTTTCGCACACGCCGGCGAGCGTATTGTCGAGTCGCGGTACGACGCTTGCGATTGCGACCGCATCGATGCGGCTGACCGGCAGCGATGCGGTTGCAAACAGTTGCGTGAAAAAGACGCCGTATTCGTCGGCGGTCCGGCGCGCGTCGGTATTGACGCGCCAGTGATGCACGAGCTTATCGCTGCCGTGATCGAAGATACCGAGCTTTGTCTCGGTGTTTCCGACGTCGATCGCTAAGAGCATTGCATCAAATTCTCGATCGCGTCCCAGAGCCGCACGGCGAGCTGCGATTTCGCCGCGGTCCCGAGAGGATTGCGCTCGTCTTCTCCCCACAGAAGCGTCAGCGTGTTTACGCCGGTCCCGAAGCCCTGTTCGTCGCGCACGTCGTTGACGACGATTGCATCGAGATGCTTGCGAGCAAGTTTCTCACGCGCGTGCGCTTCGTGTTCGTCGGTCTCTGCGGCAAAGCCGACCAGGAACGTCGATCCCTTTCGTTCGCCGAGCGCCGCGAGCACGTCGGGATTGCGAACCATCTGCACCGTCAGATCCTCATCCGTCTTCTTCAGTTTGGATTCCGCGCGATCGGCAGGGCGCCAATCTGCGACCGCCGCCGTTGCAATCGTGATGTCGGACCCGACGGCCTCGCGCAACGCGGCCTCATAGAGTTCTTGCGCGGACGTAAACCGCACGACGCGCACACCAGAGGGGGGTTCGAGCAGCGTCGGTCCCAAAAGCAGCGTCACGTCGGCGCCGCGCAGCGATGCCTCGCGCGCAAGCTCGATGCCCGTCGAGCCCGTCGACGCGTTGCTGACGAACCGGATCGGA
>JAFANA010000120.1 GCA_019232905.1 Vulcanimicrobiota bacterium
ACGTCGTGTTCGATCGCGGCGGATACAAATATCACGGACGCGTGCAAGCACTCGCCGATGCGGCGCGTGAAGCGGGGCTGAACTTCTAATGCAATATCGTGGTGGTGGTCGCGAACGCGACAACAGTGGATTCGAAGAAACCGTCGTACGCGTGAATCGCGTTGCGAAGGTCGTCAAGGGTGGTAAGCGCTTCAGCTTCAGCGCGCTCGTCGTCGTCGGCGATCGCAAGGGCAAAGTCGGCTTCGCCATCGGCAAAGCCGGCGAAGTGCCGGAAGCGATCCGCAAAGCGGTCGAGCAGGCGAAGAAGAATCTCGTGACCGTTCCGATGGTCGAGAAGACGATTCCGCATCAGGTCAACATGACGGTCGGATCGGCCAAGGTTCTGCTCAAGCCCGCAGCGCCCGGTACCGGCGTTATCGCCGGCGGATCGATGCGCGCGGTGCTGGAACTCGCCGGCATCCACGACATCCTGACGAAATCGCTCGGAACGAACAACCCGATCAACGTCGTGCTCGCAACGATCGAAGCACTGCGTTCACTCAAGACGGCCGAACAAGTCGCGACGCTTCGCGGCAAAACGGTCAAGGATATCTTCGCAGCTTAAGCTGCACATTTGAGAAAGCATCATGGCAGAGAAGAAGACGACAACGAAGAAGGCGGCTAGCGCGAAGTCCAGCGCGAAGGCGGCTGTTGCAACGAGCACCGGCGGTTTGACGCTCGGTGCGCTCAAGCCCGCGAAGGGTTCGTGGCCGAAGCGTCAACGCATCGGCCGTGGACACGGCTCGGGCATGGTCAAGACCGGCGGCGAAGGCGGCAAGGGTCAGACCGTGCGTTCGGGCGGCGGAAAAGGTCCGGCATTCGAAGGCGGACAGACCCCCTGGGCGCGTCGTCTTCCGCATCGTCGCGGTTACTCGCAAAAAGCGCGCGACATCGGTCATTTCCGCTCGCGCTTTGCGGTCGTGAATCTCCATCAGCTCGACGGCTGGGACGTGTCGGTCGAAGTTTCGCCCGAATCGCTGATCGAGCGTGGAATTTTGAAGAACACTGAAGACGGTGTGAAGATTCTTGGCGGCGCGAAGACCGGCAAGACGATTCCGCAGGGACTGAAGTTCCGCGACATCGTGTTCTCGGCGAGCGCGCGTGAAGCGCTCACGGCTGCCGGCGCGCAGCTTCCTGCTGAAACGACCGAAGGCGAAGCCTAGTGTTTGACAATCTAAGAGCAGCGCTCTTAGTTCCGGAGATCCGCAAGCGCCTGGGCTTCGTGCTCTTTGCGTTCGCCTGGTTCGTGTTCATGATTCACGTCCAGTTGCCGAACGTGAACGAGCAAGCATGGCAGAACGTGCTCAAACAGGGCGCCTTCTATAACTTGCTGGGTTTCCTCTCCGGCGGCGCGTTGCAAAAGCTTTCGGTCATCTCGATGGGCATTACGCCGTACATCAACGCATCGATCATCATGCAGTTGATGACGGTCGTCTTGCCGCAGCTCGAAGAGATGGCGAAAAAAGGCGGTGAGGAAGGCCGCAAGAGGATCAGCCAGTACACTCGTTGGCTGACGATCGTCCTTGCGATTCTGCAGGCGACGTTCATGACGAACGCTATGCGCGTTTCGGGTGTGTTCTACGACCCGTCGTTCTTTTTCCAGCTCTTCGCAATTATCGCGCTCGTCGCCGGCACGTTGTTCCTGATGTGGCTCGGCGAACAGATCACCGACAAGGGCATCGGCAACGGCGTTTCGCTGATCATTTTCATCGGTATCGTTTTGCGCTACCCGACGTACGTCGCGCAGACGTACTCGAGCGCCGCGCAGGGCGGCGAATCGCTGCTGAACCTGGTGCTCTACATTTTGGTCGCGGTTGCGATCATTATCGGCATCATCTTCATGTATCAGGGGCAGCGCCGCGTTCCCGTGCAACAGGCTCGTCGCGTCGTCGGCCGCAAGATGTTCGCCGGCCGTTCGACCTACATTCCGTTGCGCTTGAACAACGCCGGCGTTATATCGATCATCTTCGCGATCTCAATTCTGTTGCTGCCGCAACAGGCGCTCTCGTGGTTCTCGGGCCACCAAGGCGCCCAATCGACGTGGTTCCACGTCTTCGGGCCGGTCGAGTTCCCGACCAATATCGCGGCGCTCTCCGAAGCGCTCAATGTATGGTTCGCGCCGAGCGGATTCGTCTACAACATCGCCTACTTCTTCCTGGTCGTGATCTTCACGTTCTTCTACAGCTCGATCGTCATCAACACGCGCGACGTTGCGGATAACCTGAAGAAGACGGGCGCGTTCATTCCGGGCATCCGTCCGGGACAACCGACGGTCGACTACTTGAACAAGATCCTGATGCGTCTCACGACCGCATCGGCCATTTTTCTCGGTCTGCTCGCCGTGCTTCCGGGCGCGCTGCAACGCGGACTCTCGGTGACGACGTTCTACCTCGGATCGACTTCCCTGCTCATTGTCGTCGGCGTTGCGCTCGACACGATCACGCAGATCGAAGCGCGTCTTGCAATGCGCGATTATCGCGGGTTCATCAAGCGTTGATGCTTCGCGACGTCGTGTTGCTCGGGGGTCCGGGCGCGGGCAAAGGGACGCAGGCGCAGATTCTGGTGAAACGCTTCGGCTATCGCCAGATCTCGACGGGCGACTTGTTGCGCGAACACCGGAACCAGGGCACCGAGTTGGGAAAGGCCGCCGAGGGCTTCATGAAGCGCGGCGAGCTCGTTCCCGACGAATTGATCATCAAGATGGTCGAAGGTGAACTCCGCGACGACGCAGGCGTGCTCTTCGACGGGTTTCCGCGCACGGTTGCGCAAGCAGAAGCGCTCGATGCGCTGCTGCAGGCGCGCGGCCGCGGATTGCCGAGCGCCGTGTACTTCGAAATCTCGAGGCCGTTGCTCGAAGAGCGTTTGCTCGGCCGCTGGACGAACCCGCGCACGGGCCGCGTCTATCATGAGACGTTCAATCCGCCGCAAGTCCCCGGGATCGACGACGAAGACGGGGGACCACTGATTCAACGTGAAGACGACAAGCCTGAGACGATTCGCAAGCGTCTCGACGTGTTCGAAGCGCAAACGATGCCGCTGGTGGCGTACTATAAAAACGGCGGACGTTTGGTGGCAATCGATGCGACGCAGTCGGTCGACGACGTGACGCACGTTTTGCTCCACGCTATTGGATTCGAACACGGACACGAATGATTACGCTTAAGTCTCCGCGCGAGATCGAGACGATGCGGCGCAGCGGAAAGATCACATCGAAGGTGTTGACCGACTTGATGAAAGCGGCGCGCCCGGGCATGACGACCGCGCAGCTCGATGCGATGGCCGAAAAGGGCATTCGCGAGCTCGGCGGCATTCCGACGTTCAAGGGCTATCACGGCTACACGGCGTCGATCTGTGCGTCGGTCAACGACGAAGTCGTGCACGGTATTCCGGGCGATCGCGTCCTCAAGGACGGGGATCTGCTCTCGATCGATATCGGCACGACGTTCGAAGGCTACGTCAGCGACAGCGCCGTGACGGTGCCGATCGGCACGATCTCGCGCAACGCCCAGCAGCTTCTTGACGTTACACAAGAGTGCCTGATGGTTGGCATCGCACAGATGAAGCGCGGCAACCATATCGGCGATATTGGTGCCGCCGTGCAGAAGCATGCGGAGAGCCACGGCTACGGTGTCGTGCGCGAACTGGTCGGCCACGGGGTGGGAACGGCCATGCACGAAGAGCCGCAGGTCCCGAACTACGGCAAGCCGGGGACCGGAGCGTTGCTTCGTCCGGGGCTGGTTCTGGCGATCGAACCGATGATCACCGAAGGCGACTATCAGGTCGAGATCCTCAAGGACGGCTGGACAGTCGTCACGGCAGATGGTAAACTCGCAGCGCACTTCGAGCACACGATCGCCGTGACCGATGACGGTCCGAAGATCCTGACGCTCCGGAACTGTGGTGAACATCCGGACGTCGAAAAGTACCGGCCGAAAGAGGAAGCTGTTGCTTGATTGAGCTTGGAGTGAAGATCTAGTGGCACGCCGAGGAGGACGCCGCCCACAGCGGGCGCGCAAGGACTCGGACAAAGCTGCAAAGACCGCGACGCCCAAGGAAGAGGCGATCGAGGTTGAAGGGACGATTGTCGAGCCGCTGCCGAACGCAATGTTCCGCGTCGAACTCGCCAACGGCCATCGAGTGCTGGCCCACGTCTCGGGCAAA
>JAFANA010000078.1 GCA_019232905.1 Vulcanimicrobiota bacterium
TGAGGCGACTGCTGTTAGAACGTACGTAAGGCTGCCGTGCAATACGATGAACACCGTATCGCTCACCCTTCCGTCCTTTCGTTTTCGCGGCGTGGACGAAATTCGAGCGTGAGAGGCACCCCTTCGAAGTCGAAATGTTGTCGAATCGTGTTTTCTAGAAAGCGTTTGTACGATTGTTGGACGAGCTCCGGATCGTTGCACGAAAAGACAAAGACGGGCGGATGCACCGCGGGCTGCGTCGCGTAGTAGACTTTGAAGAGTTTGCCGCCGATTGCCGGCGCCGGATGCGCGAGCACCGCGTCACGGATCAGCGCGTTGAGCTGCGCGGTCGGAATGCGACGGTCGAGATTCTCTGCGACTTTATTGACGAGCGGCATGAGACTTCCGAGCCGGCGTTTCGTTTTTGCCGACAGGAATGTGATCGGCGCGAATTTTGCAAACGGGATTAAATCGTGAATGACGTTCGCAAGTTCGCCTTGGCTGAACTCGCCTTGCTGCTCGCGCGCGAGATCCCATTTGTTTCCTATGATGATGAGGCCCTTGCGTTCTTCGATTGCGAGGCCGGCGAGTCGCCGGTCTTGCGCCGTGACGCCGACCATTGAATCGAAGACGAGAATCGCGATGTCGCAGCGTGAGATGGCGTTGAGAGAACGTAGTGCCGCGTAATATTCGATCGCGCCGTGCGCTTCGGGTTTCTTTCGAACTCCCGCTGTATCGATCAATCGAATCTTCCGGTCGTGCCATGGAAAGACGCTGTCGATCGCATCGCGCGTCGTGCCGGGCACATCGGAAACAATCGCCCGTTCTTCGCCGATGAGCGAATTGAGGAGCGAACTCTTTCCCACGTTCGGCCGGCCGATGATCGCAAGCGCGAGTTCGTCTTCGGGCAGCGCGTTCGGCGCTTGCGGCGGGAGCAGTTCGACGATGCGATCGAGCAGATCGCCCGTGCCTTCGCCGTGAATCGCTGAAACGGAGACCGGTTCACCAAATCCGAGACGTGAGAATTCGGCATGTACCGACGCGAGCGCGTTCGGCGATTCCGTCTTGTTGGCGACGAGGACGACGCGGCGCCGCAGCGAGCGCAAGATTTTGGCGACGTCTTCGTCGAGCGGATGAAGACCGGATTGCGCGTCGACCACGAAGACGATCGCATCCGCCTCATGCGCGGCCGCTTCCGCTTGACGACGTGTAGCCTCAGCAAATTCATCGCCGTGCGCGACATCGGCGTCGGGATCGATACCCGCGGTGTCGACGACGCTAAAGGTGCGGCCGCGCCATTCGCAGATCGCATAGAGCCGGTCGCGGGTCACGCCCGGCGTGTCCTCGACGATGGCGAGGCGTTGGCCGATCAGCCGGTTGAAGAGCGCGCTCTTCCCGACGTTAGGACGGCCGACGATGGCGACGGTTGCAGGACGGAGCATGCTTCCGTCGGCGGGCTCGATGATTTGCACCGGCCTCTCATTCGCAGCGGCACGGTTCGACCCCCACACGCTAGGCTGCTTGAACGGGCCTAGGCCTAGTCCTGGCGAAAGAGCGCTTCCGCCCATGGCCAGAATCTACATCGAGACGTTCGGCTGCCAGATGAATGAAGCCGACTCGCAATATATCGCGGACCGCGCTTCCTCGGCCGGGTACGACATCGCTTCGAAACCGGAAGAAGCGAACGTGCTCGTGCTCAACACGTGCACGGTGCGCGATAATGCCGAACGGCGCGCGTACGGGCGCATGAACCACTTCAAGGTTCTCAAAGAAGCCGATCCCGGCGTTCGGCTCGTGGTGATGGGATGCTTGGCCGAGCAGGATCGCGATCGCATGCAAACGCTCGCGCCGCACGTCGATGCCGTTTTCGGCACGAAAGAATTGGTCCAGCTGGGCGATCAGCTGCAGTCATGGCAGCCGTTGTTTGACGATATTGATTTCACCGACGAGCGCGCGTTGTTGATGCCGCTCGGCGGTTCAGCCGATGCCGTCACGGATGCCTTCTCGCATCTGCGCGGTTTCGTGACCGTGCAACGCGGGTGTTCTTATTATTGTACGTTCTGCATCGTGCCGCACGTGCGCGGACGCTTCGATCACCGGCCGATGCGCGAAATCTTGGCTGAGGTGGAAGGGTTGATCGCGTCGGGGGCGCGCGAAGTCATGCTCGTTGGACAAACGGTCAACGCGTGGAAAGATCCGGCGACCGGCGAGGACTTCGGCGATCTCTGCAAAGCCGTGGGCGCATTACCGGGTTTGGAACGCTTGACGTTCATTTCGCCGCATCCTAAAGACTTCACGGAAAAGATCATCGCCGATCTCGCGAGTGTCCCTCAGCTGAATCCGCGCGTGCACTTGCCGCTGCAATCGGGAAGCGATGCGATGTTACGCCGGATGAACCGCAAATATACGATGACGCAATTCCGAGAGAAAGTGGATCTGATCCATCGCTATCTGCCTGAGTGGGCTATTACCACGGACGTCATTGTCGGCTTCCCGGGTGAGGCGGACACGGATTTCGACGCGACGCTCGAGTACGTGAAGACCGGCGTCTTCAGCAACGCGTTCATGTTCATTTACTCGATCCGTCGCGGCACGCCGGCGGCACGCTGGGAGCAAGTGCCGGGTGAGGTTTCCGCCGAGCGATTCAAACGATTGCTCGACGCTCAGAATGCTTCCACGCGCGCCTATCACGATCGTAAAATCGGCACGACCGTCCGCGCGCTGATCGTGGGTCCCTCGAAGAAAGATGCATCGAAACTCGCTACAAAGACCCTCGACAACGTTACGGTGATCGCGCCGATGCCCGACGACTACGACGAGGCGCTCTACGCGCGAGAACCCTGGCTGGACGTCGACATTTCGACAGCGCGCGTTTGGGGATGCACGGGCACGATCGTCCGCCGTGCCGAGCGCTTTCACGAAGAAGGCGTTCGTATAGTGCAGCCCGTCGTAAGTCTTCTGTAGCTTTAAATCATCCAGTCGGGAATTGGCTCGAGCACGCTAAAGAGATCGCGTAATTCGAACGTAAACCACGGAAACAGCCCGCTCGTGAAGCGATCGTCCTCGTCGAATCTCTCAGTTTTACCGTCTGCCGTATATGCAGCGATCGTGCGCTTGCGAAAGTCCACGTCAAGCACGAGTTGCGATCCCCTAGCAAAATAGCGTTCGACCTTGCGCATCAGGTACGACTGCTTGTCGCCGCGCGAGCGCACTTCGATGGCGATCTCCGGTGAAAATGGAGGTTCCTCTTGCTGCTCGCGCGGCAATCCCTTGAACCGGTCCGGCCAATAAAAGGAAATATCGGGGATCAACCTGGTTCGCCGTTCTTTGTCGTTGCTCACGGCGGCGTCGCCTTCGGTTGCGATGATGTAGGGCGACGGCGCCATTTGCTGCAGAAACATCGCGAGGCGCGCTTGTACTGCCCCGTGCGGAATGCGAGGGCTCACCTTGGGGTGCGGCACACCGTCCAAGTACTCGATGTATTCGGGTTCGGTCCGGTATTCGACTCGCATGAGTTCTCCACAGGAAACATATCACGATGGCTAGGGGCGGTGCCAAGAGGTACCTAACTAGAGATGCTTCACGATGAGCGAAGCGGTCAAGTACTCGCCGATGCTGGAGCAGTACTTTGGGATGAAAACCAAACATCCCGAAGCGATTTTGCTTAGCCGCGTCGGTGATTTCTACGAAGCGTATGGCGACGACGCAGAAACGATCGCTCGGGCGCTGCAAATTGCGCTCACAAGCAAAGAAGCCGGAAGCGGACGGCGCGTTGCGATGGCGGGCGTCCCGCATCATGCGCTCTCAGGCTACTTGCACAAACTCGTGCAGCAGCGCTTCATCATTGCGCTGGCCGAGCAACTGGAAGTTCCGGTTCCGAACAAACTCGTGCGACGCGACGTCGTTCGCATTGTGACGCCGGGGACGCTGATCGAAGATCAGTTGCTCGACGGGAAACTGAACAATTACCTCGCTGCATTGACGCTGCTGAACGATTCGTTTGCGCTCGCGTATGCCGACGTATCGACGGGATATTGCGCTGCAACCTCGATCTCCGGTGAGGCGGCGTACGACGAAATGCTTGCCGAACTTGCGCGCGTTGGTCCCTCGGAAATCGTCGGCGATCTTCCGGCCGACATTCGCGCAACGCTTGCCACGGCGATTGAATCGCTCGGCGCGCGGCTTGCGGCCCCGTCGCTTGGATTGGTTGAAGCCCGTCCGCGCGAGGGGATCGACGGGTTTTCGCTCGACGAGTCCGTCGCGATTCATCGGGCGCTCGACGCGTTAGCCGGCTTCGTCAAGCGAACCGGGATTACGAACGGCAGCGAAGGCCTTCACGCGCCGGTCTTCTATCGCCGCACCGAGTTTCTCTCACTCGATCCCTCAACGCGAAAACATCTCGAACTCACTCGCGCCCAAGGGCAGAATCCGCGAGCGACCCTTCTTGCGACGCTGGACGAATGCGCGACGACGATGGGCTCGCGAATGCTCGGACGCTGGATTCAAGCGCCGCTCGTGGATCGCAATGCGATCGCGGTACGGCAGGATGCGGTCGAGACGCTTCTCGCCGAACATGCGCGGCGCGAAGCTATTCGCGACGTTCTTAAATGCTGCTTCGACCTGGAGCGCATCGCGCAAAAGGCGCGATTCCGTCGCGCGTTGCCGCGCGACCTCGCGTCGCTGCGCCGCACGCTCGACGTCATTCGGCCGCTCCGCCAAATCGTACCGCCGCAGCTGATGCCGCTGGCCGAGCGCATCGACCATTTTGATGACTTGCTCGACGACTTGCAGCGCACGCTCGTCGAAGAACCGCCCGCGCAACTCACCGATGGCGGTGTCATCAGGGCCGATGCGAATGCGGAGCTTGCGGAATGCGTCACGCTGCGTACCGACGCGCGCTCGAGACTCTCCGAACTCGAAGAACGCGAGCGCGAGCGCACCGGCATCAAGTCGCTGAAAATTAAATACGCCAGCGCGTTCGGCTATGCGATCGAAGTATCGAAGGCGCAAGCCGGGTCGGTTCCCGCGGATTACGTTCGCAAGCAGACACTAACGACCGGCGAGCGGTTCATTACGCCGGAACTCAAAGAACTCGAGCTTGCGATTTCAACCGCACAATCTCGGCAAGAGCGTCTCGAAGCCCGACTCTACGAGGAACTATTGGAACGCGTCGCCGCACAAGCGGAAGCGCTATTGGCAGCCGCCGACGCGATTGCCGAGATCGACGTCCTGTGCGCGCTCGCGCAATGCGCCGCGGAACGCGGCTACGTCCGGCCGGAATTCGTTGACGAAAGCGTTATCGGTGTCGAGGATGGCCGCCACCCGGTGATGGAAGCGGTTCTGCGCACGAATTTCGTTCCGAACGACGTGCGGCTCGAAACCGGTTCGCATCGATTCATTTTGCTCACCGGCCCGAATATGGGCGGCAAGTCAACGTATCTGCGGCAAACCGGCCTGCTCGTGATCATGGCGCAGCTCGGATCGTTCGTCCCGGCGCGCGCGATGCGTCTCGGCGTCGTCGACCGCATCTTCACCCGCATCGGCGCCGGCGACGACCTGGCGTCGGGTCAATCGACGTTTTATATGGAAATGGCGGAAGCCGCAAACATCCTGCGCCGCAGCACGCGCCGTTCGCTGCTCTTAATCGACGAAGTGGGGCGCGGGACGGGAACGATCGACGGTCTTTCAATCGCACAGGCGATCTGCGAATTTTTGCTTGGTTTGGATACGCAATCGCCGATGGCGCTCTTCGCGACGCATTTTCACGAGCTCTGCGCGCTCGCCGATCACTGGAAACTGGTCGCCAACTATCACATCACGGCTGTCGAGAACACGGCGCGCGGCGGCGCTCCCGTCTTTTCTCATCGCGTGCAGGCGGGAAGCTCATCGCGTTCGTTCGGAATCGAAGTCGCAAAAATGGCGGGGTTACCCGCTCCGGTCATCGAGCGCGCGAAGGAGATCGCCGACGCGCTTTCC
Source organism: Vulcanimicrobiota bacterium (assembly GCA_019232905.1). Classification (GTDB taxonomy): domain Bacteria; phylum Vulcanimicrobiota; class Vulcanimicrobiia; order Vulcanimicrobiales; family Vulcanimicrobiaceae; genus JAMXLG01. The sequence continues at coordinate 5,956 of JAFANA010000078.1, forward strand.
GGCAAAGCCGATGTTGAAGAGCAAGTTCCGTTGCGCCGGCGCATCGGGCGTTCATCGCCGACGGAAATGCAGCTCTCATTCTTACAACACGACTAGACGCGCTATTTGATTGCTGCGACCTCTTGTACGGTAACCGCCGGAACGTGGTTTCCCCACGAGGAACGCACGAAACTTGCAACGGCCGCGATATCGCTCGCGGAAAGTTGTCCCCGCCATGAAGGCATTTGATTTCGGCCTTGTACGATCGTCGTCAACATCGGCGTCGGGTTGTCGATATTAATTCGCGGGTTGCCTGCGAGGGCGGGACCGACTCCACCCGTTCCCTTGGCACCGTGGCACGCGGCGCAGTTCTTCGAAAAAATCGCGGCTCCGACTTCAACGGAGACGCGGGAGCCGGCGGCAGCGACTTGATCCTCTGAAACGGGCGAGGCGTTATTCCCCCAGGCGGAACGAACGTAGGTCGCCACCGACGCGATGTCGGCATTTGAGAGCTGGCCTTTCCATGTCGGCATCCGCGAGTTGAAGGTCTTTCCGTGGACGGTTAGCGGACCTGAGAGCCCATTGACGATAATGGCGATCATCGCGCTGGGATCGGCGGCAGTGACGACGGGATTACCGGCAAGCGGCGGATAGACGGTCGTACCTTGACCCGACTTTTGATGACACGTCGAGCATTTTGCTGCAAAAAGCGCAGCACCGCTGAGCGCTTCCGGTGCGCGCGCGGCCGCAACTTGGTCCTCGGAGACTGCCGGCGCATTGTTCTGCCACGCCGTGCGTATATAGGTAAGCACCGCCGCAATCTCGGAATTGGAAAGCTCGGTGCGCCATGCCGGCATGTTCGCGCCGTACTGTTTGCCGTTCACCGTAATCGGACCGCTTCGTCCGTTCAGCACGATCTCGATCAAGTTCGAGCTGTCTGCACGATTGACGTCCGAATTGGCCGCGAGTGGTGGAAACGGCCCGCCGCCACGACCGTTGGCCTGATGGCATGCAGCGCAGTTATTCAGAAAAATCGCTTTTCCGTCCGGCGGTTGTGCACCGATGGCTCCCTTTTCGAAAGCCGCCGAAATCAACACCATGACGACGAGTCCGGCGAGAACGACGGGCGCCACGTTGTTCTTTAACACGGCCCTCCTAATTACGTAATAACGTTGGCATTCCTGACATTACGGCTCAGCATTTTTGACAGCGGCAATCACTTTATGGCGCGAGCTCGTGAGCCATTTTTACCGTAAATCTTCGCACCCTTCGTCATTGCGTCATTATTTGTGGTTATCGCCGACGTGTGCGGAAACACTCTACGATCGCTTCATTCGTTTCTTAGCGAGAACTTCCCATGCGCGAGCAACAATGGACACTGCGTTGTTGCGTTCAGCGGAGAGACGGTTATGAAAGTCCGTTCGGAAATCAAAATTCTGACGTACAGTGCGCTCGCAGCCTGCGTCATGACGACCGTGCTCGTCTTTCCGAGGCCTGTGCGGTCGATGCCGAACTTCGCGCAAGCATATGGCATCAAGTGCTCCTATTGCCATATTCAAATTCCAGCGCTTAACGCGTACGGACGATACGTTCAGCGAACCGGATACGCGGGATTGAATCCTCATGTATTGGAACGGGAATCGCCCATTTGGGTCGATTATCCCGTCGGATACTCGCAGCAGGCGCCGAACGCGGGTTCTTGGGACATCGGTTCGCTCGGCCTTCACGCGGACGGAGCCTTCGGAACCGAGAAAAGCGAATGGACGTATCACGTTCAGCAATGGCTGTGGCAAGGTAGCGAACCTGGAGGGCTCGACACGGCGTGGGTTGCGTACAACAACTTTTTCAACGGCGCCGGGCACATTTTTGCCGGAAAACTCGAAGTGCCCGCGCCTTCGGAATTCAGCCAATGGTTCGACGTCTCGGGTTTGACCGTCAACTCTGCAGCCGAAATGACCGTCGGCGAGCACGTCTACGAGCTGGACACGAATCGCTGGGGCTACAAGTTTGCATACATTCGAGGTTCGCTCGATGCCGAGGTATCTTACGGCACGTCAACCGCAGACATCAATGGGTTCAACGCATACGACTGGATGCAGGATAAAACGCTGCAATATAAACTTGCATTTGCGAATCGCAGCAATCCCCTTGAGATCGGGTATTTCGGTGCGCGCGGTTCGTGGCCGTTGAGCGAGGGTGGATTCGACCAATACTACACCAACGGATTTTATGCGCAACGTGACCCCATCAAAGCCGTGCCTGGTTTCCTTGCGACGTACCAGATGAATTACGACGGCAATCCCGGAATGGGCGCGACTCCGGCCGGCAGCAACGGCTTCTCGTATGAACTTTTCGAGAACATCGGCCAACGCGGACTCGTCTCCGCAGGCGAACAGTTCACCAACGACGGCATGGGCAATCACACGCAAATCGGAAACATCGATCTTTCCTATCACGTCACGCGTTTCATTATGGTCTATGCGGAAGAAGCGCTCAGTGTGGGACAGAAGCCGACGTGGAACGGGTTAGTTTGGTTCGCCCTGCCGACGGGACCGCTGTGGCCACCCAATCTTGCCCCGCAGTAGCGCTAGAATAATCTTGGCGGCTCCGGCGCGATTGCGCCTTCGAATTCGAGCAATGCGCGTTTGAGCGGAAGTCCGCCGCCGAAGCCGGTCAACTCGCCGTTGCTTCCGATGACGCGGTGACACGGAATCACGATCGGAATCGGATTTGCGCCGTTTGCGCGCGGGCCCTTCCGGAACGGACTTCGAGCGCGCGATCTGGCAACGCCTTCGATACAGGCTCGGGTTCATGATTGGTGAAACGTTTTCGGCAGCGATGTCCATGATCCGTTTGCTCGATCCCGTTACTATCGGCCAAATCGCGGCCGGAGAAGTCATCGAACGGCCGCAGTCCGTCGTCAAGGAACTCGTCGAGAATGCCGTCGACGCGGGCGCAACGCGCGTCACCGTCAATATCGAACGCGGCGGCCTCGATCGGATTGAAGTGATCGATGATGGCCGCGGTATTGATCCCGGCGATCTTCCGCTCGCGGTACGGCGTCATGCAACGAGCAAGCTTGCAGAGGTATCCGACCTCGAAACGGTTGCTACGCTCGGCTTTCGCGGCGAGGGCCTCGCATCAATCGCCGCGGTCGCGCGGGTCGAACTGCGCTCGCGCACGCCGGAGGCGGAGGTCGGTTCGCGCGTTCACGCGCACGCAGAGGAAGCGGACCGCGTCGAACCCGTTGCTGCGCCGCGCGGCACGCAGGTCGTGGTCGAAGGGCTCTTTGCGAACGTCCCCGTCCGCCGCGAATATATGAAGTCGGCGGGCGCCGAGTTCACGCGTATCTCCGCATGGCTCTCGACCTTCGCGCTCGCGTACCCGCACGTAACGTTTTCCCTTCGACACGACGGCAAAGACGCGTGGGTTATGCCTTCAACGGGAGACATGCACGAACGTTTGGCGATGGTATTCGGACGAGAAGCGGCGTCGTCGCTCATTCCGCTCGAGGATGACGCGGCGCGCATGCTCGACGGCCACGTGCGCGGATTCATCAGCGCACCCGGAAGCGATCGCGGCGATCGCCGCATGCAGTTGCTGTTCGTGAACGGACGTTTGCTGCGAAGCACGCTAATGGCCGGGGCATGGACTGCGGGTTATTCGACGTTCGCCATGATCGGACGCCATCCGTACGGCGTTCTGTTTCTCGATTTGCCGCCGGAACACGTGGATCCGAACGTGCATCCGACGAAGAGCGACGTTCGTCTGCGCTACGGCAACCAAGTCTTCGACGCCGTGCGCCGTGCGATCGCAGCGACGTTGCGAAACAATGCGACGCAGCGTTTTCGCGACGCGACCGGGCCGTCGGCGTTCGTGTCGATTGCTCCGGCGGGAATCGATACGTCGCTCGCGCACGTGCAATCCCTCTTCGATGACGGCGTTACGGGCGATATCGACGAGGTTCCGGGTCACCGGCTGCGCGTGCTCGCGCAACTGCATCGTACCTTTATCTTGGCGAGTGACGGCGACTCGCTGTTGCTCGTCGACCAGCACGCCGCGCACGAGCGCATTGCGTACGAAACGATCGTCGCGCGCGCACGCGAAGACGCGCCGAGCGAACCGCTCCTTGTGCCGATCGTTGTGGAACTCGATGCGTCGCAAAGCGTTGCGCTCGAGCGAACGCTGGAGGCGCTGCGCGAGGGCGGCCTCGAGATCGAGCCGTTCGGAGAACACACGTTTCGCATTACGGCGACGCCTGCCGGATACGGTGCGCGCCCATTCGATCTCGCCGGTTTTCTGGAAGACTTGACGGGCGAACCGAAGCAGCGCGACGTGCGCGAACGGGTCTGGGCTTCGCTCGCATGCCATTCCGTAACGGTCGCGGGAGAACGGCTTGCGACCGAAGAGATGACGACCCTCGTTGAACGCCTGCAAGTCTGCGCGAACCCGATGCACTGTCCGCACGGCCGCCCGACGACGGTCCGCCTCGCCCCCGACGACCTCGCGAAAATGTTCAAACGCGTGTGAGGCCTGACACAGTGAACGAGGGCGTTCTCGTTCTTACCGGGCCGACCGCTTCGGGGAAGACCGATCTGGCGGTCGCGCTTGCAAAGCGGTTCGGGGCCGAAATCATCGGTGCCGATTCCCGGCAGATTTATCGTAATATGCCGATCGGCACGGCAGCGCCGGATGACTCGCAACGCGCGGAAGTGCCACACCATCTCGTCGGCTTTTTAGATCCGCAGGAACGGTATTCCGCGGGACGCTTCGCGCGCGATGCGCGAGCGATTATTCGCGACGTTCACGCGCGCGGGCGTCGCGTCATCGTCGTCGGCGGCACAGGGTTTTACGTCCGTGCGCTCACCGGCGACGTTCACCTTGCATCGCAATATGACGAAGCGCTTCGCGAACGCCTCGCGCACGAGGCGAGGATGCATCCGCCGGAATTCCTACATGAGTGGCTGAGGGCTCATGACGCGGTGAGAGCGCAAGCGCTCGATCCGCATGACACATATCGCGTGTTACGCGCACTCGAAGTTGCGCTCACGCCACGGAGCGCGCGCGACGAAGGTGAGAACGCACTGCAGGGCGAGCACACGGTCCGTTATCTCAAAGTGTTTCTCGATGTTCCGCTCGCCGAGAACGACCACCGGATTACACTGCGCACCGACGCGATGTTGCGGGCCGGCCTCGTCGAGGAAGCGGAGCGCGTCGGCGCCGAGGCGGTAGCGGCGACCGCCGTGGGATATCCGCAGGCGCTCGCGTTCGCGCGCGGGTGGAGTACGCTTCCTGAATTGCGCGAGACGCTTGCGCGCGCGACGAGACGGTATGCGCGCCGGCAGCGAAGCTGGTTTCGCCGCGAGCCGGAGACCCGTTGGCTGCCGCCCGAGGACGTGGAGCGCTCGGCAAGGGAATTGCTCGGCTGGTCTTAAACCGAACGGCTATGGCGATCAGCCTCCAGGACACGTTTCTCGCCGAATGCAAACGCGCGGGCACACATGTGACCGTGTACCTGATGAACGGGTTTCAACTCCGCGGCACGGTGAAAGGCTTCGATCCGTTCACCGTGCTGCTCGAGTACGAGCATAAAACGCATCTCATCTACAAGCACGCGATCTCGACGATTTCGCCGTCAGCCGCCGTGGCTGTGGCTCCGGAGCCGCCGGTCGTAGAGAGCAGCGCGTCGTCATGATGGACCGCGTTGCGGTGACCAAGATGCATGGCGCGCGCAACGATTTCATCATTTTGGACGCGCGTACTGTGGCTCTAGACGACGTCTCTTCGCTCGCCCGGCGTTTGTGCGATCGTCACTCCGGCATCGGTGCCGACGGCGTGCTTCTCGTCGGCCATTCGGCTTGCGCAGATGCATCGATGCGCGTCATCAATGCGGATGGGAGCGAAGCAGAAATGTGCGGGAACGGGGTTCGCTGCGTGGCGCGGTACCTCGACGAACGCGACGAAGGGCGCGAACTCCTCATTGAAACGTTAGCGGGGTCAATTCATACGGTGGTGGTCGAGCGAGGCGAGACGTATCGCGTTCGTGTCGATGTGGGTATTCCGCACGTGATGAAGGTCAAGCTCCCGTTGCCGGATGCGGTCGCGGTGGATATCGGAAATCCGCACGTCGTCCTCTTTCGCGCTGCCCTCGGCGACGTTGCCGAACTCGCCGCGCTGGGCGAAGAGCTCCAGCACAACGATCTCTTCCCCCGCGGTACCAACGTGCATGTTGCCGTGATCGTGAACGCGCATGAAATGCGCGTCCGCCATTTCGAGCGCGGCGCCGGCCTGACGATGGCTTGCGGAACGGGCGCCGTCGCGTGCGTCGCGGCCGCGATTGCGCGCGGCACCGCCGTTTCGCCGGTTACCGTGCACGTACCCGGCGGCGAATTGCTCATCGAACTTGACGCCGCCGGACGAGCATCCATGACGGGACCGGCCGTGCACGTCTTCGACACAACGATCGATGTGCGCGTCCCGAACCATGTGTGAACGACGCAATGATTGGACTTGCCTACTGCGACCGTGAAGGTCGCATCTACTATGACGATACGCGAACCCCGCTAGCCGACGGAGGCATCGTTCGCGAGCCGCATCGCGCGGAATTGATTCCCGCGCCGCAGGGAACCGTCGAAATGATTCTGCCCGGACGCCGCGCGCTCACCGTCGACGGTGCATTCGCCGATGAATATGCGCTCGCGGCAATTCTTCCGGCGGGATACACGCGGCTGCTCGTGCCGGCGTACGCGAAGGAACCCGATGCGCCGGCGCTCCCGCTGTTCGGCTACACGTTTGCGTGCGTTGTCGACGACGAGCTCTACGTTGCGGCAATGAAGACGGATGAAAGCGAGGATTGGCAACCGCGGTATTTCGCCGAGGGCGAGCTCGAACGGATCCTCGATGCGCGCATGGCGGTCGACCCCGCAAACCGCGTCCTCGCGCAAGTTGCGCTTTGTTCGCGCGAGTACGGTTGCTTCACGGCGCAAAATGTGTTTCTGGAGCGCGGCGAAGCAGCGCTTCCGGTATCGCCGAAGTGCAATGCGCGCTGCGTCGGCTGCATCTCGGAACAAGAGCCGGAGGCGGGACTGGAATCGCCCCAAGCGCGCATCACATATGAAACCTCCGCCGCTGAGCTGGCGCGTGTCGCGGTGCATCACTTGGAACGCGTCGAGCAGGGCATCGTTTCGTTCGGGCAGGGCTGTGAGGGTGAACCGCTCCTGCGTTCGGTCACGATTGCGCGTGCCATCGAGAAGATTCGCGAAGCATGCGGCAACGGCACGATCAATCTCAATACCAACGGCAGCATGACCTCTGCGCTCGAACGATGCATCGACGCCGGACTACAGGCCGTTCGTGTCAGTCTCAATTCATTCCGTCCGCGCGTCTACGCGGCGTACTACCGTCCGATCGGGTATACGCTCGATGACGTGCTTGCATCGGTTCGCCTCGCCGTTTCGCGCGGATTGCGCGTCAGTTTGAATCTGCTCACGCATCCCGGTGTGACGGACGACGAAGAAGAAGTCGCCGCAATGACGTCGTTTCTGCGCGAGGTGCGCGTCGGCATGATTCAAACGCGAACGCTCAATATCGATCCCGAGTGGTATTTCGCTACCGTGGGGCGGCCTCGGCGCGCTGTGGGCATGCGCGCAGCGATCGAGGCGATTGCTTCGAGCGGCGCGGGCGTGGGAAACTTCACGCATACGCATTGAAGCTCTGGCAGATTGCGGCGGTGACGCTGGCGGGCGTTGCGTACGGGTTTTTCGAGCCCGGCCAATTGACCGACGCGTTCCGTTCGCTCACGTTGTACGTGCTGCTGCCTGCGCTGTTGTTCGAGGGCGCTTGGAATCTCGATTTTCGGGCAATGCGCCGCCAATGGCGTCCGATTCTTACGTTGGCGGTACCCGGCGTAGCGCTCACGGCACTCATTGTTGCGGGCGCACTTTCCGTCGTTGGCGTTTCTTTCGGTCCGGCACTCCTCGCCGGCGCCATCTTGAGCGCAACCGATCCGATCGCAGTCGTCGCGGCATTCCGCCGGCTGCCCGTGCCGCGGATGCTTCGTACGCTCGTCGAGTGCGAATCGCTGTTCAACGACGCAATAGCGGTCGTGCTGTACCGCGCGGTTCTCGTCGTCGTTTTGACGGCGAATGCCACGCCGGCCGACGCCGGCCGCGCCTCACTTGTTGCCCTTGCCGGTTCGTTCGCGGGAATCGCCTTCGGAGCAGTCATCGCGTTCGCAGCGGCGAGCGTGCTGCGCAATCGCAAGAGCGCAAGCCTCCAAATCCTCACAACGCTCGTATGCGCATACGGATCGTATTTCGCGGCTGAACGGCTTCACATTTCAGGAATCTTTGCCATCGTTTCATGCGGCATCGCGTTGCGGTACTTCGAGCGCCGGTGGGTGACCGTGCAGCTAGCTGAAGACGTCGAAGGATTTTGGGACGTGATGGCCCTGGTTGCCAACGTCGTCGTCTTCTTCTTAACCGGCGCCGCGCTCGACGTCGCGAGAATCAGCGGCGCCCTGGCGTTCGTCATCGCAGCGTTGACCGGGGTTGCTTTATCGCGCGCGGCCGTCTCCGCGCTCCTGTTGCCGGCCCGGTTTCCCCGGGCGTGGCTTGCGGTGGTGCGCATAGCCGGCATGCGGGGCGCTTTGTCCCTGGCGCTAGCCATCGCGCTGCCCGTGCATATCCCCGATCGCGAGGCCATCGTGGTCGCCACATTCGCAGTCGCGATTGCGACGATTATCTCGAGCACGTTCACGGTGCCCCCGGCCGTCTCGCGAGTTGTCAATATTGTGAAAGCCCGGTAGGGGCCGAAAGCTTGCCCGCTAAAGCGTGGCAGGCAATGAGTTCCCGGCACGGTTCGTACGATCGGTGGCTCGAGAAGCATGCCCCGCCGACCGTGTACCTTTATAGCGCGCTCATCATCGTGCTGATGCCGGCGTTCCACTTCGTGTTGGCCGCTGCGCCCGGGCACCCGGCCGATTCGCTGGCATTGCGGCTCGTTGCTGCCGCATGTTCCGCCGCTGTAGCGCTTGCCGTGTTTTTCATTCGGCCGCTGCGCCGTCACGCGGAAATCGCGCAGTTCGTCAGCGTGCTGCCGACGATGCTTATTATCGACGTGCTCGTCGTCGACAGCCGAAACAACTACTTGTACATCGCCTCCGGTCTTCTCATGATCGTCGGCGCGCAGCAGGCATTTTACCGGCCGCTGTACCTCGCGGGAGCGATGCTGATCGCGATTGCGTTTCAGGCACTCTATTCGGCGTTGAGCGGTCAGTTCTACGAACCGCAAAACCTCGCTGCGCTCGCGATCTACGCTACGGGATACGTGCTCGCGTTTATGCCCGCGACGTACCGGATGTCGATTCAGCGGCGCGAACTGCTCGGCCGCCTGGCAGCGCAACGCTTGGCCGAAAAAGTCGAGGCGCGCGAACGCGCGCTGCGCGAGAGTCAAGAGCGTCTCGCCGAAGTGCATGCGATGACGCACTTGGGAAATTGGAGCCGCGATGTTCGAACCGGCGACGTCGAATGTTCGAAAGAGCTGCTTCGGATGCTGGGCATCGCGCAAACGGCGCCGGCGCACACGTTGCGTGACGTATACGAACGCTTCATTCATCGCGACGATCGCCAAGAGGTTGCCGCTGCCATGCGCAGGGCGGAAGTCTCCGGCGTGCCTTTTGACGTCGACCATCGCCTCGTTCGCGACAGCACGACGATATGGGTTCACCTGCACGGAAAATACGAGTACGACGAGGATGGCCGGGCGCTCCGCCTGTTTGCGGCCGTGCTCGACATCACGCGTCGCAAGGAAGCCGAAGAGTCCCTGAAGTTCGTCGCATCGACCGATAGCCTCACCGGACTGCCGAACCGCGTAACCCTGCAACGTCGCTTGCAAGATGCAATTCGGGCCGCAGACGTGCGCGGACGACAGGGTGCGGTATATTTTCTCGACCTCGATCACTTCAAAGACATTAACGATACGCTCGGGCATTCCGTCGGCGACGTGTTGCTGCGCGCCGTAGCGGCGCGCATATCGGCCGCGCTTCCGCCGAAATCATTCATCTCGCGTTGGGGAGGCGACGAATTCGTTGTCATTGTGACCGAGTTATCGGTGTCGCCGACGCACGTTGCCCGGGAACTCGGGCGCCTCTTCGATCAGCCCTTTGCAATCGACGGGTACGAGTTCGTGATTAGTTCGAGTATCGGGATATCGGTCTTCCCGGATGACTCGATGGATTCGACGATCCTCATTCGCAACGCCGACACGGCAATGTATCGAGCCAAAGAGCGACGCGAACACGGATTTTGCCTGTTCGAGCCGGCCATGCATGATGAAGCGCGCGTTCGCCACCGCTTGCAAAACGAGCTTCGCAAAGGGCTTACCAACGATTCGTTCGTTCTGCACTACCAGCCGGTCGTTGCCGCCGCCGACGGCGAACTGTTGTTTCCCTCATCGTTTATCGAAGTTGCCGAAGAAACCGGACTGATCGTCTCTATTGGAGCGTGGGTCCTACGGCAAGCGTGTATGGAAATCGCGGCATGCGCAGCAAATGGGACACCGGTCCGCATTTCCGTCAATATCTCGGCTCGTCACTTCATGCATCCGTCGTTTGCCGAAACGGTCGA
>JAFANA010000136.1 GCA_019232905.1 Vulcanimicrobiota bacterium
TCCCGGCTTCGAACGCCGGCGGATTCCACGCGGAAGCCCCGCTGCAGCCGGGTCCACGCGAGAACGCGCGCTCCTTAGGAAACTGCGCAATTCAAGTCGTGTAGCGCTGAACCGTCCAGACATAAAACCCTCACTCGTAGTGATGGCGGTTTTGCTCCATTGTAGCTCTTTGCAGGGCGGACTACCGTGCTCATATGGGAACGACACTGAGTCCCGACGCGATGAAACAGTTCGTTCGGGCACATTTCGAAGAGTTCGTGAATGAACGCAACGCGGCCGTCATTCACCGGAACATGACCTCTGATTTCTACGACCACGATGGTCCCGATGGAAAACCTACCGATGCCGGCGGCGACGAACAAATGATGCTCGGCATGTATAAAACCATGCCCGATCTACATCTTTCGGTTGAGGAGACGATTGCCGAAGGCGACAAAGTCGTCTGCCGCAACATCTGGCGCTGGACGGATATTTCCTCGGGCAAGAAAATGGAGTTTCACGGCTTCGTGCTGTGGCGGTTCGAAGGCGGGAAGATCGCCGAGCGATGGGCTACGGTGACGAAGCCTGCGCCCGATACCTCCTCCGTGTGGAACCCTCGAGCAAATGAAGGCACCTTCGTTAGCGATTAAAGCATTTGCCGCGAGCGAGGCCGGCTCTTGGTCGAACGCGTATCTCATCTCTCGCGGCAACAAAGCCGTGCTCTTCGATGCGTGCATGCTTCGCAGCGACGCCGGGGCGCTGGCTGATGCGATCGAAAAAACGGGCAAAACGCTTGCCACTATCGTTATCTCGCACGCGCATCCGGATCACTTTCTCGCACTCGAATTTCTCAAGGAGCGATTCCCTCAAGCCTCAATCGTAAGTACGTCGAGCGTCGTCGCCGATCTCCGCGCAGATGGTCCGTCGCTGCTCTCTCTGCTGCAAGGCAAGCTCGGTCCGCAAGCGCCGGAGAAACTCGTAATACCTCCGGAACTCGAACAACCAGTAGTGTGGCTCGACGACATTGCCCTAGATATCGTCGAGTTCGGTGAAAGTGAATCGAAACATATTGCGGCCATCCATATCGGCGAGGAACGCGCGCTTTTCTGCGCGGACTTGATCTACAACGGCGCCCATCTCTATCTTGCGGAGCGGCACCTTTCCGGGTGGATGCAGCAACTCAATGAGCTGGAATCATTCGTGCGGTTGCATGATGTCGCGACGATCTATCCGGGACACGGCACAGCCGGAGGTCCAGAACTTATCGAAAAAACCCGCACGTACTTACGCGATTTTGAAACCGCAATTGCCCTCGGCGACGCGAAGGCCGCCGAAGACTATATGCTATCGAAGTATCCCGATTACCGGGTAAAGCCGTTTCTCACGGCATTCAGCATACCGGCGTATTTCCCGAACCAGAACACTACGCAATAAGAGACGCGAACCGTGAGCGGTCGACGTTGCCGCCGCTGATGATGACGCCCACGCGTTTGCCCTCGACCGGAATTCTTCGTCCGAGCAGCGCAGCAATTCCGGCGGCGCCGCTAGGTTCGATGACGAGCTTCATGCGCTCGAAGACGAAACGCATCGCGTCGACCAGTTGCTCGTCCGTGACCGTCGCGATGCCGGCGGCGTGTTCCCGAAGGAGGTCGAACGTAACTTCACCCGGCGACTGGGTTTGCAATCCATCGGCGATCGTCTTGGGCACGCTGATGACGACGCGCTCGCCTTTTTCGAGCGATTGTTTCACGTCATCTCCGGCAGCCGGTTCGACGCCCCAAACTTCGATCTTCGGATCGTGACCGTGCGCGGCCAGTGCAGTACCGGAGAAAAGTCCGCCGCCGCCGACCGGCGCGACGATGACGTCGAGATCGCCGGCGTCTTCGAGCAGCTCGAGCGCCGCCGTTCCCGCACCAGCTACGATGCGTTCGTCGTCGTACGGCGGAACGATCGTAGCGCCGCGTTCCTCGGCGATGCCTTGCGCGATTACCGCGCGGTTTTCTTCGGAGCGCTCGTACAACCGAACTTCGGCACCATATCCGCGCGTTGCCGCAAGTTTGGCTTCCGGTGCGTCGCGCGGCATCACGATCACGGCCGGGATATCCAGCAGCTTCGCGGCAAGCGCAACACCCTGGGCGTGGTTGCCGCTGGAATAGGCGACAACGCCGCGTTTGCGCTCGTCCGTTGTCATCTGCACCATCCGGTTATATGCGCCGCGGAACTTGAACGCGCCCATGCGCTGCAAGTTTTCGCATTTGACGAACACACGCGCACCGACGGCATCGTCCAACGTGACCGATGTCACGACGGGCGTACGGTGAGCGATGCCGCTCAGCCGTTGCGCTGCGGCACGAACGTCGTCGTACTTAACCGGCATTCGGCGCCGCGTGGAAGTACCAGTTCACAACCTTGTTTTGGTCGTCCATCTGAATCCATTCGTTATACGTGCTCTTGTCGAACTTCACGGTCAAGCAGTGGTAGCCGGTGCGATTGCACGGCGTAACCTCTTTGACCGACTCCAGCTTGCCCTGCGCGTCGAGTTCATCGGCCCAGTTTGCAACCTGTACGCGCGTTACGTTGACATTGGGAGCCAGATCTTTTTTCACCGGGCCCAAGTCGTTATGCATGACGGCTTCGGTGATCTTCTGCCCTTCGCTTTCGTATTTATTCTGGAACGAACATCCGGCAAGCAACGCGGCAATCGAAACGACGGCCAGCAATCGAGTCTTCACGATGGGATCGTCTCCTCTGTGACTTCGGCGACAAACGGGGCGAAGACGAGATTGGGATTCCATTCTTGCGCGAGCCGGACGCTCCATTCGCTCTCGAACAGCGCGACCGGACGGCCTTCCCAATCTTCGACGAGTTTCGCATTCGACGGCATTTGCGCACGCGCCGCCGCGTCGGGGTCGCCTTCGACCCGGCGCGCCAGCCCATACGGCAAACCAGAGAAGACCGTTTTCACACCGTATTCCGATTCGAGCCGGTATTTTGCGACCTCGAACTGCAACTCGCCGACGACCGCCATGATCGGTTCGGTTCGCGTCGAGCCCCACGGATAGAAAACTTGCACTGCTCCCTCTTCGCGCAACTGCGCGATGCCTTTGCCGAACGATTTATAACTCGAAGTATCGATACTCCGGACCGAACTGAAATGTTCCGGGGCAAAGGTCGGAATGGCGGGAAAGACGACCGGCGCGCCTTCATAAAGCGTGTCACCGATCGCAAAGACTCCCGGATTTGCAAGGCCGACCACGTCGCCGGCATAAGCCGCGTCGACTGATTCGCGTTCATCCGCGAATAGCTTCATCGCGCGCGCGAGCCGCACGTCCTTGCCGGTGCGCTCGTTGCGGACCATCATGTCGCGTTCGAACTTGCCGGAACAGACGCGGATGAACGCAATGCGATCGCGGTGACGCGGATCCATATTCGCTTGAATCTTGAAGACGAATCCGGTAAACCGTTCGTCCGTGGGGTCGATGCTGCCGCGCCCCGCCGGCGGCGGACTCATCGTGATGAATTCATCGAGGAAGAGCTGCACGCCGAAGTTCGTAACGGCCGATCCGAAAAAGACCGGCGTGATTTCACCGCGCAGCATCGCCTCGCGGTCAAACGTTTCACCCGCACCTTCGAGTAATTCCAATCCCTCGACGAATTGCTGGTACGTCATCTCGTCGACCATCTCGCGAATTTTCGGATCTCGCGCGTCGGCGGTTTGCACCGAGGCCTTCGTCGCGCCGTGCGCGCTTCGTTCGAAGAGGTGCAGTTCGCGCGTTTGCCGGTCGTATACACCTTTAAACGTATCGCCGCTGCCGAGCGGCCAATTCATCGGGAACACACCGATGCCGAGAACGCGCTCGAGTTCGTCGAGTAACTCCAGCGGATCGCGGCTCGGGCGATCCATCTTGTTCATGAACGTAAAGAGCGGAATCTTCCGTTCGCGGCAGATTGCGAACAGTTTTTTCGTTTGCGGCTCAACGCCCTTAGCCGCATCGATGAGCATCACCGCAGCATCCGCGGCCAGCAGCGTGCGGTACGTGTCTTCACCGAAGTCTTGGTGGCCCGGCGTATCGAGCAAATTGATCGTGTAGCCGTCATACGGAAACTGCAGTACCGTCGACGTGATTGAAATGCCGCGTTCGCGTTCCAGCTGCATCCAGTCGCTCGTGACGGCGCGCTGACGTTTGCGCGCGGAGACTTGCCCCGCAACGTGAATGGCTCCGCCGTAGAGCAGCAGCTTTTCCGTCAGGGTGGTCTTTCCGGCGTCCGGATGGGAGATGATCGCAAACGTCCGGCGCTTGCGCACTTCGTCGGTAATATTCATAGATCTTTAAAGCGTAGAAGTGGTATACACGCGCAGCTCACCGGCTACGCCGATTTGCCGAAGCAGCGCAAGCCGATTTCCCGCGCGATAGAGCGTCACGTGGGGCGGAATGCGCAGTCGATCCTGGCCTCGCGACACGACCGCTTCGCCGTCACGGACCAAAATCGTGCAGGGACCGTAGTGCAGGATCGTTCCGGCCTTCACCGCGGTTGCGCCCGACGGCAGCTTCGAACGCACGTAAGCAAGCGATCCGGTCGCTTCGGACTGCTGAACGAGGCACTCGGGCAACGCTGAGAGTGCCCACGGCGCGTCACCGCGCACTGGGGCGTTGCCCGCACCACCTTGGCCCTCGAAGCCCCCATGCGGCGTCGCTGCGGCCGCAAAGCGGGTGGGCGGCGCCTGCGGTGCTACGTTCCCGCGTATGCGCTCGCGGTTGCTCCACGCCGTCGCGAGAACGGCGATCGTAAGCACGATGCATGTGGCAATCGCGTAGTACCGCAGCAACTACGAAAGCGTCAGGCGTGCAGCGCCGATCGTGTAATCCGCCATGCCGTAGTAGATGTCAAAGACGCGCGGACCAAGATCCGCGCGCGGATCGATGCCGGTCGGGAAGACGACGTTGTCGACGATTCCGGTGCGTTCCATTTCCGATTCCGGCGCGAGCACCGGTTGCGGTGAACGATACAGTACCTTATCAGGACGCTCGAAGTCTTGAATCAAGATGCCGGCGCTGTAACGGAACTTCGGTTTTGCGCCGCGATTGTCGAGCAAATCGACCGCGTGAAAGAGCGACATCCATCCTTCGGCGATGCGCACCGGCGGCGTGCCTCCGCCGATTTTGATCGATCCCCACTGATCGTCAGGCGAGAGCACCAGAACGCTTTCCGAAACGTCGAGGAGCTGGTTGCGGTCTTTCAACGCGGGTTCGAGCGGAATATATCCCATCCGAATCGATTCGCGATCGGTAAAGGGCATGCGTTCGATCATCGGAATCGCCGCGCGTCCGTCGACGGCAGAAAGATGCAACATCGGACGGTGAAAGAAGGCAAACGACGGAACGCCCTTCGGCGAGATAACCGGTTCGGGAAAGAATGCGCCGTCTTTATCGTCACCTTGCGCCATGCCGGGTTGAGTGAAGTGAAGCAACCCTAAACGCGTCCACGAGAACCCGTCGTCGGAGAGCGCAACTGCAAGGCGCGGTCCCGCCGGTCCGTACGCGGTGTACATCATCACGTATGCGTCGAGCATCGGAACGAACGTGGTGCGCGGATCTTCACATCCGTATCCCGGATGCGGGCGCACTTCGTAGGGTGCTTCGGGCTCGAGCGCAAATCCGTCGCGCTGCACGTCGAATCCGTCACCCGGACGTTCGTGCACGCGCACGCGTTCCACCCGCGAAATATTTCCTTTCGCAACGGCGCGCGGATACATCAGCAAGCGGCCGTCGCGCGTGCGCGCGGTCGCGGGATTCAATACACCTTCGATTTCTGTCGGATCGCCGTCGGGCGCCATCACTAGGCCCAGGCGTTCAACCTTCGTCTCGAACTGCAATACCGGTTCAATCACGGTGTTTTGTATCGTCCCTTCGCGTCTCCAACCTGACCGAAGATCTAAGGATTTTTAGGGCAGTTCCGTCTGAGCGACGGGTTCGTCCCCCGGCGTCACCACTTCTACCCGGATGCCGCGACGGTAGACGCTGTTCGGAATGATCCATAGGGTGTACGTCCGATAGTCCGCCGCCGGTTCACCGCCGTCGGCAGGGGCCGATTCAAAGGCAACGACGCGGACCCGCTCGTCGTTTGCCCGGATCGACTCCACGATTTGGCGATACCCCGTACGGTTGTGGGGACCAAGCAAGAGCACGACACCGAACTCGCCCTTGAAGCGGACCGGGGCTTTGATACCCAGGCGCTCCAGAGACGGTTGGTCGCGTACGATTTCGATTTGATTGCCGCCCATGACCGGAGTCGTGCCGATCGCATAGGTCTTGACGCGCACTTCCCGGCACCCGGCCAGAAGCAGCAGCGCCATCAGGGCCCACCAGCGCTTCACTGATTTCGCCTTTCGCGTGCGGTGTACGCGGGACATTCCTTTCCGCGGTCACTCATTCCGATGCCGTGCGTTGTACAATGAGTCATGTTCGCACTCGTATTGGCGATCATCACGGCTGTGCCGGGCCCCTCACCCACCGCTTCGGCTGAACCGCTGAAGACGATCGTGACCGTGCGTTCTTCTCCGTTTTGCAGCGAATTTGCGACCCACGTCAATGCCGCGATCGATCACGCCGTGCGAAATGATGCGACGCTCGGCAGCGTGATTCTCACCCTCCATTCTAACGATCTCGCAGAGAATGACTTGAGCCGCCACAACGAGATTCAGCGGCTCGAAAACTTAGGAGACAGCATATACCGCGACTACCGCAAGGGGTTGGACGAAGTCGGGAAACTACGCGATCTCGCGAAGACCGCTTCGGACGAGCAAGAGAAAACCGAGTTAACGGCCGCGGCAGACGCGCTTGGCGGAGTACTCTACCGGCAACATCTCATCCAACGTGACCTCGACGGATTTACGGCCTACCTCGACATGACGGACATGCAGCGAGAGACGAATCACGTCGTGCTCAATCGCGAATTCGGTCCGGGCTACGACATGACGGACGCGTGGTCGGACGCGCTAAGCACCAACTACATGGTGCAACAGCATATCGCGGAGACGTCGCCGATGCATCCGCCCGAGCAAGACGTCGAAATGGCCGGAAACGCGTCACGCGACTTCGAGCACCGGATTCCGGATATTCTGCGCGATGAACTGACGGCAGGCGGCCACATCACCGAAGTAAGCGATCGCTGCTAACCTTTACATCATCCTTATCAATCCTTAAACAGAGCATAGGGTCTCGCCGATAGCTTGATATCGTGAAACTCTCCCTGCGACTGCGACTTTCGTTATGGTCTGCGGTTTTAGCACTTGTCCCGCTCGCGCTCTTTGCTACCTATGCAACAGTGACGTCGCGCGCGGAACTCGTAACGACCGCGACATCGTCGCTTACCGAAAGCGCGCATGGCTCGGCTGCAACAATCGGTCAGATGCTTGTCGCAAAACGCGCGGCAACCGAAGCGATCGGAAAACTGCCGACCGTCGGCGCGGCACTCGCTGCCGCGAAGCCGTTGAGCAGCGATACGGAACTTGCACTGCTTTCGATGGTTCCGAACGCCGTCGCAATCGGATTCACGAACGGGCGCGGCACGCTGCTGCAACACGACGGCGACATGGACACGCGCAACGCGTCAGCGTGCCTGAAGAGCGCCCTCGCGGGGACACCTGCCATTTCCGATGTCGCGGTTGAAGGCGGCGTAGCGTCGATCTATACGTGCGCACCGGTCATGAACGCGGCAGGGACCGCAATCGGCGGCGCACTCGTGCGCACGACGCTCGACAACGTCTTTGCAGCGGTCGACGGGACCACCGGCGGAGCCGGCGTGCTGACGGACGGCACGACGGTGGCGCACGTCGGACGCGATGCATCGTCGGACGGCAAAACTTTACAGGCGGCACATCTGGGTGCGTTGAGCGCTGCGATGGACAACGACGGCGCGGCGATTCGCATCGGCACACCGGCCGGGCCGGCCTACGCGAGCCTCGATCGCATTCCCGAAACGCCGCTCTATTTTGCGAAACTCGTCCCGCAATCGACGGTGCTTGCAGGCGCCTTGCGCGCTATGTGGATTTCCATCGCCATTGCCGCAGCTGCAGCAGCGCTTGCATTCGCTGCTGCGTTCTTCATTCTTCCGCGATTGACGGTCACGCGCGTCGTGCGTCTTGCGCGCACGCTTCGCGTTCTTGCGGAGACGTCCGATTTGAGCAAACGGCTGCACGAAGACAGCGATGACGAAATGGGCGAGCTCGCGATTTCATTCAACGAATTGCTCGAGCGCCTAGACTCGGCCATCAGCCACGCGAGCGCGGCGGGCGGCAACGTCGACGGTGTCGCGGCAGAAGTTCGTTCGCAATCGCACGCGGTGCGCTCGCTCGCGAGTTCGACGGCCGACGGCACGACGGAGAGTGCAGCCGCGATCGCGCAGCTCACGCTCAACGCGCAGCAGGTCTCACAGAACGCGCATACGCTTCGCTCCGAAGTCGAAAGCGGGGCGCACTCGCTCGACGACCTCGCAACGACCATCGATGCGATCGCCGAAAATAACGAAGCACTCGCTGCCACGGCGGATCAGACGCTGCGCTCGGTCGAAGGGTTCTCGCGCGCGCTCGGTGACGTTACCGGAACGATTCGCAGCGCCTTCGATCGCACGCTCGAATCCGACCAACGCGTGCGCAGTTCGAGCGAGATTCTCGACGGCATGATCGACCGGACGCTGCACATTGCCAACGACCTGCACGAAGTGACGGAAGCCATCACGCACTTGCGCATGGCAACGTCGCAAATCGGCGTGATGTTGCAAGCGATCGACGAAATCGCGGATCAAACGAATCTGCTCGCGCTCAATGCAGCCATCGAAGCGGCGCGCGCCGGCGATCACGGCCGCGGCTTCGCCGTCGTCGCCGATGAAATTCGCAAACTTGCCGACCGCTCTGCGAGCACGGTGCGCGAAGTGACGCAGTTGACCGAAGAAGTCCAGCGCAACTCGACATCCGTGCAGGCAGTCATCGGCAAAGCTGCCGACGGCGCAAACTGGGCGCGCAACGCCTCCGATACCGCCTCGACCGCTCTCGCCGAAATTCTCGCGCTGGTCAGCGACACGGCTCGCATGGCCAAGGAGGCCGCGGCCGCGGCCGAGGTGCCCGCGACGGCTTCGATGGAGTTGCTGGCCGCAGTCCGGGACATCGAACAACGCGCAGCGAGCGTAGCGTCGGCTACCACCCGCCAATCCGCCAGCGTCCGCGCGATCAACGCGCAGTTTTCGAGCATGCTGAAAGTCACAGCCGAGGTCGAACGCGCGACGCACGAGCAATCGATCGCGCTCGAGTCAGCACAAGGAGCGATGGAGGAGATGGCCTCCCGCGCCCGCGAGTCCCTCGACACGGCGGTACGTCTCGACGGCCTCTCGCGTCGTCTTACCGAGGAAGCGTCCTCATTGCACGACTCGCTCGCCGCCTTTGCCACCCGCGGCGACACCGCGCTGCCGGGCGGCGCTCACGTCATCCCGATCGCACAAAACAAACCCAGCGCACTCGCCCGCTAAGACGCCTGTCGTTGCCCGATTGAGCCCCGGGCGCGTAGGCTAAAATTCACTCAGATGAAGACCTTGCGACGCCTCTCGGCGGCGGCGGTGGTTGTAGCGCTCGGCACGGTCATGCTCGGCAGCTGGACGCGTATCAACGGCGCCGGTATGACATGTCCGGACTGGCCCCTATGCCACGGTATGCTCGTCCCGTCCCTTGCGGATGGAACGGTGTGGGAATGGACGCACCGGCTGTTTGCATTTTGCGTCGCCCCGCTCGTTATCGCGGTCATGATCGCGGCATGGCGCGTTCGCGCGCGCTCGCCGTTCGTGTCGCCCGTGCTCGGCGTGATCGGCGCGCTCTTCGTCATTCAATGTCTGCTCGGTGCGGCGACCGTCCATCTTTCGAATAGCCCGATGTCCGTCGTGCTGCATTGGGGAACGGCGATGGCATTTATTGCATCCCTTGTTGCAATGATGCTCTTCGCTTCCGACGCGCGGCCGGTTCGCGAGCAGCCGGCAGAGATTTCGCTGCTCGGCGTGATTTGTGGCACGGCGCTCGTCGCATTCGTGACGATGTGCGTCGGCGCATATGTGAGTTCGAGCGGTGCAGGACTTGCATGTCTGTCGATTCCGAATTGCGCGGGCAACGTCGTCGTTTACAGCGAAGGCCAATACGTGCAGATGCTTCATCGGATCATCGCCGGCGGGACGTTCCTCTGCGCGGTCGTATCGTTCGCGCTCGCTTGGCTACGGCCGGCAAGCCTACGCGTTCGCACTGCGGTGAGCGCCGGGCTCGCGCTCGTGTTCGTCCAAGTGCTGTTGGGTTTACTCAACGTCGCGCTCCGTCTGCCGATGGATCTGCGCGAGGCGCACGCGTTCAATGCGGCGCTCGTCTTCCTCTCATTCGTTGTTGCGTCGCTTCTGTGCGCGATGGATGCCTACGCGGTGCGTACGGATAGCGCGGTCGCATAAGTGACGCAAGCTCTTCGCGACTACTTCGAACTCGCCAAGCCCCGCATCATCGTGCTGCTGCTCATCACGACGGCAGCCGCGATGATCATGGCTGCGCGCGGCGTTCCGCCGCTCGCCCTTACGTTCTGGACGCTGCTCGGCGGCGCGCTCGCTGCCGGCTCTGCCGGAGCGCTCAACTGCGTTTACGATTCCGATATCGACGGCTTGATGCGCCGAACGATGTCGCGGCCGATTCCGCAAGGCCGCGTCAGCGTGCGGAATGCGACGATCTACGCCGTGATCTTGGGCATCGCCGCGTTTGCAATACTGTTCTTCCTCGTCAATCCGCTCGCCGCGTGGCTCTCACTCGCCGGAAACGTGTACTACGTCGTGATTTATACGATGTGGCTCAAACGCATCACGCCGCTCAATATCGTAATCGGCGGAGCGGCCGGTTCGGTGCCGCCGCTCGTCGGCTGGGCCGCGGTGACGCATCAAATCGGCGGTCCTGCGCTCGGATTGTTTGCGCTGATCTTTCTGTGGACGCCGCCGCACTTTTGGTCGCTCGCGCTCATGACCGAGATCGATTACGACAAAGCGAAAATTCCGATGATGCCCAATGTCAGCGGCGAAGAACGCACGAAGCGCGAGATCATCTATTACACGATCTTGCTCGTCGTTGCGTCGGTCATTCTCTATCCGCTTCACATTATGGGCGCGGTGTACACTGCTGCCGCCGTCGTGCTAGGCGGAATTTTTCTTTACGATACCTTGCGCACGTGGAAAGACCCGGGCAAAACCTGGGCGCGGCGTACCTTCAAGTTCTCTTTGCTCTACCTTGCACTGATGTGCTTGGTGATGGTTGTAGACAGGATCATCACCCCAACGTGATTCTCACGTTGGGGACCCCAGGAGTTTAAATGGCACTACGGTGCGCGAAGCGCAAACCGCGCGCTCCGCTTTGCGGAGTCCCCCGATCATGAGCGAACGTCTTGCTGGGCATGACGTTGATCGCTCGGCGATTCCGTTACTGCTAACTCTTGCGCTCGGTGTGTTCGCCGGCGCACTCGACCTCGGAGTCCTCTCACCGGCGCTCCCCGCACTCGGCCGCGAATTCGGTGTTCCGACCGGCGACCTTGCGTGGATCTTCACGCTATATTTACTCGTCAACGTCGCCTCGATCGCCGTGGCTAGTACGCTTGCCGACCGGTACGGCCGCCGTGTCGTCTACATGTCGTGCGTCTCACTCTTCGCGTTCGGCAGCATCGTCGCGGTCCTCGCACCGAGTTATCCGATTTTTCTGCTTGCGCGCGCATTGCAAGCGCTCGGTGCGGGCGGTATCTTTCCCGTTGCCACAGCTGCAATCGGCGATGTCGTTCCAAAGGAGCGCCGCGGTGCCGCACTGGGCTTAGTTGCAGCCACGTGGGGACTCGCCGCGGTGATCGGTCCGACGTTCGGCGGTCTCGTTACGCACTTCGTCTCGTGGCGCTGGATCTTCGCCTTCAACTTCCCGCTTGCCGCAATCGTCTTGTGGCTCGCGCGCCGGTACGTACCGAAAACGGCGCCGCACGTGCGCGGCCCGCTCGATGCCGGAGGGCTGACGCTGCTTTGTCTCGGCTTGCTGCTCGTAATGGACGGGTTAACGACGGCGCGCGCGATTACGGCGTTTGTCGGCATCCTAGCACTCATCGCGTTCGCATGGTGGGAACGGCGCGCGATCAATCCGATCGTGCCGGCATCGGTTGTGACGAGTCCGCAGCTCGTTAAAACCTACATCCTCGAGATCGCGATCGGTGTGCTCGAGGGATCGCTCTTCTTTATTCCGACGGTCCTCGTCGGCGCGCAAGGCCTATCATACGCCGCAGCGGGACTGATTGCTGCGCTCGGTGCGGTGATGTTCGTGCTCGTGATTCCCGCGTCAGGACGCGCGCTCGACCGTATCGGCAGCCGCAACGTGTTGCTGCTCGGGACGCTGTTTACGGAAATCGGACTCGCGATCTTTGCCGTCGGCTTCCGTTCGCTGCCGTTGACGCTGCTTGCGATGGTCGTCGCGGGCTGCGGCTTCGGAGCATTGCTCGGCGCGCCCACGCGCTACATCGTCACGAACGAAACCGGCGAACGGACGCGCGCAACGGCGGTCGGTTTGCTCAGTCAAGCGTTGATCGTCGGGCAAATTCTCGGCGGTTCGCTGGCCGGCGGCGTAATCGGTCTTGCTACCGACGAGATGCAAGGCTATCAAGACGCGTACTTCTGTT
Organism: Vulcanimicrobiota bacterium; assembly: GCA_019232905.1. Lineage (GTDB taxonomy): Bacteria > Vulcanimicrobiota > Vulcanimicrobiia > Vulcanimicrobiales > Vulcanimicrobiaceae > JAMXLG01. Next base: position 12,690 of record JAFANA010000136.1, read on the forward strand.
TTTGCGGCGTCGCGCTCGTGGCCCTCATCATCTCCGCGCTCCTGAAATCGCGGCGCGACGAGCGCCGCGTGCCCCTCGAAGAAGCAGCCTAGGCTTATCGACATGTTCTGCACGCTCTATCCACAGAAAACCATGCGGCGTGCACATGTTGTTCGCAAGGGAGACCACCGGCCGGCCCAAGAGTACCGGGCATTATGATTTCGCCGGGAACGTATACGGTGATCTTGGATACCGCATCGTTTTGCACGAACGCGCAGAGTGTCGAGGTGATTCTCTCCGCATTGCGCGCAAAGCGACCGGTCGCGAGCGTCGATGTATTCGATGCATTCGGCGGCGCGCAACGACAGGCCGACGTCGAACTTTCGCGCTTACTGACGATCGTCCATCATGACGTCTGCGCAAACGCGCTGCTCAAGAAACACGGCCCGCGCAGCGTCGTGCATCTGCGCGACCATCTCCCGCGCGCCGAAGCGCCGTTCGTATCCGCTTCGCCTGGTTGACCTGCTCGTGAGGAAGCAATCGCCGCACGCCGTACAATACATAGGCGATGCCGAATCATGCTGTGACGAACCAGCCGCCTCCGCTCCAGGACTATAACGTCTTTCTGAGCGACCGCGCCCTTCGCGAAGGCGTCGAGCGCGAAACGCGCGGCCTGGAAACGGCCGAGCTAGAAGCGCTTGGTGAACTTGCCGGAAAACCCGACGTTATTCAGCTCGGGTTCGATGCAAACGAAAATCCGCCGCAGCTTCATACGCACGACCGGTACGGCAACCGCATCGATGAGGTGCGGTTTCATCCGTCGTGGCACGTACTCATGGCCACGGCGTCGGCGCGCGGCTTGCACGGTGCGCCCTGGCTCGATCCGATGCCGCACGCGCACGTCCGGCGCGCCGCAAAGTTCTTCGTCTGGTCGCAAGTCGAGGGCGGACACGGATGCCCGATCTCGATGACCTACGCAGCCGTTCCGGCGTTGCGTCATAACGAAGCGCTCGCTAACGAATGGGTACCGAAACTCGCAGCACGGACGTACGATCCGCGCCTGCTTCCCATCGCGGAAAAGAGCAGCGCGATCTGCGGTATGGGCATGACCGAAAAACAAGGCGGAAGCGACGTTCGCGCCAATCAGACGCGCGCGACGCGCACCTCCGTCGACGGCATCTACGTTCTCAACGGACACAAGTGGTTTTGTTCCGCGCCGATGAGCGATGCGTTTCTCGTGCTCGCTCAAGCCGACGGCGGACTCTCGTGTTTCTTCGTGCCGCGCGCACTGCCCGACGGCTCGCGCAATTCTTTTGCGATTGCGCGCCTCAAAGATAAACTCGGCAATCGCAGCAATGCATCGAGTGAAGTCGAGTTTGAAGGCACGATCGCGTGGCTGATCGGCGAAGAGGGCCGCGGCGTCAATACCATCGTGGAGATGGTCAATCAGACTCGTCTGGATTGTATCATCGGTTCGGCAGCGCTGTTGCGCCAGTCGCTCGCGCAAGCCATTCATCACGCGACGTACCGGCATACGTTTGGAAAACGGCTGATCGACCACGTCCTAATGCAAAATGTACTCGCCGATCTCGCGCTCGAATCGGAAGCGGCAACGGTATTGATGCTGCGCCTCGCGCGCGCCGTCGACGAAACCGCGCACAATCCGCACGCGTCGGCGCTGAAGCGCATCGGCACGGCCGTCGGCAAGTACTATGTGTGCAAGCGCGCGCCGGTCGCAACGGCTGAAGCGCTCGAATGCCTTGGCGGGAACGGCTACGTCGAAGAATCGATCATGCCGCGGCTCTATCGCGAAGCGCCGCTGAATTCGATTTGGGAAGGTTCCGGCAACATCAACGCCCTCGACGTGCTACGAATCATTCAAAAGCAGCCGGAAGCCGTCGAAGCGTTGCGCATCGAAATAACGCCCGCGCTCGAAGACCGGCGCGTTGCAGACGCATTACGAACCTTAGAAGCCGATCTCATGGATCTCGACAGCATGGAATGGCGAGCTCGGTCCCTCGTCGAGCGAATGGCGCTCCTGTGGCAGGCCTCGCTCTTGGTGCAGCACGCGCCGAATTACGTGAGCGACGGATTCATCGCGAGCCGGCTCTCAGGAGACTCACGGCAAACCTTGGGTACGCTACCGGTCAAGACCGCGCTCAAAGGCATCGTTCAACGCGCGGCCCCCATCGCACATGAAACAGCGGCTGTTTGACCGGCGTACCCGCCAGCTTGCGCACCGTCCCTGGACCGACCGCGAACGGTTGATCGTGTGGCGCGGTCTCACCGGCCGCTTCGCAATTGCAATCGAGCCATTGCTCGGCCTGATCTTCATGATCTTCCTTACCGTCGGCATCGTGTATCGCGCGCAACACGTTCCGGCCGATCGCGACCTCGTCAAAATTGCATGGATCTTCGCGTTGGGAGCTATCGCGTTTCTCGGCTACTTCGTCGCCGTGCTCGTCGCCCCGTTCGCGGCGTACGTGCAAACGTTCAAGCCCATTTATATCGTCGACGGCTACGTGCGCTACCGCAAGAAAGACGCGACGTCGGAAATCGATGCGACCGGCTATGTTGCGACGCTTTTCGAAGATCAATCAGTCGCCTGCGAATGGGAATGTTACGGCAGAAAAGAACTGCCGGACCTCACGATTCCGGCGATGGTCGAGTTTTCGCAGTACGCCGGTATCCACAAAATCGACGGCAAATCAACCGGGCTTATCCCCGATGAAATCCCCGTACTCGCAATCGGGATCGCACCGCGCAAAGGACAGCATCCGCAGTAATCAGCCCGCAGAAGCAGCGAGCGCAAGTGCCTTATCGAGAACGGCATCGCGGCCGGCCGCCCGGTCCTGCGGCTGCGTCGGGACAATCACATCAGGAATGACGCCTTGCCCGTCCGGATGAGGCTTCGGTGCGAGAAAGTATTTAGTGGTCAGGTACAACGGTAACTTCGTTGCGGGCGCGATAAATTCGTAGATCTCTCCCGTTGAATTCACCGGCTCGCCGGTCTCCTCGCCGACGATCGTCGCTAAGCCGTAGTCCTTCGCTGCGAGCGCGCACGACATCGCCGATGAGAACGTGTGCGTCGAGATCAACAAATAGACGGGACCGCTGTAGCGTAATGGTTGCGCTTGCGGGATAATGAGGCCGTCGTCTGGGTTCATGCCCAAGGTCAGAATCGTTCCCTCCGGCGCGTCCCACGCTTCATCGCCGTAGACTTGGACGTAGCGATCCTTACCATATTCCGATTTCAATCGCGCGCACGACTTTTCGATCGTACCGCCGTATTGCTTGAACGGTTTGTTCGACACATACGTCCACAGCAAGTCGTTGAGCGCGCTGTCGCCGCCGCCGTTTTGACGAATGTCGATCACGAGTGCACGAACCGGGTGATCCTCGATCGTTTGGAACGTCGTCTGCAGAAACGTACGGAAGCGATCGAAATCTTCGCACGAGCGGTATTCGATGTAGCCGACGCTGCCGTTTGCGAGCGTCGCATACGTGTACGGCGGGCCGCCGCTGACGGCTGTGCCCGTCGTGTCGGCCGATGAAACGACGGCGTCGGCGGTCTTCCCGTCACTGATGTAGCGAACCGTATACTGCGGTAGTGCGCCGAAGAGCGCGATTGCCGGCCACGCACCGGACGTCGTCACACGCGCGCGATGCAGCACCGCCGTTTGAGCGCCGAATGCCGCGAGCGTCAGGTTGCGCAACGCCGCAAAGCCGACGCCCTCGACTGAGACGATCGAACTGCCTGGCGGGATGGTTCCCGTGCGATCGCCGGCGAGGATCAGTGCATCGTTCGCATCCGACAACGCGAACCACAGCGGGAAACGCCGCGCGGCATCGTTGAGGTCTTGCGTGAACGCGAGCGAAACGTGGCCATCGTTTAATGCACCGAATACCGGAGCAATCGCGACCCACGCTTCGCGCAGCGTCATCGGTTTTACGATCGCGGCACGAGCTTGCCGATAGCCGCGTTCCACGCTGGTCCTATTTGACGTGCGAAACGGATAGACGCCGACATCGAGCATCGCAGTCCACATGGAGTCCAGGTCGGCGCGGACATCGTCCGGCGTAAAGACGGCTTCGCGGGACGACGTTACGGCGCCAAGTATGGGCGCCGTTGCTGCGCACAAAATCGACTGCAGAAAGACACGGCGGCTCGCCATGCGGTGACGCTTGGAGCGGAGCCGCGGTTTATCCTATTGTCCGCCCATCGCGCGGCGAATCGCATCGAGTTGCGGCTGCGTGATTGCGCCCGGCGTGCCCATCAGCGTGATGCGCGTCCCGTTCGCAACCCACGTCGAGGTTAGCATGCGAATTCGAACGGCCCCAACCGGTGCAGGGCCACCCGGATTACCAGGCGGTTGCGGCATTCTCGCCATCGGCGGTTGTCCGACGGCGTGCGCTGTGAAGAACAGGTTGGACTGCGGTGCGCCGGCCGGCATTTCGACGATCGTGAGCGCAGGCAATACGACCATCCCGGGCTTCGGGCCGGCAATATTCGACGCATACTGGATCATCAATTGCGCACTCATGGGATCGCCCGCCACGGAAACTTCACGTATCGTCGGAGTTGCCGCAAGTGGAACGCCGCTCGGTGCAACGACGTGGAACGGTAAATCCCGTGCCGCTTCATCGATCGTCACGATACGATCCGTTGCGGGAACCATCTGCCCGTTGTGTTCCAAAAAGAGTTGCACGGCGTTCTGCACGTCTGCAATCAGCGCGGGCACGGCGGGGGCAGCCCACGCAACCAGCGCGATGGATACGACGGCTGCAAACGCATACTGTCGCAGCGGCGAAACACTTGAAACGCGAGTCTTCGGCGAGCGCCGTTCGACGGCGTTGCGGTCGAAACGCGGGACGGCGATGGCTTCCGCGTACGCTCGCACGAGCTCGGCATACGAATCACTTTGCAACTTGCGGTTCACGTTCGGTCCTTTCGGCAAGCTGAGAAACATCATCGGGTGCAAGTAAACGGCGAAGCCGGCGGCGAGCGGCAAGCAATCGCAAACGCACGGCGAGCGGACTCGAGCCGGTCACGTTGGCAATCTCCGTCGTCGAGAGCCGCACGTAGTAGAAGAGCAAAACGCTAAGACGCGCATGTTCGTCGAGCCGGTCGATCGCGCGCCGGACGTCGATGCGGTCGTCGGGCGCGTCGAACGGCGCTTGCAACTCTCCGGGGATCGGCTCCTGCGGCCGCCGTCTGCGTCGCCCGCGCGCTTCATTCACGACGATGCGGTAGAACCACGGCCGAAAGGCGCTCGGATCGCGAAGCGTCTCGTGCGCGCGCAACGCAAGCGCGCATGCTTCTTGCGCGGCGTCCTCGGCTTCGTTCGCGTCGCGCAGTATTGACCACGCAATGCGGTAGGCTTGCGGCCAGGCTTCCTCGAGAAGCAGCCCGATTGCCTTGGCATTCGTTCTTTGCATCGTACTTCTATAGATGCACGAGGGTCCGTTTTTGTTTTGCCGGGCTCGAAAAATAAAACGCCCGCACGTACGGCGCGGGCGTTTGGTTCGCTTCGTGTATGCTTAGGGATTCGTTGATTGCGAAGACGAGATCGACGGCATTGAGCCGAGGTCCGTTCGCAAGGTCTTTTGGGCCGGCCAGAGGTGGCCGTAGCCTGAGAGAAAGCACGAGAGAAATCCCATGGCAAAGATGCCGATCAGGCCGACGGCAAGTGCCACGAACGCCTCTTTACCGATGCCCCGCGACTGAGGAACCTTGCTGAAATCTACGTATTCGCTATCCGGAACGATCATGCGTTACCGCCTTGGTGGAAGTTTCCGAGAACGCCCGCGCCTGCAAGAATCGCAATGATGGCGCCGAGGCACAAAAGTGCGAGCATCAGCTTGAAGACCTGATTCTCCATGCCGGGAGTTTTCCAATCATTCTTCAAGGCGACCGCGGAGACCACGGCGACGATGATGCCGCCGACAATCGCGACGATGTGTTCGATCATTACTGCATTCATAACGATTCCCTAGATCAGATAGAAGATTGAGAACAGTACGACCCAGATGACGTCGACGAAGTGCCAATACAACGTGCCTGCGGTGAGGCCGAAGTATTTGTGCTTCGTGTACACGCCGTGGACCGACTGCAGCAATAAGATGAACAGGTAGATGACGCCGACGGACACGTGGAAACCGTGCATGCCGGTGAGCGTGAAGAACGACGCACCGAAGATGCCGCTGCCGGCCCACGTAACGTGCTCGTTGTAAATCAGGTTCGTGTACTCGTACGCCTGACCGCCGAGGAAGCACGCGCCCAGGATAATCGTTGCGATCATGAACATCGCATAGCGATTGAAGTGGCCGTGTTTCCAGTTTTCGAGCGCGTAGTGCATCGTCGCACCGGACCCGAACAGAATCACCGAGTTCACCGCGGCGAACGCGACGTCGAGACGATGGATTCCGGGCGGCGGCCAGCCCTGGCCGCTGTTACGCATATAGAAATATGCGAAGATGAACGACGAGAATAAAACGCAGTCGGAAATGAGAAAGAGCAGGAAGCCTTGGAGACGCAGGTCGCGCGTCTCCGCATAGAGCTGATCTACGTGTTCTACACCCGGTTCGTGGCCGTAGAGTAGGTTTGCAACCGCCATGCTTAGTGAGCTCCTACGCTAACGGGCGTATCGGTGAGTTCTTCTTCCAATCCCTTATACGGCAGCGGCTGGCCGAAATCGTACGGCAGTCCGTAAACCGTCGGGATGTGCTTGAAGTTGTAGTAATGCGGCGGCGACGGGATCTGCCATTCGAGCGTACGCGCGCCCCACGGGTTCGGACCGGCCTTCTTGCCGTTACGCAAACTCCACAGCACGTTCACGAAGAAGATCAGGATCGCGAGGGTCATCACGTAGGACGAGATCGACGAGAACTGATTCCAGAATGTGAACTGCGGATCGTACTCGGGAACGCGACGCGGCATGCCGAGCGTACCGAGCCAGTGTTGCGGCAAGAACGTTCCGTTAAACCCAAGGAAGAACAGCCAGAAGTGCCACTTACCGAGCCGCTCGCTGAGCAGCCGTCCGCTCATCTTCGGGAAGTAATAATACATGCCGGCGAAGATGCCCATGAGCGATCCGCCGACGAGCACGTAATGGAAGTGCGCGACCACGAAGTACGTGCCGTGTACGTGTAAGTCGAACGGCACCGCCGCGAGGAACACACCGGTGATCCCGCCGAGCGTGAAGAGCGCGAGGAATCCGCACGCGAACAGCATCGACGTCGTGTAATGAATCTTACCGCCCCATAGCGTCGCGACCCACGAGAAGATCTTCACGCCCGTCGGAATCGCGATCGTGAAGGTGAGGATCATGAACGGCAGCTGGAGATACGGCGCGAGACCCGACGTGAACATGTGGTGAGCCCAGACCATGAAGCCTGCGAGCGCGATCGCCATGGACGAGAACGCGATCATCTTGTAGCCGAAGATCGGTTTGCGCGCGAACGTCGGAATGATCTCCGAGATCATGCCGAACGCCGGCAGAATCATGATGTACACGGCTGGGTGTGAGTAGAACCAGAACATGTGCTGCCACATGACCGGGCTGCCGCCTTTGGTCGGGTCGTAGAACGGCACGCCGATCGCGAACGTGAGAATCATGAACGGCAGCTGCAAGAACGGCGCCAAGCCCGACGTGAACATATGGTGCGCCCAGACCATGAAGCCTGCGAGCGCGATCGCCATCGACGAGAATGCGATCATCTTATAACCGAAGATCGGTTTGCGGGCGAACGTCGGAATGATCTCGGAGATCATGCCGAACGCCGGCAGAATCATGATGTACACGGCCGGATGTGAGTAGAACCAGAACATGTGCTGCCACATGACGGGGCTGCCGCCTTTGGTCGGATCGTAGAACGGCACGCCGAATTGGCGCTCCATGAAGAGCGCGGCCAGCGCCGCAGCAAGCGCCGTTGTTGCAATCATCAACAGCGGCGCGGTTGCAAGCTGCGCCCAGCAGAAGAGCGGCATGCGCGTGAACGTCATGCCCGGTGCGCGCATCTGATACATCGT
>JAFANA010000025.1 GCA_019232905.1 Vulcanimicrobiota bacterium
TCGCGAGCATCTCATAGAGCGCGGAAACGTACCGGTTGAGTTCGTCTTCAACGCCGTACTTGCGCCGCAGGCGCGTCGCGTACGCTGAATCAATGCCGGCCATACGGTTGCCTAGGAAGCGACGACGTTGATCGTCGCCTTTGCCACGACGTTCTTGTGGAGTTTGACTTCCACCGGATATGCGCCAAGCGCCTTGATCTGGCTCTTGATCTCGATCTTGTGCTTATCGACCGCAACCGAGAGCGCGTCCCGGATGGCATCCGCGACGTCAGCGTTGGTCACTGCACCGAAGAGCTTTCCGTTGCCGCCTGCTTTCGCTTTGACGGCAAGCTTGGTCTGTTCGATCTTGTCCGCGAGATCTTTGGCATCTGAGAGCTGCTGCGCTTCCTTCTTTTCGTTGGCACGCTTTTGATCGGCGTGCGCGGCAAGCGCGCCTTTATTCGCCTCGGACGCGAGGCTACGCGGCAACAGAAAATTGCGCGCATACCCCTCGGCGACCTCAACGACATCGCCCTTCTTGCCGAGCGCCTTTACATCGCCCAGAAGAATGACTTTCATGTGTTTAACTCCGATTTATTCTGAGACGTAGGGAAGAAATGCGATTACTCGCGCACGCTTGATCGCCGTCGTGAGCAGACGCTGATGCTTCGCGCAGTTTCCCGAAATGCGGCGCGGCACAATCTTGCCGCGCTCCGAGACGTATTTCTTCAAACGGTTGACGTCGCGGTAGCTGATATCGATCGCTTTGTCCGCGCAAAAGTTGCACGACTTGCGCTTCGGGCGGCGGTCTTTCACCGCGCGCTTGGTCTTAGTTGCCATTCTCGGTTGTCCTTATCAAGCTAGGTGGTTGGCGGCCGTACAGAGTGCTCGCGCAGTGTCCCTACGACCCTAGCCACGTGACACAGCAGGTCCGTGCCACGAAAACGCCCCGGGGGCTTGCCCCGAGACGAGCCATGATCTTACCACGCCTCGGCTCGGGCTTCTAGTGGTTTGGGAGGGTCTTCGATGCGAACATATGTTCGCTTGGTAATGACGCACTCCCTCTCGAAGGTCACGATTGGGATGGCGAGCGACCTGCTTCTTTCCGAGAACGCCGACGCAACGTTCCGGGCGCTCCTCGAGTCCGCGCCCGATGCGATGGTCATCGTGGACAGCGACGGTAGCATCTGCCTCGTGAACGCTCAGGCCGAAAAACTCTTCGGCTATGTGAGAGCAGAACTGCTGAGCCGATCGATCGATAGTCTAATTCCCGAGCGTTTCCGTGCCAAGCACTACACGCATCGCGCGCACTTCATGACCGATCCGAGGGTACGGCCGATGGGGCTCGGCAAGGAACTCTACGGCCTGCGCAAAGACGGAAGCGAGTTCCCGGTTGAAATCAGCTTAAGCCCGCTTCGGACTTCGGCCGGTACGCTCGTCGTGAGTGCGATCCGCGATATTTCCCGAGGCAAGAACGTCGAACACGAGTTGCGCGAAAAAAATTTCGAGCTCGAGCATGCAAATGCGGCGAAGGATCGCTTTCTTGCGAGCATGAGTCACGAACTACGCACGCCGCTCAATGCAATTATCGGCTTCACCGCCACGTTGCTCATGAAACTGCCTGGACCGCTCACGACCGAGCAAGAACAGCAACTGCATATCGTCCAAACGAGCGCGCGTCATCTCCTCTCGTTGATCAACGACATGCTCGACCTCGCGAAGATCGAGTCCGGTAAGCTCGAGCTGCACTTCGAAACGGTCTATGTCCGCGCCGTCATCGAAGACGTCATCAAAGCGATGCGGCCGGCTGCGCTAGAGAAACATCTCGACCTCGTCGTCGAGCTTCCGGAAGAACAGATGCCGGTCGAAGCGGATCGTCGCGCACTGCACCAGATTCTGCTCAATCTCACGAGCAACGCGATTAAGTACACCGACACCGGCAGCGTTCGTTTTACGCTCGCGTCGCGAATCGATCGCGGTCGCAAGATGATCGAAGTAAACGTAACCGACACCGGCATCGGGATCAAACCGGAAGATCAGAAGCGCCTCTTCCAAGCGTTCGAACAAGTCGATCCGTCGAATACGCGTCGCTTCGAAGGCGCTGGTCTCGGCCTGTATCTTTCGGAGAAGCTCGCGCGATTGCTCGGCGGACACATTAGATTTACGAGTGAGTTTGGAAAGGGCAGCACGTTTACGTTAGTCATGCCGAGGTTGTAGTGAAGATTTTGACGGTCGACGACAATCGGCCGAGCCTGGAGTTGATGACGTATTTACTCCGCGCCTTCGGGCACGACGTCACGCCCTTCAATTCGTCCGGCTCCGCGCTCGAGGCGGCGATTTCCGGCGACTACGACCTGATCGTTGCGGACGTTCGCATGCCGGACATGGACGGTTTTGAATTCATTCGACGATATAAGAGGGAAGCCGCATCCCCCGCTCCCGTGATCGCCGTGACGGCACATGCAATGGTCGGCGACAAGGAACGCATGCTGGCCGCCGGATTCGACGGCTATATTCCGAAGCCGATCGACCCGCAGAGCATCAAAGCCGAGATCGACGAAATGCTCACCGAACTCTCGCATAACGGCGCCTCTGTGCTCATCGTCGATAACACAACGGTCAATCTCGAATTGCTCGATCGCACCCTCACCCCTTTCGGGTATCGCGTCGTACGCGCGCGAAGCGTGCGCGAGGCGGAGTCAAAACTCGAAACCGAACGGCCGTCGCTCATTCTGTGCGATCTTCATATGCCCGGCGGCGACGCATTCGAGCTTCTCCAACATGTGAAGGCCGATTCGCGCCTTCAGGACATTCCCGTATTGGTCATGTCGTCGTCCGTGTGGCAAACCGCTGATAAACAGCGCGCGCTCGAGCTGGGCGCAAAGAAGTTCATCCTCAGACCGATCGAGCCTCAAGCCCTCGTCAACGAAGTTCGCGATGCAATCGGCGGGTAGCGGCAAAGCCATTCTCGTCGTCGACGACGAGCCGATCAATCGCGAGCTGCTTCGCGCCGTGCTCGCCTCCGAACATCACGACGTGTTTCTTGCGGAAGACGGAGAACAAGCGCTTGAACTCGTGCGCTCGCGCCGTCCGGACTTGATCATCGTCGATCTGCACCTCCCCGGTATGACCGGAACCGAATTCATCAAACGGGTGCGGCGAGGCGAAGCCGATTCGGAGACCGTGATCGCGCTGTATACCGCAAGCGACATCACCGCGGCAATGCGCGATTTCATGCAGCTCATGAACGTTGAACTCGTCATCCCAAAACCGGCCGACCCGGAGCAGATCATCGCGATCGTGCGCAAAGCGCTCTATTAATAGTCGTCGTCCGGCTCGGTGTCAAACTCGCCGGCATCCTCGAAAAACGCCATTTTACGGAAGGTCGGAATCGGCCGAAACGGCTCGGGCGGCTGCGCGAAATCGATGCAATCGCGCAGCGCATCCGCGCGATCGTCGGTCGTGTGCATCGACGGTAATCCGAAGACTTGTTCGGTGAACTTGATAATGCTGCCGAACTCGTGCTGCACGTGCGAGACGTAGTGCCGTTTCGCGTAGGGGCCGACCATGATGAACGGTACGCGGAAACCGAGTCCCATCCGGTCGAGCTGCGGCGGCGTCACGTGGTCGTACCAGCCGCCCCAATCGTCCCATACGATGAGGATCGCCGTCGAATTCCACAGCGGCCCTTCACCGATTGCATTCACGACGGAAGCGACCCATTCCGGACCGTACTGTCCCGTCACGCCGACGTCGTGTTCCGTATCGCGGCGCGGAAACGGATGATCGGAGTTCTGCGCGGATGGGACGACCCACGTAATTGCCGGTAAGTCGCCGACCCGCGCATCTTCCAGCACGCGCGTTTCGGGCGAGACGACGTTCCCCCAAAGCGGCGAGAACCGGATATGCCGGAATGCGTCGAACGCGGACCAAATGTTGCCCAGGCTATCGATAGGCGGCGCGTAATAACGCCACGTGATGCCGTTCGCAAGTGCATCGTCTGCGAGCGTTGGATAATTGAAGCACGGCCACGGCCCGGGCACTTCATCACCATTGGGCGCAATCATCGCGACGCGCGCATTGATCGGCGAATCGCAGCCCCAAGCAAAATGCGTCGTTTCCAAATGATTGGGATTATCTGCAACGAAATTGCCGCTACCGGAAACGAGATAGAGGTGCGCCGGAAAACTTGGTCCGGTGTTCGACTGAAAGAACCGGTCGCCGAACGAGTAGCGCTCCGCCATGTCCCAATACGGCTCGACTTCGCGTTGGGGAACGAACGCGTACGGAAAGTCGGGATCTTGGCGCGGCGAGGTGAATGTCTCTTCCCAGCCGTCCATCTTGCCGTCATCGTACTGTTCCTCGAACGCGCGATGCTGGTGGTCCACGTCTGCGGGATAGTCTAAGTCGACGGCATGCAACGGAATCCGGCCGTCTTTGGTTAGACCTTGTTGGACCGTGTCGGCACCGGGAAATCCGTTGAACAAATTGTCGACGCTGCGGTTCTCTTGAATGATGATCACGACGTGTTTGATACGCTCGTGCAGCGTGCGGAGGTAGTCGATCTCTTTGGTCTTCGAAATACTGATGGGAGCGGCAGCAAGGGGTAGGGTCGAAGCAAGCAAGCAGCCGAGCGCTACAAAAGCACCGAAGAGACGACCGGGACGCATGGCCTCCTACTTACACGATTTCCACTTCCGATTCATTTCTCAGGAAAGCCCAAATCGGTTCTCAGCAAAGCAGGGAACAGTTAGTTCATGAGCACCGTCCGCCGCACAGTGACTCGCGTCGTTCCAATCCTGTGCGTACTCTTCGCCATCGTTGCTGTCGCTGGACCGCTCCGCGCGATGCAGGTTCCGACCGAATGGACGCAGTTTCGGATCGACGGGACCCACAACGTCGTGCTCGATGATGACCTGAATACGTCGTGGACAAGCATCACGGGAGGAGCGATCTCGTCGAGTCCCGCCGTGTCCGGCTCAGTGCTCTACATCGGCAACAACCACGGTGATTTGAACGCAATCGACATAAAGACCGGACAAGTCATCTGGAGCAAACATCTCGCCAACGACTTGATGAGCCAACCGCTCCTCTACGGCGGCCTCGTGATCATCGGCGAAGGTGACGAACAGAGCCAAGGCTCTGCGCCCGGCACGGTTTATATCGGGCAAGGTCCGAGCGCGCTCGTCGCGCTCGATACAAAAACGGGGGACGTCAAATGGCGCCTCTCGGTGGCCGGATCGGCGATGCCGACCGGCGCGATCGTAAATAACGTGTTGATCGAGCACAATGGAGCCGGCTGGCTCACTGCCGTCGATCCGCACACAGGCAAGGTCCTCTACACGCGCAACATGCACTCGATCGCGTCAATGACCGGCGCGTTGCCCGTCGGTTCGAATGCGATCGTGACGATCGGCGTGCTGGATAATGCGGTTGAAGCCGTGCGGGTCGCGGACGGCGCGACGATTTGGCGCACGCAGTTTCCCGCAGAAGGATCCGGCCACGGTGATTGTCCGCCGGTCACGGACGGGACGATTCTTTTCTGCAACTACGTGATGCCGAAGCCGCCGGCAACGTACACATCGGTCGACAGCCAAGCGATTCAGCACGCGTACGCACTCGACGTACGCACCGGAAAGAAACTGTGGGACGTCACGCTGGAAGGCGGCATACTCCCGTGGCGCAATGAAGGCGCGATTCCGATGCTCATGGACGGCGTCGTGTATTTCGGAAGCTCGGTTTCGCCGTATATGCACGCGTTGGATGCAAAAACCGGCCGCACCATTTGGGAAGCAAAAGTGCACGCGCCCGTAAAAGGCGGCCTCGTGTCGACGAACGGCCGCGTCTACTTCGGCGACCTGAAGGGATACTTGTGGTCGCTCGACGCAAAAACCGGAAAAGTCGTCGGCGTGAAAAAGATGCGCAGCGGGTTCAACGTCGGATCACCGATCGTCGTCGGAAAAACGCTGATCGTCGGCAGCAGAACCGGTTCGCTCTACGCGGTTCCGCTTGCCGACATCGATAGCGGGAAAGACTCCTAACTCCGCTTGACCGTGATGGCCGGAATGCCGGCCGACTTCAACGCCGCGTTGAGGGCGTTGAGTTTCGCACCGAGCAGTTCATCGTCGGCTGCAAACTGCGCTTGCGCCGTATCGTGCAGCTCTTTCGCAAGGCCTGCTTGACCGGCAGTCGGAGCGTAGTCGCTTCCCGTCACTCCGTTTTCGGCGTTCGCAATTCGTTCGTACAAACGCGGCGGTATGCGAAGTGTATCCTCAGAGTTCTGCGCGTTACGGATGTAGAGCGAACCAAGCATTGCGTCAACGCTGCTATGAAGCGTTGCAACCGCGTGCGCGGCATCCGTGTGCGAGCTGACGCGCGGAGTAATCCTCTGCAACGACGCATCGAGCGAGCGCAGTGCGACGATGTCGTTACCGACGCGCCGGAAATCGTCACGCAACTGCATTGCTAGCGCGAAGCCCGCTTGCATGTCGGCTTGCGTTCCCGGTGTTTTCGGATCGGGTAAAACTTTGATCGAACGCTCGGACGTCGCGCCGTTGTATGAGAGTCGCACGGTGTAGGTCCCCGGGACGACTTGCAGTCCTTGCAAGCCGGAACCCATTGCGTTGTAATCGGGAACCAGTTTGACCGTATCGTAGGTGAGGTCCCACCACGCGCGATTCATCCCTTGCACGGGATGATCGACATCAATCGTCCGCACGAGTTGTGTCCCGTCGAACACCTGCAGTTGCAGCTTGGCTTTTCTCGGCGGCGCTTTCTGCAGATAGAAGTTGATCACGGCCGGGTCTTGCGGATTGTCGCCGCCGCCTTCGTTCGTTGCCCATGTCGACCACGACGCATTGAAACGGTATGCATCGCGCACTGGGAACAGGTAGGCAGCCGAATTCGCGACGCTCCCGCTCCACTGTTGCAGCGGCGAAATGTCGTCCAGGATCCATACGCCGCGTCCGTGCAGTGCCACGACCAAATCGTCGAAACGTTTCTGCACGACGAAATCATAGACCGGCGCGTGCGGCAGATTATTGAAGAACGTCTGCCAATGCGCGCCGTCGTCGAACGAGAGCCAAAGTCCCGTCTCCGTTCCTGCATAAAGCATCCCTTTTCGAACGGGATCTTCGCGCAGCATACGCGCGTAGCTATCGCGCGGCAAATTCCCGCTAATCGATTGCCAATGCGCACCGAAGTCGCGCGTTACATACAAATATGGCGTGCGATCCCCGAGTTTGTGATTCTCCGCAACGACGTATGCGGTGCCGTCGTCGTACGGCGACGGATCGACGTTGTTGATACGCGCCCAGTGCGGCAGATTCGGAATGCCGGCGGTCACGTTGTTCCAATGCGCGCCGCCGTCGCGCGAGACCCACACCAAGCCGTCGTCGGTGCCGGCCCAGAGCTCGCCTTTCGTGATGGGAGATTCGGCGATCGAGGCAATCGTGTCGTAAACTTCGGTACCGGCGTTATCGCGGGTAATCGGCTCGCCGGACGCTTTTTGTTTGCTCTTGTCGTTGCGAGTCAGATCGGGACTGACCGCGTTCCACGTTCCGCCGCCGTCCTCGGTCTTCATGAGATATTGGGTACCGAAGTAGAGCGCGTTCGGTTCGAGCGGTGACACGGCCACGGGCGCGACCCATGCGCCACGGTATTTATAGGCATCCGCACCGATGCCTGAATAATCATCCGGCCACGGACTGATCAACCGTCCTTGCATCGCTTGACGGTCAAAGCGCAGGGCCGCTTCTTGATAACCGGTGCCGTAGATCACGTTGTCGTTGGCGGGTGAGAAGACGATCCAACCGCTCTCACCGCTCTGCGCGGAGAACCATTGATCGGGTGTGATAGAACCGGTGAAACTCAACTCCGGGCCGCAGACCGCGCCCGGATCTTGAAACTCTCCGCATACTGTGTACGGAACGCGGTCGTCAACCGAAATGTGATAGGGCTGCGAGACAATCAACTGTGGATCGCGCCACGTTCTTCCGCCGTCCTGCGACAGACGCACACCGGCGTCTGCGCCGATGATCGCCCGTTTTCCGCCGACCGGATCGATCCACATCTGATGGTGATCGTACGCACCCGTCGGAACCGACTTGACCGTTTTTCCGCCGTCGAACGATTCCGACGGCATCTCGACGATCGTCATGAAGAAAATGTGCTTCGCGTTTTTCGGATCGACCGTGAACTGCGAGAAGTAATATGGCCGCTGTGCGATTTCGTGCTTCGCACTCGTCAGCGTCCAATGCGTTCCGGCGTCTTTGCTCGTCCAGAACGTGCCCGCGCTGGATTCGATCAGCGCGTAGAGAATGTTCGGCTCGCTCGGCGCGAAGCGCAATCCAATTCTGCCTGTTAGCCCGCTGGGAAATCCGTTGCCTTGCACGCGTGTCCAATGCGCACCGGCATCGTTCGAACGATAGACGCCGTCATCGGGTCCGCCGCTGGTGAGCATCCACGGCCGCCGCTGGACCGTCCACATCCCCGCGTACACGAGGTTCCGATTCTTCAGCGAAATCGCAATCGTCGATGCGCCGGTCGTGTCGTTTACGTACAGCGACTTCACCCACGTTTTGCCGCCGTCGACCGTTTTATACAGTCCGCGGTCCGCGGACGGTTTGAACGGGTCGCCGACCGCTGCAACATACGCGATATCCGGATTGCGCGCATCGATCGAAATCTGCGCGATCGCCGCCGTCGCGTCAAGACCAAGATGCGTCCACGTCGATCCGCCGTCATTCGAGCGCCACACGCCGTCACCGAACGCGACATCGTTGCGCATATTCGGCTCACCGGTGCCGATGTAGATGATCTTCGGATTCGACGGCGCGACCGCGATCGCGCCGATCGACGTCACCTGCTTCTTGTCGAAAACCGGCTCCCACTTCGTTCCGCCGTCGGCCGTACGCCACAGTCCGCCGAGACCGCCCGCAAAGAGCGTTACGGAATTGCCCGGGACGCCGGCAACCGCGTCGATGCGTCCCGTCGTCGGACCGATGTTACGGAATTCAAGTTGAGCAAACGTGTTGCCGCTGTCGGCGCACGCAAGCGCGGGTAACGCGGCGAAAACGGCAGCAAAAAGCGCCGATGTGCGAAGACGAAGCATTGAGCCTCCTTGTGCGCTCTACTTCGTCTCCTCGTTGTCTTCGTCGCGCTCCGCATCCTGGCGGTGCCATTCACGCAATAATTCAAACCGCTGCCGGTCGTCCACGTCTGCGCCCGGGTTGATCCCGAGTTCGCGGACCATTTCGGAGCCGGTGTCGATATCGTCGTCCATGCTAGCCCTCCTGTTGCGTCGGACGAATCAGCATTTCATTGACCGCCATGTGCCGCGGACGTGTCACCATATACGCGATGGCATCGGCGATATCTTCGGATACCATCGGTTCGGTGATCGGCGCGAAGCGGCTGCGAAGACCCTCGAGAATCTCGGGACGATTATGGCTCGTAAGCTCCGTCACGACCATACCCGGTTCGATCAGCCCCACGCGAACGTGTCTCGAGGTCAGCCCGCGCCGTTGCGCGCGACGCGCCCGGCGACCGAGCTAATGTTCACGATGTCCGCGACACCGCGCGGTCCGTTTTGCGCTGCATCACCGCCGGCCTTTTCTATCGAGGCTCGCAACGCGTCAAGACGATCGCGACGGCGAGCAGCGACCGCAACCTTCGCACCGAGTTGCGCAAGCGCACGCTCCTTGTAACGTTAGAATTCGTTCCATAGGTACTGGTTGTATACTTCGTGATGGAATTGTACTTCCGGTGCTTTCACGAAGGTACCCAGTAAACGCGCGCAACGATCCGCGGTCGCTCCTTTGAGTTCCGCGTAGCGTTCCTTTACGTCGGCGCCGAGCAGCTTCGACGTCCACTCCGCGTTACGGAAATTCTCTAGCGCAACATAGATGTTGTCGGGCAGATAGTGTTCGGCCTGACGCAACCCGCTTTCCGAGCTGATCGATCCCTCGAGACCCGTCTTAAAGACCGACAGCATCACCATGTACGGGTTCGCATCCGGACCGACCGAACGAACCTCGACGCGCGCGCTGCGTTCGTTGCCGATCGGAATGCGGATCATCGAACCGCGATCGACCGCAGACGCTTTGATTTGGTTCGGCGCTTCGAAATGCGGATCGAGGCGGCGGTACGCGTTGACGCTGGCATTGAGCATCAAGCAGATGTCGTTCCCATGCGTTAGAATGCGATCGACGAATTGCCACGCGAGCTGGCTGATCTTCTCTTCGCCGTTCGGGTCCCAGAAGAGGTTCTTGCCGTCTTTACTGATCGACACGTTCGTGTGCATGCCGCTGCCGTTGACGCCGACGAC
>JAFANA010000009.1 GCA_019232905.1 Vulcanimicrobiota bacterium
GTCTTCGCGCTCGCCACGTATCACTCGATCGTGCTGCTCAATGGAAGCGGATTCGGCGCGCCGGATTGGTCAGTCCGCTGTTCCCTCGCGAATCTGCCCGATAAGGATTATGAAGAAATCGGCGCCGATCTGATGAACGTGGCGCAGACGGCGGTCGAGCGGTGGAAGCAGGAAGCCGCAAAGGTGTAAGCGGCATAACCGTCCATGGCAGACGGTTATCGCTACGGTGAGCTCACCTGGCCGCAAGTAAAAGAAGCCGCCGCGCGCGGCGCCGTGGCCGTGGTCCCGATCGCTACGATCGAAGACCACGGCCCGCATCTTCCAATCGATACGGATTTACGTCTCTGTAACGCGGTCTGCGAAGAGGCCGTATCGCGCGCGCATGACCGCGCGGTGCTCGTGCCGGCCATTAATCACGGGTACAGCCCGCATCATATGGACTTTCCCGGCGCGATCACGATCGGCGCGCACACGCTGATCGATTACGGACTCGACGTTTGCCGGAGCTTGGCGCATCACGGCTTCCGCAAAATCCTGATCGTAAACGGTCACGGCAGCAACACGCCGTTCATCGATATCATCGCGCGCTTGACCGTGGTCGAAACGGATGTCCTAGCAGCCGCGATCAACTACTGGGCCGCGCCGGGCGTACGCGAAGCCGCGGAATCACTGCGTGAATCGGAACGCATCGGCGGAATGAATCACGCCTGCGAATTCGAGACGTCGCTCTATCTCGCGATTCGGCCGGATCTCGTCGACATGTCGAAGGCCGTGCACGAGCTGTCGCACCGGCCGACCAAGAACTACTGGACCGATCTCATCGGCGGCGACGGGCCGCTCGTCATGATGGAACACTGGAGCTCGCTCACCAAGACCGGCGTGATGGGCGACCCGACGAAAGCCACGGCCGAAAAGGGCCGCAAACTGCTCGGTGCCGCGGCGAACGGAATAGTCGAAATTATCGACGAGATGTTAGCGCGCGCGCCGGTGCGCCGGACCGATCATCACTGACTGCCCTGCGGACCGGCTCGAATCAACCGCATCTCCACGGTGTAATAACTCACGGTCATGCGCGGCACGAACGTCCATTGCGAATTCACGATTGCGGGCATATGAATGCGCGGATCGTAGACGATGTTGTACTTGCCGTTCGCTTTGATATAGCGGCCGGCTTGCTGCGCCATTTGCCCGTTCGAATGAATCAGGACCAGCGGTGCAGATTCCGGGACCGTCCCCGCGCCGTTGAGATTGAACTCGCAGTTCCACGTATACGGCTGTCCCGAGAATCCGGTGTGGGCACCCGGTGCGAAGGATGCGCGAACGCTGTATTTGCGGTCGGCCGTCGCGTTCGGATTCGACCCGAATCCCTTAAAGAATCCGTTCGCGAGCAGGGGAATGACCGTGACTTGAATGCCGGTTAAGTTATACGGCGGCTTCGGGCATTCAACGTTTCCATTCAGATGAATTTCACACGATGCGGTTTGTTTGGGATTCACGCTGTTCCACCACTCGTCGGTGGCGTTCACTAAAAGCCCACCGTCCGGCGCGACGCCGGTGATGTCGATCGTCGTCGTTCCCGTGCCGTTTCCGGAGTCGGCAGCCTTCGTGTTATAGCCGAAGCGATAAACGAGATGGCGGATTGACGGCATGGACGCCCCCGCCGGCGCGGGAGCGGGCGCGTTCGCCGCGGGCGTCTGCGCCCAGCAGAACAGAACAGCAAACAGCGCAACGATCTTCTTCATCGCATTCACCTCTGTAAGCGAACGATAGCACGCAGTCCGCCCGCTTCTTTATCCTCAGAATGCAAGGCGCAGGAGCAAGCGGCCCGTACCGCCGATACGGCGGCTCGCAGCGCCGGCCGCGACCGCATCCTACCACGTAAGCGCGACGTACGTGCTCGGCGGCGACGGCGGCTGGGACTATCTTTCATACGATGCGCCGGTGACATTCCCAATACACCGGGCGTGCACGGCATCGCGCTCGCGCAGGATCTCAACAAAGGCTTCACGTCGAACGGAACCGACGGAACCGTCACGGTCTTCGACCTTGCGACGCTGAAAACGCGCGGCACAATCGCAACCGCAGCGAAAAATCCCGACGGCATCGCATACGATCCGGTAACAAAGCGCGTCTTTACGTTCAACGGCTCCGGGAACGATGCAACCGTGATTGACGCGCAAACCGATCGTGTCGTCGCTACGATTCCGCCAGGCGGACGTCCCGCGATGGACGAAGCGCATCGCCGCCTCTTCACGGCGTGTCAAGGCGAAATGGGTATCGTCGACGCCGATAGCGGCAAGGTAATTGCGACCGTTCCCACAGGTGCAGGGACCGACGCAACGCGATTCGATGCCAACACCGGATTTGCGTTTGCATCCAACGGACGCTCCGCAACGTTGACGGTCGTTCACGAAGATGATCCGGACCGCTTCTCGGTCGCGCAGAACGCGCAAACCGTTGCAGGGGCGCGTACGATGGCGCTCGATTCCGCAAGCGGCAACGTCTTTCTCGTAACCGCAAAACTCATCGAGAACCAAAATGCAACCTCATATCGCGACCGTTACAAGGCCGTACCGGGAACATTTGAACTGCTGGTCGTCTCTCCCTGAACATACGCAGCGAGGCCGCCGGAATCATCCGGCGGCCTCGCGGTTACTCAGACGGAAAGATCCTTAGATCTTGACCGTCGCCTGGAAGAACACGTTGAACGGACTCGGGATCGTTCCGGCCGCACTTCCGAAGCTCTGGCTCGGCAGATACGACTGTGTCTGAAACGCCCGCGGCGCAACGCCGTTGGCCGCCAGGTCGTTTGGACTCGTACCGTTGTAGAAGTTCGAGACGTATACGCCCGTGCCGCCGGGACCTGCGGTAAAGTAGTCGCAGACGTTCGGTGACGGCCCGTATTCTTGCGTCCACGCTGCCGACGTCCCGCCGAAGCAAGTGTGGAAGATGTTCGCGAGCGTTACGTTCAGCGAAATACGCGGCGTAAGATCATAGTTCAGCGCGAGGTTGCCGACCATGATCCACGGTTCGCGGTATTGCCCTGGTGAGGCAAATGAACCAGTTTGCGGATCC
>JAFANA010000018.1 GCA_019232905.1 Vulcanimicrobiota bacterium
GATGTGGATCGCGAATCCGGCTTGAGATAGCATCTGCTGCTCGAGTACCGCCATACGATTGAGCAGCGCCGAGCCGGAAATTGATGCGATCGTGTACTCGAGACGCACGCCGTTCTTCGTACGAATGCCGTCGCTGCCGCGAGCCCAGCCGTCGGCATCAAGCACCGCGTTGGCTTTGGCGAGATCGTATGGAATCGGATCTTGCTGCGTGTATCCGATGGCAGTGGGCGCGATAACGTCATGCGGCACGTCACCGACACCCGGCGCAATGTGATCGATCAGGCTTTGACGGTCAGTCGCGTAGATGATCGCTTTTCGAACCGTCTCGTCGTTGAGTCCGGGCTTTCCGGTGTTCCAAACGATCAGGATTTGACCGTTCCACGGCGTGGTGTAGACGGTTTCGTCCGGGATCGTTTTATACTGCGCCATCAACGGGGCCGTTGGGGAATAAATCAAGTCGATTTGATGCGTGCGCGCCTGCGTCATCATCGTCTGAACGTCGGGGACGAACGTTAATTCAATCCGTTCGAGTTTTGGGCGACCGCGGAAGTACTCGTCGTTTCGAACGAAGGTCATGCGTTCGCCGTGCTTCCAGTTCGCAAGTTTGAAGGGGCCCGTGCCGACCGGTGCCGTTTCGAGCGAGCTGCGATTGAAGTTGCGATCGCGTTCGAGGATGTGCGCGGGTAAGATCGGCTTGCCGCCTTCCTGAAGCGGCGCGAAGAACTGCGAAACGAAGGCCGGGTACCGTTCTTTCAAATGCACGACGGCCGTATACGCATCGGGCGTCGAAATCGAAACGACGCGATCGTAGCCCTGCCGGAAGATCGTGAGGTCGTGCGGATCTACAACGGCCTTCCACGACGCAACGACGTCGTGGGAAGTAAACGGCGCGCCGTCCTGCCAACGCACGCCGTGACGCAAATGATACGTATACGTGCGGCCGTCTTTCGATATGCCGCCGTTTGCGAGCGACGGCACATCCGCCGCAAGATCCCCGATAAGCTGCCCGCGATCGTCCGCGACCACGAGATAAGAATAGACCAGCGACGCGACCCCGTATGTAATGTCCATTTCCGAAAGGTACGGATTGAGGTGATCAGGCTCGGCGAGATCGACAACGCGTAAGACGTGCGGCAGGGTCCACGGATGTCGTTGCCCGGCCGCCGTCTCGGTGACCCGCGTGCAGGCGGTAAGAAAAAGGACGAACACACATAAGCCCGCCGCTAAACGTCGCATACTCGGCCCTTCGAGGGGACCGGTCTCATACCTCGAATGCCCGCCTCCGCTATGGAAACTACGGAACGCGCCGACATCGGCGTCTTTGGCGGCTCAGGTTTTTATTCGCTCATCGAAAACGCACGCGAAGTGTGGATCGAAACGCCGTACGGCACGCCGAGCGATCGCATCGCACTCGGCGAGATCGCCGGAAAGCGCGTGGCATTTCTTCCGCGGCACGGGAAAGATCATCGCTTCCCCCCGCAATCCATCAACTATCGCGCAAATCTCTGGGCGATGAAATCGCTCGGCGTAAAGTTCATCATCGCGCCGAATGCATGCGGCTCGCTGAAAAAGGAAGTAAAGCCCGGCTCGATGGTCGTTTGCGATCAGCTGGTCGACCGCACGTCGGGACGTAAGGACACGTTCTTCGACGGCCCGGTTACCACGCACGTCAGCTTTGCCGACCCGTACTGCCCGACGCTGCGTCCGATCGCAATCGACGCGCTGAAATCGCTAAACATCGAAACCCACGAACGCGGTACGGTGGTCGTGATTCAAGGACCTCGCTTTTCGACGCGGTCGGAATCGAAGTGGTTCCAGAGCCAAGGCTGGGAAGTCATCAACATGACGCAGTACCCCGAAGCCTACCTCGCGCGTGAACTCGAGATCTGCTTCGTCAATATCTCGCTGATCACCGACTACGACGTCGGAATCGAAGGGATCGCGCCGGTTTCTCATCACGAAGTCATGGAAGTGTTCGCAAAAAACAACGAACGTGTGAAGAACGCGATCGGAACGATCGTCGGAAAGATCGACATCAACGCCGACTGTTCGTGCCACCACGCGCTGCAAGGAGCGCGCGCGTAGCCATGCGAGGCGGACGGCGGGGCGTGAACCTCTCGATCTACGGGCGCGCCCTGCCCTACCTCGTGCGCAATCCCTCGATTCTTGCGATGCCGCTGCTCGCGGCCGTCCTCGATATGCTGCTCTCGTATACCGGCCAGGTTTCGACCGATCCACTCGGGGGACTGGGAAGCGGCATCTTCGGCATGATCATCCAGATCGTGTACTTGTTCGCTTTCGGGGTCGCGATTATTCAGGCGAACAATATCGCGCGCGGCTATAAAACCAAGTTCGACGACGCTTGGGTCGAAGCGCGCCGCAAGGCCGGCGGCATCTTCATTGCCGCGATCGGGTTCCAATTCATCGTGTGGGTCGCGGCGTACGCCGGCAGCCTTCTATCCGTGATTCCTTTCCTGCAAATCGCGCTGCAACTGCTCGCATACTTTTTCTTGATTCTCACGATCCCGGCGGCTGCGATCGGCGGCCTTCCCGGCGGTCTCGCGCTCTCGGGATCGATTCGCGCGGTGCGCGCAAACCCGCTTCCGTGCCTCGTGCTCGCCATCGTCTTTGCTGTACTGTGGATCGGCGTTCCGCTCTCGATCGAAGTCTACGTCGGCGACCGCTTCGGATTTTTAGCGTATGAGTTGATCACGGCGCTTGCACGCGCGCTCGTACTCGCCTACATGGCATTCCCCTTCGCCGTGACCTACGACGACATCGCGTTTAAGCTCTGGTAGACGCTCTACCAGTCAACGCCATTCGCACTAGCTCGCTCACCATGGTCGGAGTGACGTTCGTGCGCGCGATGCGTTGCGCATCGTCCAGCTTCGCGAGCAACGCGATGGCATCAACGGGCTCGAGGCGGGGCAACTCACCCAGTTCTTGTTGATAATCGACCGCGACGAGCGGCGCGGAACTTCCCGCAACCGAACGTGCCGTCCAATCGCGAACGAACGATTTGAGGATTTCCAGCCCCTCGTCGAGCGTATCCCGGGTCGCCCATGTCTCTTCCGGCGTTTGACCGTCGGCGACCGCAAAGAACCACCGGGCGACCTGCGTGCGAAGCGATTCCTCATCATCTCCGAGCGCCGCAATCGCGCGCGTCACGCTGCCTTGTCCGAGCGATGCCCCAAGCTGCGCCTGTTCCTCGTCGTAGTCCATCGTCCGTAGGATCTGACGAACCTGCGCTTGCGAGAGCGATGGAAAGCGCAGCTCGATGAGCCGCGAGCGTATCGTCGTCAACAACCGTCCCGGCGCTGAGGTCGTCAAGAGCAGCACGACTCCGCGCGGCGGTTCTTCGAAAAACTTCAAGAGCGCATTTGCCGCGTGATGCGTTGCAAAATCGATGTCGCCGAGCAACAGCACGCGCATGCCGCCACTATAGGACTGCATCGAAAGCTGACGCACCAGGTCGCGAGCGGTCAGCTCTTCGCTTTCGTAGAAACCCAGTGCCGCATCGCTGTCGCCGATCTTCAGCACGCCGGTATGTTCGAGGAAGTCAGGATGACGCGCAGCTTCCGTAGCCGCAAACAAGCGGCACGAGTTACAGGTTCCGTCGTAGCCGAGTACTTCGCGCTTCGGTGCCTCGCACAGGAGCGACTGCGCGAGGCGTCGCGCGAACGTCTTCTTTCCCACACCCGGCGGCCCGGTGAAGAGATACGCGTGCGCAATCGAGTCGCGCGTCAGTTGCGCGAAATACGCTCTTGGCCCGTCGGCGCCGATGACGTCGAAATGCAGCTCGCTCACGATGTAAAATTCAGAATCTCGTGAAGCGCAGCAGCAACGAGATCTTCCGGGCTCCGCGTGCCGTCCAACACGCGATAGCGTCCGCCGGCGCTTGCCAGTTCAAGAAAACCATGGCGCACGCACACGTAAAATGCGTCGTCCTCAGTCTCCATGCGATCGATATGCCCTGGGCGAGTCGCGATACGCTCGCGGGAGATCGCCACTGGAATATCGAGCACGAGCGTGAGATCCGGCGTTAGTCCGCCGGTCGCAACCATGCTAAGGTCACGTAAAAGGTCGAGATCGACGCCTCGGCCGTAGCCTTGATATGCGAGCGTTGAGTCAACGAAACGGTCGCATAAAACTGTCGCGCCGCGCGCGAGCCCCGGCGCGATCAACTCGACGACGTGCTGGGCGCGGGCCGCATTAATCAAGTATGCTTCAGTGAGCGCGGCCGGCTTGAGGCTCAGCTTGAGAAATACGTCCCGGACCGCGTCACCCACGGCGGTCCCCCCGGGCTCGCGCGTGACGATGATTTCAGCGCCTCTTTCGCGTAATCGTTCGGAAAGGCCGGCAAGCAGTGTACTCTTGCCGCAGCCTTCAATGCCTTCGACGGTGACAAACATCGCCGTTCGATGCTTCGACGGAGCGGCTTTGCATGTCTTTCACGGGCTCCATGTTCGGCGATATCATCGAGTGGTTTTTGGGTCGCGCGGGTGACCGCCGCCAATACAAGCGTCGCGCCGGCGCGTTCCACGTCTGGTATCAGCCGAATCCAAACGACAACACACAGACCCAACAGGGCGTCGGACTCGAGATTTCGCCGAACGGCCTGATGTTCATCATGCCCGACTCGATCGGCGCGCCAGAATTCAATTTGGTCCTGCGCTTACGCGAATCGAACATTCCATTGCGCGTGCGCCAAATTCGCGCCGACCAAGTTCAGCATCAAGGCAAGACGTGGCACCGGTATATGGGCGAGTTCCAGGGCGTTGCCGCGGACAACTGGGATGCGATCGTGCGGTATGTCAACGATGAACCGGAAGTCGACCGCCGCAAAATGCAAAATCAGGAGCAGGGCGGGAAAACCGACGACGCATATCGCCTGCTGCCGATGGCGCTCCAAAAGAAGATCATGGATATGCTGGTCTCGCAAGGCAAACTCGAAGCGCCCAAAGACGGTCAAACGCCGTTGCTCAAGCTCTTCTACGGCGGCCTCGTCAAACGTCCGGGTCAAAAACCGGCTCATCGTTTCAACGTGCACAGCCGCATCAAAAAAGGCGACGAAATGATGGCGTACGACACACGCTTTCTCGTCGCCGAAGACGGTCAGATCACAACTCTGTAGCCTCGCCGTGTGTCATCCTGAACGAAGCGCCAAAGGCGCGCAGTTGAAGGATCGCTACGCGCGAAAAGCCCGCCGTAACATTATTGGCGGCCCTTTGGTTCGCAGCGATCCTTCAACTCCGGTGCTTCGCACCTGCGTTCAGGATGACACTACGGAAGTTGGCCGTTGAACGTTTCGCGTTGCCAGTCGTTCAGGAACGTTTGTAGTTCCGCGACGCGCTCCGCACCCATCTTCTTCGCCGTCTTGGTGATCAATTTCGGCGGAATGTCTCTTACGAAGGTACGAAGCGTTGCGATTTGCCTTGCGGCGCTTTCGCCATCGGCTCCAGTGAGAGAAATCATACGCGTTTCGCCGATTGCACCGAGAAAGTCGAGCGAATCGGCGTCGTGTAAGACGATTGCCTCGGGTACGGTTCCGGGATTCGAGTAATACATATGGCCGCGCATCGCGGCTGCTACCTTCGGAAATTTCTCCATCGGAAATCCGGCGGCGCGAAGAATCGGCTCGCTCTTTTGCGCAGCCACGTCGCCGTGTTCGCCTTTGCCTTGATAGGGCGGAAACGCCGCCATGTCATGGAGCATGCACGCGGCAAAGAGCACGTCCGTATCGATCGTCAGGCCGTCGCCTTTGGCGAGTTCCATGGCGAGGTCGTAATTGCGTTCGGCGTGTTGCCAGCCCCAAGCGGGATGTTTGAATCCCGGATGCACGAGATTGTAAACAGTGACTTTCCACGGTGCGTCCAGCGGAATCCCGGTAACCGTCGTCGCAGGCGCCGGCGATGCGATCGCGAGCACAATTGCGAGAATCAGCGCAAACATAAAGCGGGGTTCGCATCCGCTGCGAACCCCGCCTTTTCCGTGACACGCGAACGGTTTATTCGGGAACTTTGAAGATCCGTACGCGGCGGTTTGGCTCGAGGCCGGTGCTGCGTGATTGCAGGCGGTATTTCTCTGCCAGCTGATGCTGCATGCGGCGCACGTACGAGGTCTGCGGCGAAAGCTCGATGCCCTGATTCGTCAGCAGTACCTGGTATACGGCTTCCTCGGCTTCCCGGAGCGCAATCTCTTCGTTGTCGATCGAACCCAGGTTGAACACGTCGCGCAGCGCCGTTTGAATCTGCGTGGTCGTATTCGTCTTGATCGCATAGATCGGAACGTTATCCGACGCGATCTGCTTGAGCTTCGGCTGCCCTTTGCGTTCGAGCGTTTTGAGCGTCAGCACGACGTCCGCGTCGTCCCAGTTTCGCGCAATCGAGGCATTAACGCGCAGGTTGTGCACGGCACGCTCGATCTTGTTGCGCGAGACGCCGTACGGGAAGATCATGAGCGGCTTCTCGTGCGCCTCATCGTGTTGATCGTGATGTTCGTACGCGTCAGCAAGTTGCGGCATCGACTCCGTGTCCGCTTCCTGCACGATCGCGACATCGCCGCTCGCCGTGCGCTGACGGATTTCGGGTTGCGGTTGATATCCGCGCAGCAACGCGTCGACGACTTCCGCCACGTTCTTGTGAATCGCAAGCCGGTCGCGATCTTGAATCTCGACGAGAAGATCGAACGTCGGCGGAGCCTTGCGTTCGAGCACCGTCTTGCGCGTGCCGCGGCGGCGCGCCTCTTCGTCGGAGAGCGTCACCGCACTGATGCCGCCGACTAAATCCGAGAGTGTCGGATTCATCAAGAGATTCTCTAGCGTTTGACCGTGCGCCGTGCCGATCAGCGTTACGCCGCGCTCGGCAATCGTGCGCGCGGCCTGCGCTTCCGCCTCGGTGCCGATCTCGTCGATCACGATGACTTCCGGCATGTGATTTTCGACCGCTTCGATCATGACGGCATGCTGCAGCGCAGGATCCGCGACCTGCATGCGCCGTGCAAGGCCTATACCAGGATGCGGAATGTCGCTGTCACCGGCGATTTCGTTCGACGTGTCGACGATCACGACGCGCTTACGATCTTCCGAAAGTATGCGCGCGCATTCGCGCAGCATCGTCGTTTTGCCGACGCCCGGACGCCCGAGCAAGCAAATCGATTTACCGCTGCGCAGCACGTCGAGCAAAATGTCGATCGTACCGTACACGGCACGGCCGACACGGCACGTCAAGCCGACAATTTTACCTTGCCGGTTACGAATCGCGCTGATGCGATGTAATGTTTGTTCGATACCAGCCCGATTGTCTGCACCAAACGGCGAGATACGAGAACAAACGTGCGCGATGTCCTCGTTCGTTACCGGCGTCTCGGAGAGATAGCGAAAATCCGCCGCAAATCGAGCCTCGGGCGGACGCCCCAGGTCGAGCACGACTTCGATGATCTCTTCAAGGTTGGGAAGCCGGACGAGCGCTTGCCGGATAGGGAGTGGGAAGATATCGAGGAGTTGGGAGAGTTCCCAACTAGGGGAGACCGATTGCGCCTTAACCGCCAACAGTGACCCTCTCTTCCAAGGGAGTGTGACCAGATTTTACCCACATCTTGTGTCCGGACCTGCCCGCTAGCACTATCCGGTGTGGGAGGAATGCCTCTCCAGTTTGGTATCGGCACGAAAGGTCGGTCCTAAATACTCGCCGCGTCCAAAATAGTGCCGGTAGACGTAGAGCAGTGGATGCCATGCTGATACATCTATATGTGACTCGCCTTGGACGATGCTTGGATGCGCGTGCACGCGGACGACATGCGCCTCGACGATCAGCGCACCGAGTTGCGGATCGCTTGTGTCGTGAATCTTCGCAACCGTTGCTTCGAGTTGCAGCGGACACTCCCTCACCCGCGGCGGCCGCACGTCGAGCGAGGCCGCCGGCGTGAGACCTGCTGCTTCGAACTTGCGGCGTTCCGTCCGAAATTGCGCGCGTTTTGCTGCAGGCACCGGATCTCTCCCCGTGAGCGGGGCGAGACGCTCGACGGCTTCGAACAAATCCGGACTCGGAAAATTGATCGTCAGTTGCTCGCGCGCGCGAAGATTCGCCGCGGTTTGCGACGATTCACCGAAGCCGAGCACGATTGTGTAACCCAATGTCCACGACGATGACATCGGCGCAAGATTGAACGTCGCGTCATCGTTTTCCGTAACGACCAATGCGACCGGTGTGCCGTAGTACAGAATCTTCGGGCGAATTTCGATGCTTTTCACGAGATGAGGATACCGCAGCTTCAGTTCACGTACGGGTGAACTCTGGGGGCTTTGCGGGTACGCAAGGTTCGTCATGGATGTGACACAGCGCAGTGCCGTCGCCGCCCCGGATAAACGCCGGGACGTAACCGAGCACGGGATCTGTCGGCTGCTCATCGTGATCGGCGTAATGGCCGCGACCTTGATGCAGACACTCGACACTACGATTACCAACGTGGCGTTACCGACAATCCAGGGAAATCTCGGCGCAAGCCCCGACGAAGGCACTTGGGTTGTGACTGCATATACCATTGCGGCGATCATCGTCATTCCGCTCACGCCGTGGCTGCAAGATCGCATCGGCCGCAAACTGTACTTCTGCGCGTCGATCGTCGGATTCACACTGGCTTCGGTTGCATGCGGAACGGCGGACTCGCTTACATTCTTGGTAACCGCTCGCGTCGTGCAAGGAGCATTCGGCGGCGGTCTGCTCGCAACCGCGCAAGCAATTCTGCGAGATACGTTTCCTCGTCAGCAATTGGGTACGAGTCAAGCCATCTTCGCGCTCGGTGCGATTCTCGGTCCCGCATTGGGACCACCGCTCGGCGGATACCTCGTCGACAACTACGCGTGGAACTGGTGTTTTGACATCAACGTCGTGCCGGGCACCTTAGCTACCATTCTCCTCTTCATGCTGCTGCGCGATCCGACGTCGCCGCGTAAATCGCCCGTTGACGTCGTCGGCTTGATTCTGCTCGCTTCGACGCTCTCGACGATGCAGTACGTGTTTACGGAAGGCGAGCGCAATTACTGGTTCGCAAGCGGAACGATCCTTACAATGACCGTTGTCTGCATCGTGAGCCTTGCGGCATTCATTTGGTGGGAACTCACGATGACGGACGTGCCGATGGTCGACTTGCGCGTGTTCAAGAATCGAAGCGTCGCCTCCGGATCGGTCTTGGCACTCGCGCTCGGCGGCGTCGTCTTCGGCTCAACATACGTCATTCCGCAGTTAACGCAGGGACCGCTCGGGTTCACTCCGACGTTGAGCGGCGAACTTTTCATTTTGCGTGCCGTCCCGATTTTAATCTGCGCACCGTTCGTTCCGCGCCTGGCGGCACGCGTCGACAGGCGGATCATCCTCGCCGTGGGATTTCTCTTGATGGCGGCTGGGACGCTCCTGCAAGTGAACGTAACGACGTACACAGCGGATTTCTGGTCGTTCGCATTACCGCTAATAATCGTCGGCGTTTCATCGGCGTTGCTCTTTGTCCCAATCTCGATCGCTGTGCTTAGCGCCACAACCCCTAGCGAGGGACCGAAAGCGGCAGCAATGATTAACCTGGCAACGCAGCTCGGCGGATCGATTGCGATCGCGCTGCTCGACGTCGTCGTCGACCGGCGTTGGACGTTCCATTCGTCGGTGCTCGGTGCCGCCACAAACTCCGGCGAGCCCGCCGTGCATCAATTCTTCGGGCACGGCGGCTCGACCATCCAACTCAACGGGATCGTCAATACTCAGGCCGCAGTGCTAGCGTATGCGGACGCCACGGTAGTGATGGCGGTCATTGCGTTGCTTTGCCTGCCGCTCGTGCTTTTGATGCGCAAGCCGGCCGCAACAGCGGTCACGGCCAGTCCCACGTGAGGCCCTCCGCTGCTACACCGCTGCAGCCCGACAGACCGTAAAGAACGAGTGCGCCGCTGCCGAGTGTAAAAAGCACTAAAGCACCGAGGGTTATATAGAGCGGCAATCGACTGGCCGTACGTTTACGCGCGGCAAAAAACACCGCTAGTGTGATGACGACGAATGCCGTGAAAAGCGTCCAAAATCTCATCAGAAAGATCGACGTGCTGTGCGGGCAGTATCGCGATGAAAACTCTCGAGCGACGGCGAGGTGCAAGCTATCCACTAAAACACCCAGGTCGTCGAGCACAACATGAAGGCGAAGATCGCGAGCAGTACGGAGCCGATCGCAAGCAGTACCAAAAGTGCAGCGCCGATGTAGGCGAACGCGCGACCCTTCAGGCTCTTGCGCGCCCAAAATATCAATCCAAATGCGGCGCTCAACAATGCGACCACAGTCGTCCAGAGGGCTGCCGTGTCAAATGCATCTTTGCTTAGACACATGAGTGTGGTTTCAGCCGTCGCGGAGATCGATGTGGTCAATCCCATGGAAAGCGGCGCATATACAGAGCATGCGGAGAAGATCGTGACTCCGAGCGCTATCGTGCACGCAGAAAAGAACAACAGAACGGCTGCAACATATCGGTTGCGCGGCCGCAACCCGAGCCCACTGCCCGTGAGTATCAGGGCGAGCCCCCACAAGTACATGAAGGCGTGCGCATCTTGCCGCACGCAGTACCGGGCGCCCAAACTCCAAAGCGCGTCCACAGTGTCACTTTACGACACGGATGACTTTTAGTTCGTCGTCATAGGGCCCCTGAATGCGAACGCCCGCGCGCAATTCTAACCGCAAGTAATCGATGAGATCCTTTGTCAGTTCTTCGCCGGGTGAGATCACGGGAATGCCCGGCGGATACGGCGAGAGGGTCTCCGCGCAGATGCGACCAGCGGAATCTTTGAACGGCACGAATTCGGTGTCGGCAAGAAACGCGTCGCGCGGCAACATTCGCATGGGCGGGATATCTGGCAGATTGTAACTCTTGCGCGTCATGCGCTGCTCGAGAATGCCGGACGGAGCATACATGTCGAGCGGACGATCGTCGCGCGCCAGCTCCGCGAACGCTGAGATGAACCGCTCCGCTGCATCACGCGTCGTCCCGATCGTAAAGAGCGCGACGACGTTGAATAAATCTGCCAACTCGACTTGGATGTTGTAACGTCTGCGGAGAATCTCCGAGGCTTCGTACCCGGTGTAACCGAGGCCCGTCACGCGAACCGTCACCTTCGTCGGGTCCAGATCGAAGACGCCTTCGCGTCCCTGAAGCTCTTCGCCGAAGCAATAGATGCCTTCGATCGCGTTCAAGCGGCCACGGATCTCGTTCGCCAGTTCGATCGTCTGTGAAAGCAACGCCGCACCTTGCGTGGCCATCTGCTTGCGCGCAACGTCGAGCGATGCGACCATCGGCAAATTCGGCGACGTCGATAAAAACATCTTGAGCACGGACTTGAGACGATCGAGACGAACGCGATCGCCGATCTGGTGCAACATCGCGCACTGCGAAAACGCCGAGAGCATCTTGTGCGTGGAGTTTATCGACAAGTCGGCCCCGGCCGCCGTTGCCGAGGTCGGAAGCGCCGGATGAAAATGGAAGTGCGGGCCCCAGGCCTCGTCGACGAGCAGCAACTTCCCGCGCTCGTGCGCGATACGCTCGATCGAGACGAGATCGGCCGCAACGCCATAGTACGTCGGCGACACGAGATAGACGGCTTTCACGTCGGGATGCTCGTCGAGCGTCCGCTCCACCGTCTCCGGCGTCACAGAGTTATCCATGTGCATCTCTTGGTCGACCGCCGGCTGCATGTAGACCGGCTCCGCGCCGCTCATCACCAATCCGCCGAGCATCGACTTGTGCGAGTTGCGTGGTACCGCGATCTTTTCGCCCGGATTGAGCGCGGTCATCATCATGCATTGATTGCCGCTGGTCGAGCCGTTGATTAAAAAGAACGTATGGTCTGCGCCGTACGCTTCCGCCGCAAGCTCTTGCGCTTCTTTGATGGATTCGGTCGGCTGCAGTAAATCGTCGATGCCCGGCATCGGCGTGAGGTCGATTGCAAGAATGTTGTCACCGACGAACTCACGGAACGCGCGATCGCTCCCCTGGCCTTGCATGTGGCCGGGCGTATGAAACGGCTGCACGCCCGAATCGACATAATCGAGCAGCGCTTGAAAATACGGCGTCCGCGTCTGGTCGAGCGGAGCGCGATCGGGTTGTGGTTCAGCCGCCACGCAACTACGCCATTACTTCGAAACCGAGTCGTTCGAGCATCGCGAAGTCATCTTCGTCTCCACGGCCGCTTGTCGTCAAGTAGTTTCCGAGCACAATGCCGCTCGCGCCGCTGCGCATGCCGAGATCTTGCAGCCCTTGCAGCGTGATCTCGCGACCGCCGGCAAAGCGCACCAGCGCGCGCGGCAGCGCAAGGCGCGCCATCGCAACGAAACGCAGCGCTTCGACCGGTTCGACGAGCGAGCGATCTTGGAACGGCGTTCCGGGGCGCGGATTAAGAAAGTTTATGGGAACCTCTTCGGGTGCGAGCGTCTGCAAGGTGCAGAGAAAATCGATCCGGTCCTCGGCCGTTTCACCCATCCCGATGATGCCGCCGCAGCATACCTCGAGTTCGTGTTTGCGTACGAGCTGCAACGTCTCCATCCGCTCGTCGAACGTATGCGTCGTGCAAACCGACGGAAAATACCGGCGCGACGTTTCCAAATTGTGATTGACCTTGTCGACGCCCGCTTCCACCAATCGCAACACTTGATCTTCGCGCAGAATGCCGAGTGACACCGCGACCTTCATCGGCAGCTCGGCCTTGATCAGACGAACGGCCTCGCAGACGCGGTCGAGCAATTTCGTTGACGGCCCGCGAACCGCGACAACGACGCAGAACTCGGCCGCGCCGCGTTTGTACGCATCGCGCGCCGCCTCGAGAAATCCGCCGACGCTCGATGTCGTTTCTGCTTCCACATCGGTTGCAAACCGGGCGCTCTGCGAGCAGAAATGACAATCTTCCGAGCAGCCGCCGCGCTTCGCATTATAGAGCACTTCGACGGCAATCGCGTTTCCACAATACCGCTCGCGGACCTCATCGGCGAGCTTCAACAGATCCGGCACATCGGATTCCGGAAGGGCGACGATTGCGGTCAGGAGCTGACGGTCCGCAGGAAGGCCGCGCTCGAGCAATTGATAGCGCGCAGCTTCGATCGTGGAGTGGGACAACGGTGTTCCTCGTAAACAGCTAGGCAAACAATGAGCGGAAGATCGTCGCGCCGTCCTTCACGGAAGCGGCCTCGTCTTCGTTGTACGGCAGAATGCCGAAAACGTGAACCTTTCCCTGCAACGAACGCATGACATCATCGCGATAGTGTTGCTCGGTGGGTCCCCAGCGCTCGACCAGCACGGCCCCGGCGATCGGGAGGCCTCCCTGCTGCGCTTGACTGATCGTCAGAAGCGCGTGATTCAGGCAGCCGAGCCGCAGTCCGACGACAACAATCGTCTCGAACTTGCCGAGCGCGGCGACGTGTCCGAAATGTTCGCGCGCATTAAGCGGAACCATCAGCCCGCCGGCGCCCTCGGCAATCACATTGTCTTTGAGGTGTGCGACGGCATCGAGCAATTCGCTTGCGTGCACTTCGGGAGCACCGTGCGCGAGCGCTGCCGACCACGGATCGGCCGGTTTTTCGAATCGCGCGAGCTCGACGAACCGCACGCCTGCGAGCGTGCCGGCGCGCGCCGCATCGCCTTGAACGCCCGGCCGCAAGCCGGTTTGCACGAGCTTCACGATCGTGGGCGTCTGCCCCGCAGACTTCATTGCGAGCCCAAGCGCCGCGGTGACACGCGTCTTACCGACGTCCGTATCGGTGCCGGTTATAAAATAGCGATGCATTCGCGCAGTCCCTCGATCAATAAGTCGATTTGCTCGGCGATGTGGTCGGAGCGAAGTGATAAGCGTAGCCGCGAACTCCCCTGCGGCACCGTCGGCGGCCGAATTGCCGGCACGTACAACCGTTGCTTCTCGAGCAATGCGGCCGAAACGTTCATCGCGCGTGATTCGCTGCCGAGCACGACCGGCACGATCGGCGCACGGCTGTCGATGATGGGGATACCGAGCGACGCGACCCCCGCGCGCGTGCGAGCAATATTTTCGTGCAGGCGTTTGCGTGCTTCGTCGCCGTTGCGGATTTGTACTAACGCAACGCGCGCGGCAAGTGCGATCGCCGGCGGTAGCGCGGAATCGAAAATAAACGTGCGCGCCTCATTGACGAGCAATTCGATCAATGCTGCGGGACCGGCGACAAAGCCGCCATGTACGCCGAACCCTTTCGAAAGCGTTCCGAGCACGATCACGCGCGGATCCTTCAGTGCCGCCGCCATACCCGTGCCTTGCGCACCGACGACGCCGAGCGCGTGCGCGTCGTCGACGAGAAGCACGTCGTCGTCCCCGAGATCGCGAAGCATCGCATCCAAGTCGACCGCGTCTCCGTCCATACTGAAGATCGACTCGGTGACGATCAGCGACGGACCGTTCCGTTCGGCGCGCGGCGGCAGCGCAGCGTGCGGATAAATCGAGCGATCGGCCCGACTCAAACGGATACCATCGATAATCGACGCATGATTGAGGGCGTCGGAGTAGATCGTCTTGACGGTTCGCGCGAGAACGGGAATGACGCCGAGCGCCGCATGGTAGCCGGAAGAGAACAAGAGCGCGCGTTCGCGGCCGAGCCACGCCGCAAGCTCCTCTTCCAACAACGAAAACTCGCGATGACGACCCCCCAACAGGCGCGACCCGCCCGAGCCTGCGCGAGTCGCATGGCGAAATGCCTGCAGTACTTGCGCGTTGGTCGAGAGTGCAAGATAGTCGTTCGAAGAAAAATCGATGACGCCGGTAAGTTGATGCGTGGGCAGCTCGCGGTATCGCCCCGAGTCGTGAATCTTTTGGAGAGCCGCGTCGACGCGCGTAAGGTAACTCAAGCGAGCGTATCCTCCAACGCATCAAAGAATGCGTGCACTTCGGGCACGCTTGACGATAACGGCGGCACGAATTGCACCGTCGCTCCGATGGGGCGCGTGAAGTGACCGCGATCGTAAAGGTCGGCGGCAACGCGCTGTCCTTCTCGAGCCGACCGCAGTTCGATTCCGATCATCGCACCGGCTTGCCGCGTATGCGCGACGGCACCGTTTACGGCGAGGTGCGTTAATCGTTCGCGCGATGCTTCCGCAATGCGCATCACGTTCTCCATCGTCGATTCGCGTTCGAACGTCTCCAGCGACGCGAGCGCCGCAGCACACGCGATCGGGTTTCCGGCATAGGAGTGCCCGTGAAAGAATTGTCTCGCTTCGGTTAACTCGCCGAGAAATGCGTCGAAGATGCGCGATCGAGCGAGCGTGGCGGAAAGCGCGAGGGTGCCGCCGGTAATCCCCTTGCCGACGCAGATGATATCCGGTTCGACGTCGAGCTGTTCGAATGCGAACATCGTGCCGGTGCGTCCGAAGCCCGTCGCGATCTCGTCGACGATGAGCAGTGGCCGCATTTCACGCAACGCCCGGTACGATTCGCGCGGTACGATGCGCATGCCGGCCGCGGCCTGGACGATCGGCTCTACGATAACTGCGGCGATATCGTCTCGTTCGAGCAGCGTGTCGTCGCCGTACGGGATCGCGTCGAAGGTCAGCGCTCCGAAGTGCGACTTGAACGCGGCAATGTCGGAAACGCTCATCGCGCCGCTCGTATCGCCATGATATGCATCAACGAGACGCACGAAGCGCGTGCGCTGCGGTTCGCCGGCGTGCTGCCAATACTGAACGGCCATCTTGAGCGCCGCTTCGATGGCGCTCGCGCCGTCGCTCGCAAAGAACGCATAGTCCATCGCCGTGAGGGCGCACAGACGCGATGCTAACCGCTCCGCAAGCGGATTCGTCGCTCCGAGGGTCGTTGCGTGATCCAGCGTCGCGGCTTGTTCGGCGATCGCGCGTACGATATCGGGATGGCAATGGCCGTGCACGATCGTCCAAATCGAGCTGACGGCATCGTATACGCGGCGCCCGCGCGAGTCGACGAGCGAGGTGCCCTCGCCGCGAATGAAGGTACGCTGCGACGCATCGAAGGACTGCATCTGGGTGAACGGAAGCCAGAGGCGGGACCGAACTTCAACCATGAGTGGATCGAGCTTCGCGTGGACGCCGTGGTAATCATCGTCGGCGGAGGCCCTGTTGGCCTCTCGCTGTCGCTTGGTTTGGCGCGCTACGGCGCACGTTCAATCGTTCTGGAGCGAAACGCGGAACCGGCACCCGAGTCACGCGCGGTCGTCATCTGGCCGCGCACGCAAGAGATCTTTCGCGATTGGGGTATCTACGACGCCGTCCGCGCGCGCTCCCGACTCGTCGACGAGCTCATCGTCGTCAACGCGCGAAATGAAAGGACGCTCCTCGCACTCGATTGGCACGTCGTCGATGACGTCGTTGAGAATCCGGGGGCATTGATCATTCCCCAGAGCGAAACCGAGCGTGTCTTACGCGAACTCGTGCGCGCGAACGGTTCATGCGAATTACGTACCGGCGTTACCGTCACCGGGCTCCGGCAAGACTCCGAGTTCGTCGATGTCACCTACACCGATGGAACCTCGGAAGCGACGGTGCGCGGAACCTACGTCGCGGGCTGCGACGGCGCGCACGGCGTCGTCCGTGGCCTCATCGGCCTTTCGCTTCAAGGCATGACATATGACACTCGCGCGGTTTTGAGCGACGAGCTCCTTGACGAAGATTTTGACGACGACGTATCGGTGCGCGCGCGTTTTGACAAGCCCAATGTACGCGGTGCATTCAAATTCGGCGATCGCACGTGGCGCGTCATCGCGGCGGTCAGAAGCGATGGAAACGATGAAGAGCTGCTCTCGGAAGACGCGCATCGCGAACGTCTGAGAGACCTCTTCGGCGATCGAAAAACGACGACGCTTTGGCGCAGCGTCTTTAAGATCCATAAACGTCACGCTCAACGATTCGTCGTTGGACGCGTCGCGCTCGCCGGCGACGCCGCGCACGTGAATAGTCCCGCGGGTGGACAAGGCATGAACGCGGGCATTCAAGATGCGGCGAACCTTGCATGGAAAATCGCATACGCGTTACGAGGTACGGGCGATGGAGCTCGATTGATCGAGACCTTTGACGTCGAACGGCGCGAAATGGTCACGGACACCATCGAACGCTACACCGATCGCCTCACGCGCGTCGGCATCGGCTTCTCGCCGCGCGCAAAGCAACTCGTCATTCGGGCCGTGTCGCGCGCCGTACGCGGCCGGGGCATGCAACGTAAAACATGCCGTGCCCTTGGAATGCTCAGCGGGCGATACACGAAATCGCCGATCATCGATGCAACGCATCCGCTCGCCGGACGGCGCATCGACGATCTCCGGGTCGAAGACGGCCGCCGAATCAACGAGATTCGCAAAGGCGAGCCGATGCTCGTCGTCGTGGGCGATTACGCGCTCGATCTTCCGCACATCGCCTTGCGCGCACCACCGAAGCGCTGGCACGTCAAGGCACCCGTCGTCTTGATCGTGCGCCCCGACGGCTGCGTCGCTTGGGTCATCACCAAACCGACACGCGGAAAAATCGAAGCCGCCTGGAACACCGCGTTTTGTGGAACGAAGGAACTGTAGGGTGCGTAAACTGCGACCGCAGCTGATCGCGTTTGTCGTGAGCGACATCGTGGCGTTCACATGGGTTCGTCTTCCGGGGAGCGTAGCGTTAAATTACCACGTCGCTATCGGCGTGTTCTTTTCGCTCGCTGTCTTTGCATCATCGATATGGCTGCTCATCGGAATATGGCAAAACCGCCGCGATATACCGTACTGACCGTGTCATCCTGAGCTGACCGTGTCATCCTGAGCTTGTCGAAGGATGACACTTTAACGGACGCGCACTGGAACGGTTACGTCGCAAACGGAGAAATCGGCGCCGCGTGCACGGCGCGTGGCATCGACGATCTTTGCAAATTCATTCGAACTCGTGTTCATGATCTCGATGTGCGGTTGTTGGGATGCTGGGAGATCGGCGAGAACGCGGACGGTGCGCATGGCGTCCGGATGTTTCGGGGGAACGCCCACCGCAACGGAGCGCATGACGTTCATGCCCGTCACCATGTGACCGATCGCAGTGTAATCGTGATCGAACCAGCGCGTCGTTCCGCGCATCAAAAAGATCTCGGCGTTTGCCGTATCGAGCCCGGTGTCGCGGCCCATTCCGACCGTTCCGGCACAATACGCGCCCCACCCTCTCACCGTTGATGCATTCGGCGCAACGATCTGCGTTGCGACGGGCATACCGCGGAAGAACCCTTCGGGATCGACTCCCGTACGCGCAAACGCAATTTCGGCGACCGGAAGTTGTGCCGTAAATTCCGACTTCAGGTCCGGCAGCGACGAACGCCCCGAGTCGATGTTGCCCGGATCGCCCGTTTGAATGAACGCCTCCGAGGGCGTATCGAGCACGCGCCACATCAGCAACCCGTCGTAGACATGCATCCGTGCGAGACGTTTCACGCGCGCTACGGCGTTCGGCGCAAGACGCGGCTCGAGGGCAACGACGATTCGCCCCTTCGTCGAATCGACGACGACGGCGTTTTGCGGGTCAAGCCGAAGCCATGCGCCTGTGAGCGCGGCAAAGAGAAACGGCATGAGCACGAACGTGCGTCAGCTCTCGACGCGCTCTTCGATCGACACGTTGTAGAGGAAGAGGAACTTTCCCCATTCGTCCGGCAGCGTGTTGCGCTTGATCTGGATCCATGGGATGTACTTGGGCTGACGCGGTTTCTTCTTCAACGTCATGTTGCACTCGTCGGGCGTGCGGTTGTTCTTGCGATTGTTGCAACGCATGCACGCGCAGACGAGGTTTTCCCAGGTCGACGGACCACCGCGGCTCTTCGGTACGACGTGGTCGACGGTCATCAGCTTTTCGCCGCGTATCCCGCAGTACTGACACATATGATCGTCGCGGATCAAAACGTTCTTCTTCGTCAACGCCACCTTTTGCATCGGGCGGCGAATGTAGTACAGCATCCGGATGATCGACGGCATGCGCATTTCGTACCGCGTGGATGCGAGAATGCGGTCGCGATTGTGGACCATCTCCGCTTTGCCCGAGAACAAAAGTTTGACCGCGCGCTGAAAACTCGTGATATTCAGCGCTTCATACGTAAAATTCAAGACGAGCACGTCGCTCACGGTCGCTGGCCTCCTTCAGCTGGGAGCGGCGGATATCGATGACAAGATGCAAGAAAGCGAGACACTTTAGGTGCCTCGCTTTCTTACGAACGTCATTCGGGTCTCGGTCAGCATCTGGGTGATGGCCAACCTTTCGTCGGGCCGCAACCTTTCTTTGACCCGTTCGAATGCACTACTCGCGACGTCGATCGCAGCTTCCGCACTCGGGAAATCGGGTTGCCGTCCGTCGGTATCAGAGAGATACGCATGCGCCGCCAGCGCGAGCGTTGCAATCACTTCCGTGAGCAACGGCTCGAGCGGCGGGATCTGACCTTGAAATCCGGTCGCTTCCGCACCCGGATGGGCCGCCTGCGAACTCATTTGCCGCATGGTTATGCGGCCGAGGAGGTCTTCCCTACGTTGTTCCTTGCGGCATCGACGATTTTCAAGAAGTACGCGTGGACCCGCGGATCGTTCGTGAGCTCAGGATGGAACGAAGTCCCGAGCACGTTTCCCTCACGAACCATCACGCCGTGCCCGTCACGTTCGGCGAGCAGTTCGACCGAGGGACCGACGCGTTCGATCCACGGCGCACGAATGAAGATTGCAGGGAACGGCTGCGCTCCGAGCACCTCGATCGGAAGATCGACTTCGGCCGAGTCATTTTGACGGCCGAACGCGTTGCGGCGCACGGTGATATCGATCAAATCCAGCGTGGGTTGATTCATATCGGCGACGTCGTGCGCCGCGACGATCATTCCCATACACGTGCCCCACAGCGGCATGCCCATCTTCACGCGCGACC
Organism: Vulcanimicrobiota bacterium; assembly: GCA_019232905.1. Classification (GTDB taxonomy): domain Bacteria; phylum Vulcanimicrobiota; class Vulcanimicrobiia; order Vulcanimicrobiales; family Vulcanimicrobiaceae; genus JAMXLG01. The sequence continues at coordinate 19,913 of JAFANA010000018.1, forward strand.
GTATCGGCGCATGCAAACCAAACCGGTCGAGCAGTTTCATCACCGTCGTGGACTCGCCGCCGGGAATTACGAGACCGTCGACTTTATCGAGATCCGCTTGCGTCTTGACCGCAATCGCACGCGCACCGGCAGCCTCGAGCGAGGCGATGTGTTCCACCACATCGCCCTGCAATGCAAGCACGCCGATGAGCGGCTTAATTTCCACGGGTCGCCATCAGCTCAGATTCTGCGAGTTTGCGCACGTCAATGCCCGGCATTGCGTCGGACGTGCCCAGCGACCGGCACGCTTCGGCGACGATCTTCGGATCGTTGTAGTGCGTCGTCGCATCGACGATCGCTTTCGCGAATTTCTTCGGATCGTTCGACTTGAAGATGCCGCTGCCGACGAAAATGCCCTCGGCGCCGAGCTGCATCATGAGCGCGGCGTCAGCCGGCGTGGAGACGCCGCCCGCGCAGAACAGCACGACCGGGAGTTTACCCGTTTCCGCGACTTCGCGAACGAGTTCATAGCTCGCGCCGATGTCGCGCGCACGCGCGACGAGTTCCTCCTTCGGCGCGACGGTCAACATCGAAATCGCATCTTTGAT
>JAFANA010000004.1 GCA_019232905.1 Vulcanimicrobiota bacterium
CGACCTTACGGTCAGCGAGAACTAACGCAATGCGCGCGCATCGGCGAGCGATATTGTTTCGCGCGTGCCGTCGGGGTGTTGCACGAACAATCCGCCGCCGGTCGCGAGGGAGAGCGCGGTAACGTCGACCGGTTCCGTCGCGCCGTCTTTGAGAATGCGGTACGGCTTACCCGGCAGACCCGCTTGCCGTTCCCACACGCGCGCAATACGTGGCGGCATATCGATCGTCTCTTCCCATACTTCGTAGTTCAACAGAATGTCGCGCAACAAATGCGCGCGATCGATCGACGGCGCGACATCATCGGCGAATGCGGGCGGCGGCGTGATTTCCGTATCGGCGCCCGGCATGCGATGGATGTTGATACCGACGCCTGCCGCGACCCATGCGCGATCACCGACGACGCGCGAAATGCACAGAATCCCGGCGATCTTTTTTCCGTCGAGCAACAGATCGTTCGGCCACTGCATCTCGGCCTGCACGCCGTTGAGCACAAGCGCCCGTCGAACGCAAATTGCGACGCCGAACGGCACGACCCACAAGTGCGACGCGGGCATCGACCGGGGAAGTATCGTGGTCATCAAGAGCGACGAACCCGGTTCTGCAATCCATGTCCGGCCCTTGCGCCCGGCTCCTTGCGTTTGCACGTCAGCGACGATTGTCGCACCATACGCGGATTCATCACCAAGGAGCGGCGCCGCGTCGGCGTTCGTGCTTCCGGTCGACTCGGCGTAGCGAATATCCGAAAACCGTGTTCCGCGCAATTCCCGGCTCACGGCTGCAAACGGTTGGTGGCCTCCTGGCATAGGGGGACCTTGCGCGTGCGACGTATTCGGGGCCTGCTATGGCATTAGAAACGACGCTCATTTTGTGTAAGCCCGACGCGGTCTCGCGCGCCCTCGTCGGCGAAATCATCTCGCGCATCGAGCGGCGCGGATACGTAATCACGGCGATGAAGCTCATGCAGCTTTCCGGTGATAAAGCGCGCGAACACTACGCCGAACACAAAGACAAACCGTTTTTCGGCGATCTCGTCAACTTCATTACGAGCGGCGCGCTCGTCGCAATGGCTGTCGAGGGCGAAGGCGCCATCGACGGTATGCGTCAGATCATCGGCGCCACGAACCCGCTTAGCGCAGCCCCCGGATCGATTCGCGGCGATTTGGCCCAAACGATCGGCATGAACCTGGTGCACGGCAGCGACGGTAAAGCGAGCGCCGATCGCGAGCTGAAGATTTTCTTCGAAGCCGGCGATTTCGTGTCACGCAAACACGATCTCGCGAAGTGGTTGGCGGACTAACCTATGTCGATCGATTCGTTGCGTGCTGGTGGACGGCCGTTGATCGAAGCGGTGCATGCGCGCGAAGTGTTGGATTCCCGCGGGAATCCAACCGTTGCGGTCAGCGTCGCGACGAGCTTCGGTGCCGTCGAAGAAGCGATGGTTCCATCGGGCGCCTCGACCGGCGCGCACGAAGCGGTCGAACTTCGCGACGGCGATAAGAAACGGTACAACGGAAAAGGCGTGTTGCGCGCGGTAGCCGCCGTCAACGACACGCTCGGTCCCGCAATCGAGGGCAACGACGTTACCGCGCAACGCGAGATCGACGAACGGCTGATCGAACTTGACGGGACGCCGAATAAATCGAGTCTCGGGGCCAATGCTATTCTCGGCGTTTCGCTTGCGGTCGCGCGCGCGGCCGCGGCGAGTTTGTCGCTGCCGCTGTTCCGCTATCTCGGCGGGCCATCGGCGTCGCTGTTACCGATTCCGATGATGAACGTGATCAACGGCGGCAAACACGCTGAAGGCGCGTTGCAGTTTCAGGAATGCATGATCATGCCGGTAGGCGCACCGAACTTTCACGAAGCCGTGCGCTATGGCGCAGAGGTTTTTCACGCGCTCGGGCGCCTGTTGCACGATCGTGGGATGCCGACGCTCGTCGGTGACGAGGGTGGATACGCGCCGCCGCTGGATTCAATCGACGCTGCGATGACGCTGTTGGTGGAAGCGATCGAGGCCGCCGGCTACAAGCCGGGCGATGACATTGCGATTGCGCTCGATCCCGCGTCGTCGGAATTCTATCAAGACGGCAACTATTACGCGCACGACAAGCAGCATGGCTTGAGTGCCGACGAAATGGTCAAGCTGTACGGCGATCTCTGCAGCCGGTATCCGATTGTTTCAATTGAAGACGGACTTGCCGAAGACGATTGGGACGGCTGGCGCAAATTGACGGATGCGATCGGCAAGAACGTGCAGTTGGTCGGCGACGATTTGTTCGTCACGAATACGAAGTTCCTCGCCCGCGGCATTGCAGAGGGCGTTGCGAATTCGATTCTGATCAAAGTAAATCAGATCGGCACGCTGACTGAAACGCTCGATGCGGTCGATATGGCGCACAAGGCGGGATATACCGCCGTGATTTCGCATCGTTCCGGTGAAACGGAAGATACGACGATCGCCGATATTGCCGTCGCCACGAGCGCCGGTCAGATTAAAACGGGTTCGCTCGCGCGCAGCGACCGGGTGGCAAAGTACAACCGGTTGATGGCAATCGAAGAAGAACTGGGGACGGCGGCACGGTACGCGAAACTCAAACGCGGGCGCGCCAAGGCGTGAATCCGTTACGCAAGCGGGTTCCACGATCCACGTTCGGATCGTGGAAACCGCCTGCGAGTCGCCGCGATACCCTCGAGATCATTCGCGAGGACGAAGAAGGACGCGATCCGCAGCTGCTGATCCGGCGCCGCGACTTGATGGCGGCCGACCCATTTGCATTCTATCGCGGAACGGCAGCCGTTATGGCATCCGATCTCGCCGGCGTTCCGGTGACGCGGCTGCTCGCGCAGATCGGCGGCGACGCGCACGTCGTGAACTTCGGCGGCTACGCAACGCCCGAACGCCGGCTGGTTTTTGACGTCAACGATTTCGACGAAACGCTGCACGGACCGTGGGAGTGGGACGTCGCGCGGCTCTGCGCTAGTTTACCATTGCTCGCGTCATTTCGCAGTTTTCGGTCGAGCATTGCTGACGACGCGGTGTTCAAAGCCGTGGGTGCGTATCGCAAAGCGATGCGCCGGTATTCGTTGTGCTCGCCGCTGGACATTTGGTATGCGAGCGTGGACGTCCACGGCTCGCTCGCGAAGGAATTGGAGCCGCCGCGAACCGCTGCGCGCGTTCATGCGGGCGCGAATTTGCTGCAATTTACGCGAAGCGCGTTCTATCAATATCACCACTCGGTGCTGCCTCACGTGCGCATGCTGCTCGACCGGTACGTTCCGGTTGCGCTTTGGGAGCATCCCGTCGGCGTCGGTAGTCTCGGTTTGTACGCCGCCATCGTCGAGCTGCAGACGGATTCGGCTGACCGGCTATATCTCCAAATCAAAGAAGCCCGGGCGTCCGCACTAGAGCGCTACCTTGGTCCGTCACCGTTCGCAAGTCACGGCGAACGCGTGATCGCCGGGCAACGCGCGATGCAAGCCGCGAGCGATCTTTTTCTCGGGTGGACGAGCTACGCGGGCAGAGATTTTTACGTGCGACAGCTGCGCGACGAAAAGACCACGCTCGCGGTCGAGCGCATCACGGAGAAGCAATTCATCAATTACGCGCGCCGTTGCGGCAGTGTCCTAGCGCGCGCTCACGCGCGGTCGGGGTCGCCGCAGCAAGTCGCTGCGTATCTCGGGAACCGCGACGTCTTCGATGAGGCGATGGTACGCTTTGCGCGCACCTACGCGAGAGTCGTGGAACGCGACTACGACGCGTTCGCCAAGCAGGCGCACCGATGAATCTTGCAGCGCGGACGCCGCTTCCGGTTCTTTCTCTGACCGTGTTCTCGATCGCGTTCGGTATCGAGGAAGCGATCATCGTCGTGTATCTGCGTCACTCGCCGGGTGCGTATATGCCGCGCGCCTTCGCACTCGAAGGCTTTCGGGAACTGACGACCTTGTTTGTGATCGGTGCAATCGCGTGGCTTACGGCGAACAGCGCGGCGCTGCGCGCGCGTGCGTTCTGTTTTTCATTTGGCCTGTGGGACATCGTATACTACGTCGCGCTTTGGAAATTGACCGGATTTCCCAGCATCACCGACAACGATGTATTGTTTTTAATCCCGGTGCCGTGGATCGCGCCGGTGTGGGCGCCGGTCTCGTTCGCGGTGGTCCTGATCCTCATCGGTCTTTTCGGCCACGCGACGCGCCGCGGCGTGCTGCTTGCAGCCGGCTTCGCCTTAGCGCTGCTTTCGTTCGTCTACCGGACGGCGTTCGGCGTTTCGGACTACCCCATCTGGCTGTTCCTCCTTGCTCTCGCGCTCGCGCTTGCCTCGCTTCCCGTCGAGACGGGGATGCTGCCCGGACGTCCAGAAACCGTCCGCCGCCGGGGCCTGTAGCTCAGCGGTAGAGCGGCCGGCTCATAACTGGTTGCGCGTAGGTTCGAATCCTACCAGGCCCATAGCTCCGATATCGACCGGCTCGAAAGCGCCATCCGCCGTTGACAAGAGACGGCGCCTCCGGTAGCGTATTGGGGTTGCCATGGCGCCATCGTCTATCGGTTAGGACAGCCGCCTTTCACGTGGCAAAGACGGGTTCGATTCCCGTTGGCGCTACCA
>JAFANA010000132.1 GCA_019232905.1 Vulcanimicrobiota bacterium
GTCCGCGTAACCGAGGACCTTGCCGCCGCCCCAATCGGTCGTCGTACCGGTTGCGTTCGGGTCGCCCGCATTATAAGCGGAAAGCGCCTCGCGAACGTTACCGCCGTAGCGCTTGAGGTTGTCGGCGATCATGCCCGCTGCGTAGTTGGCGTTTTCCGCCGGGTCCATAGCAGCAGACGTACGAGCGAACGCATGGTAACGGTCGTCGATTTGAAAAACCCCGTGCCCGTGACCGCCGTCGCCGACGACGTTCCGGCCGCTATTGCTGCCCGGACCCCCGGTCTCTTGAGCAGCGACGGCAGCAAGCAGGCGCGGGTCGAGGCCGTGGCGCTGGGCGGCCGCTTCGATCTGAGGGGCGAAGCTTACATTCATGGTGCCGGACCATCACGCGCGCCCTGGCGTTTGACAAGATGGGGGGCGGGTTCTACAATCTTTCAGTCGTGTGGGGGTCCCGCCGTTCCTGGTGGGGCCCCCATCCTGCGACTTGCATACGTTTATGAACCGCTCGCATAAGGTCGATATCAGTGGGCTCCTCGGCGGAGGCCGGCAGGTAATGCTGGTCGACGACCAGGTGCCGATCGAGGAGTTCGAAGGAACCGAATTCCCGTCGCCCGCGACGGTACATATGGAGTTGCGCTACGTCGATCGCCTCCTTCATATTGAAGGGACTGTCGACGCGGATGCCAAGGGCGTGTGCGATTCGTGCCTGGACGACGTCGAACGCCACATACACGTCGACGTTGACGAACGGCTCGACCCGCACAGCGATCGTGAAAACGATCCCTTCGGCGAGAGCAACGTCTTGGCGGGTAACCGTCTCGACTTAGCTGACCTGGCGCAGCAGTTGGTGCTGAGCGATATGCCGATGGGCTTACGCTGCAGCGACGAGTGCAAAGGCCTGTGCGGCATTTGTGGAGCGAACAAGAACACGGGCGGGTGCTCGTGCGAGAACGATACGGAGAATCATGGCGAACCTAAAATGGAAGACGCCGCGCAGTAAAACGCGCAGCCGTCGTGCGGCGAACTGGAAGCTCAACGCGGTCACGACCGTGGAATGCCCCCAGTGTCACCAGCCGAAGCGCCCGCATTTTGTGTGCGGACATTGCGGCACGTATGATGGCCGTCAGGTCGTCGAGATCCGCGACGAACACGCCGGTCACGATCACGACTAACCCTTGACCGGGGTAAAGATCGTCGGCGTCGGGCATTACGTGCCCGAACGTGTCATCGACAACTTCGAACTCGAGAAGTGGTTTGATACGTCCGACGAGTGGATCACGACCCGAACCGGAATGAAACGCCGGCACTGGGCTTCGGAAAACGAGGCGACCAGTGATTTGGCATTGGCTGCAGCGCGCAAGGCGCTCGCGGACGCCAATCTCGACCCGACCGACGTCGACGCGTTCATTGTGTGCACCGTCTATCCGGATTATTTGTTTCCGGCGACGGCCTGCATCGTCGCGTCGAAACTTGGCGCACCGAACAAAGCTGCATTCGACATGGAGATCGCGTGCAGCGGTTTTATTTACGGTCTGACCGTTGCGTCGTCGCTGGTGCGCTCAGGCGTCTATAAACGCATCCTCTTAATTGGTGCGGAGACGCTCTCAAAGCTGGTCAATCCCGAAGATCGCGGCACGGCGATTCTCTTCGGCGACGGCGCCGGAGCGGTCGTCCTGGAGGCATCGGAAGAAGATTCGTTTCTTGGCTCCGAGCTCGGTGCGGATGGAAGTAAGCCGCAACTGCTGCTCGTGGAAGCCGGCGGATCGCGTCACCCGATCGACGAGCTCGCGTTGGAAGAGAAGACCGATCGCATTCACATGGAAGGCCGCGAAGTCTTCAAATTCGCGGTCACCAAAATGATCGAGGCGACCGATTCGGCGCTCGCGAAAGCAAACTTGACGAAAGCCGACGTTGACGTCTTGATTCCGCATCAAGCGAACAAACGCATCATTGACGCGGCGATGAAATATCTCGAGATGCCGTCGGATAAGTGCGTCATCAACATCGAGGAATACGGCAACACGTCCGCTGCGTCGATTCCGATTGCTCTTTCCGAAGCAGTTGGCGACGGCCGCGTGAAGCCGGGCGACACTATCGTTTTTGTTGGTTTCGGCGGCGGTCTGTCATGGGGCGCCGTAGCGTGGAAGTGGCAGTGAAGACAGCAGCGGTATTTCCCGGCCAAGGTTCGCAGACGCTCGGAATGGGTGTCGACGTAGCGGCCCGCTCGAGCGAAGCGCGCGATCTCTTCGAACGCGCAAACAAAATTCTCGGTTACGACCTGCTCGCGTTGCAGAAAGTTGGTCCGGAAGAGAAGCTGCGCGAAACGCAGTACAGTCAGCCGGCGATCTTCGTTACGAACCTCGCGCTCTTCACCGCGGTCCGCGAGGACTTCTCGCCGATCGTGACCGCGGGCCACTCATTCGGCGAATTCTGCAGCCTCTATATTGCAGGCTCGCTCTCGTTTGAAGATGCGCTGCGGATTGTCGACGAGCGCGGTAGAGCGATGCAGTACGCGGCGGAACTTGCGCCCGGCGGCATGTCCGCAGTGCTCGGGTTAGGCGCCGATGTGATTCGCCGAGTCGTGGATGAAACGCGTGCGGCGACCGGCAAACGCGTGCAACTCGCGAACTTCAACTCGCCGACGCAGATCGTAATCAGCGGCGATTTGAGCGGCGTGCAGGCCGCCGGCGATGCCATGCTCGCTGCGGGCGCAAAACGCGTCGTGCCGCTCAATGTATCGGGCGCGTGGCATTCGGCGCTGATGGATCCCGCGATCGAGCGCTTCGCAGCCGCAGTCAACGCGGCAAACTTCTCGATGCCGCGTTTCGATGTGATCTCGAACGTCGATGCAAAACCGTATCGCGACATCGAAACGATCAAGAAGAATCTCGTGCTCTCGATCAGCAATGAAGTGCGTTGGCACGATACGGCGACGGCGATCGTCGGCTACGGCGTGGATCTCGTCGTGGAATTCGGTGCCAGCGGCGTGCTCGCGCCGTTGATGCGCCGCATGGAGAATGCGCCGAAAGCGTCGATCGTTAGCGACTACGCAGGTGTCGAGAAATTGCGCGCTACGCTCGCCGGAGTTACGGCATGAATTTCGACGGCAAAGTTGCGCTCATCACCGGCGCGAGCCGCGGTATCGGCCGCGCGATTGCAACGGAATTGTGCAAGCGCGGCGCCGACGTCGTGCTCGTCGGACGCGATCGTGCCGCGCTTGACGAAACCGCGCAGCATTGTGCGGGCGAGCGCCCGGGTGCTGTCGCGCACGTCATTACTGCAGACGTCGCGGACCAGCCGTCGATGGAAGCCGTCGTCAACGAGACGCTCGAACGCTTTGGGCGCATCGATTATGCCGTCGCCAACGCGGGACAATCGATCGACGCGCTCTTGCTGCGCCTCAAGCCTGAGGTGATCGACCACATGCTGAACGTCAATTTGAAATCGGCGTTCTATCTGTGCGGCGCGGTTGCGAAGCCCATGATGAAGCAACGTGCCGGTTCCCTCGTGCTCGTCTCGAGCATTGTCGGTCTGACCGGAAATGCCGGACAGGCAGCCTACGCGGCGTCGAAAGCCGCACTCCTCGCGCTTGCCAAGTCGCTTGCAAAGGAGTTGGGTTCAAGGAACATAAGAGTCAACGCCGTTGCGCCGGGTCTCATCGAAACGGCGATGACCGAAAAGATGCCCGATGCCGCCAAGGAGGCCCTGATTAAACAGGCTGCACTCGGCCGCCCCGGGAGGCCTGAGGATGTCGGCGGAGTGGTCGCCTTCCTCTGTTCAGATTCAAGCGCCTACGTCACCGGTCAAACGATCGTTGTTGACGGCGGCGTATTGATGTGATCTATACGTACTACTGATAAGGAGCTGTAATGTCCACGTTCGACAAAGTCAAGAAGATCATCGTCGAGCAGCTCGGCGTCGACGAATCGGAAGTCACGCCGGAAGCCTCGAT
>JAFANA010000026.1 GCA_019232905.1 Vulcanimicrobiota bacterium
GGCATCCCCAACGACCGCTTCAACGTCGACGGCGGCGCAATCTCAATCGGCCACCCCTACGGCATGAGCGGCGCCCGCATGACGATGCACGCACTCATCGAAGGCAAGCGCCGAGGCGTCAAATACGTCGTCGTCACCATGTGCATCGGCGGCGGAATGGGCGCGGCGGGCTTATTCGAAGTCGCCTAGCGACGTGTCATCCCGACCTTGTCGAAGGAACGAATCCCAGCTCTAGCGAGCTGGGATTCTTTTTGGGATAGCGAGGCGAGCATTGGTGTCGTCGCGTCGTATGCTTGAGCCATCGCTCGTGGAGGGCTTTGCAATGCGAAGGCTTCGTTTTCCGATTCTTCTTGCGATATGCGCTTTACTGAGTTTAGCGGCGCAGGCGCAGACCAATAGTTCGACCAGCCAGCTCGCTGACAAACTCGTGAACACCGTACTGCAGGTCAAACCAAATCAAGTAGTGGTTATCAACGCGGACCCATCCAACATGACTCTCGTAGAATCGCTCGTGACGAGTTTGCGTAAAGTCGGCGCGTTCGGCATCGTCGATATGGGCACGAACCGAATGGCGACGATGTATTTCCAACAGGTGCCGGCGCGATTCGACTCTCAAGCGCCGAAGGACCAACTGGCGCTCGCATCCGTCGCGGATGCAATCGTCAACATTCAGTATCCGTCTGACCCGTCCGCCGTAAAAGGCGTCTCTGCCGAGCGTCTCAACGCTACCGCTAAGGCATTCTTACCGTATACGGACTACGTTCTCAAACGTTCGATACCGACGATTGGTGTCGGCAACGGACTCATGCCGTCTGCCGTAACGGCGAACTACTTCGGCGTCCCTCAATCGCAACTTACGACACTCTTTTGGAGCGGACTCAATGCGGATTACACTGCAATCCATCGCGACGGATCCGCGCTTTTTAATAGTGCGACCCACGCGAGGAGCGTGCGGATCCGCTCTTCGAACGGTACAAACCTTACGTTCCGCGCTGTAGCCGCCATGGGCTTGATCAATGACGGCGTCGTTTCGGGCGCCGACCGGAAGAAGGGCGGCGTGGCAGTGCAGAAGCAGTTGCCGGCCGGCGATGTGTACCTGATCCCTCAAGCGGGCAGCGCGAATGGAACGCTCGTGTTTGGAACGGTGAACTTCAACGGTGTGGATGTGAACGGCATGACGTTCGTCTTTAAGAACGGCAAAGTAACGTCGATGCATGCAGCCAACGGAAGCGCCGAAGTCGCCAAGTTCTATACAACCGGTAGCGCAGGGCGCGACGAGTTAGGATGGGTTGACATCGGCGTCAATCGTTCGATGACAGTACCCGCGGGAAAATGGGGACCGGGTCCCTCAATGGCATCGGGTTATATTTCCGCCGGAATCGGCGGCAACGTCCCTAACGGGGGGACGAACCGCTCTACCTTCGCCTTCGCTTCGAACGTACCGAACGGCACGGTCACGGTCGACACAAAGACGGTCGTCAACGCCGGTCAATTAGCCTCGACACTCTAGCTACGGCGACGGGACGAGCATAAAGCCGTGCGACTTGCCGTTCAGCGTGCCGATGCCGACGATATAGCCGTTGTCGTTGACGCCTGTTGCCGAGTTGAGCGTCCACGATGAGCACGAGGCCGCAAGACGTGTATTCAAATCGACGAGGGTGCCGTTACTCCATAGGAACGCATGTTCAGCGTTAATGAATTCGACGCCGACAATCCAATCCGACGAATTGATCGCCTGGCCTTGCAGAAGTCCCGAGCCGGCGGGCGGATCGATTTCCGTTGCCGTTCCACCGCGTGCGAAGAATGTCGCGACTTCGTTTGTCCCGGTTTTCTGTCCGTAGCCGATGACATCGCCGGAATCGTTGACCCCCGTTACGGCGCCGGAATTGACGGTCGGACCGACGGCCAGCGTTAGACCAGCGGGAATCGGCACCGGTGTATTGCCCGGGTAGTAGTATGGCGACAAAGTTCCCGTACAGCCGTTGCCGGTTTGGGAGTACCCGTCCAGCACAATCTTCCCGTTATGGCTAACGGCGAGAGTATTCGCAGTATTTCCAATTGCAGTAGCGACGCCGCTCAGTGACCACGTAGTCAGCGCGCCGCTGCATCCCGCGACGCCGCCCTGGAGCCAAACGCCGACCACGCGCCCCGAATCGTCGATGCCTCCGGCTACGGACACAAGTGCAGAGTTCAGCGTTTGCAGCGCGACTTCAGAGCCGTTCGGCATGTACGCGAACGCATCACCGGCCGCGACGTCGCTGTCGTTGATCGCGACGGCGCCGGACGGCGACGGAAAACTCGTTAGTTTGCCATTGCGATAGATGAAGGCGCGCTCGCCTGACGATATCGTATACTCGGTTCCCGCAACGCTGTTGCGGTTATTGATGGCAGCGGGCGCAACGTCAACGCCGAGATCGACAACGGCGAACGTGGATGGCAATGATAGTCCGGCCGTGCTGCCGCCGTTAGTCGTCTGCGTTCCACCGATCGGTCCCGTCGTCGGCAACGCGGAAGTCGTGCTGCCGCCTCCACCGCCGCCGCATGCCGTTAGCGCAAAAGCTAAGCATAAAAAAATAGGCAAGCGCCGCACGGTTCACCCTCCAAGACAATGTCGTATGATCGAGTAGAACATACCGGGATAGCTGTTCTCAACGGGACTTTTGGGTAGATGAACGCTCGCTCGATGCTCCCTTTTAAAGAAACGTGAATTCAGTGCTCACCTGCTCTTCACATAGTACGGGTAGAGTGGCCGCATGATCTCCGCACGGAATGCCGAACGGGCTGCGGCTCCGTTACGTGAGGAACTCGCGAACCTGCGCGAAGCCGTCGTTTGCGAATCTGCAAGCATTTACGATTCCTGGAATCCGCCGATAGAACGGCGCGCGTTTCGGCTCGTAGCTCGCAATTTGGCCGCATACATCGCACTGCGACGGCGCGATTTGCGATCATTGCAGGTTGCTCTGATGCCGTTCGGACTCTCGTCGCTCGGGCGATGTGAATCACGCGTCCTTCCGACGCTCGACGCCGTGCTGCGAACGGCGTCGTACGTCAGCGGCGAGCAGCTCGGACTTGCGCCTGCATATCCCCGAACCGCGCAGTTTTTTCGCGGCGACCGGCAGCTCCAACGCAACACCGAAGAACTCTTCGGTGCGCGGCCTCAGCGCCGGTCGACGCGCATCATGGTGACGCTTCCGAGTGAAGCGGCATCCGATGCCGCATTCGTGCGCAGCCTCGTCGAGCATGGTATGAATTGCGCGCGAATCAACGCGGCTCACGACTCACCGGAGATGTGGAAGGCGATGATCGCGAACGTGCGCGCCGCGTCGAAGTCGACGGGAAACGCCTGCGCCGTGCTCGTCGATATTGCAGGACCCAAGATGCGCATCGAACGAGTCGAGTTTCCGGGGACGGACGAGTGCGTGCGGCGCGGCGATACGATCGTGCTCGCGCACGGCGTCTACGGACCGCGCATACCGGGCGCAGCGCGCGCAATTTGCGGACTGCCCGAGGTGTTTCCCGCACTTGAGCCCGGTCATCGGGTCATGATCGATGAAGGCCGCATCGGCGCGCGTGTCGAGCGCGCGGATAAGAACGGCGCGGTTCTGAGAATCGATCAAGCACGAGAGCGGGGCGAAAAACTGCGCGCGCAGAAGGGCCTGAACTTTCCCGACACGCAGCTCGATCTCGATCCGCTGACGAGCGACGATTACGACACTCTCGATGAGATCGCGCAAGATACGGATCTGATCGGCTATTCCTTCGTTCGCGATCCGGCGGACGTTGCGTTGCTTCAAGAAGAATTGCGAAAACGACGCCCGGGCGCATTGCCGGGAATCGTGTTGAAGATTGAGACGGCGCGCGCGGTCGCCAATCTGCCGTCGCTCATCGTGCAAAGCGCGCGTTACGCTTCGACGGCGGTGATGATCGCGCGCGGCGATCTTGCTGCCGAAATCGGGTACCGGCGCGTCGCAGAGATGCAAGAAGAATTGCTGTGGATCTGCGAAGCTGCTTCAGTTCCCGTCGTCTGGGCAACTCAAGTGTTCGATACGTTCGTCAAGAAAGGCCGTCGCTCGCGTGCCGAGTTCACCGACGCTGCCATGGCGGAGCGAGCAGATTGCGTGATGCTCAACAAAGGGCCCTACATCATCGAAGCACTCGAGCAGCTCGACGATTTACTCGGGCGCATGGAAGCTCATCAGACGAAGAAGACATCGCGACTGCGTGCGCTTCACAGTTGGTAAAGGCGCCGCTCCGAGAGCACCTTCTCTTCGGCGCGGATTCGCAACGCGAGTAAGAACAGGTTGAGTAGCGTAAACACGAGCGCGACGCGCCATGCGCCGAACGCAAACGGCAGCACGGCGATTTCGAGAGCGACGATCGCGTAATTCGGGTGCTTCATGAACCGGTACGGGCCGCGACGGACGAGCGGCGCAGCCGGTAAAGAAATGATGCGCGTCGTCCAGTACGGTCCAAGACTCGCGAGGACCCAAAGGCGCGCGAGTTGCAGTGCGAAAAACGCCGCGACGAGCCACCAGTTCGGCGTCGTATCAGCTGGAACGAACATCGACAATGCAAGCAGCCACGCTGCGTGCAGCAACAGGAAGAACGGATGCTGCCACGCTGCCGCTTCGACGGCACCGCGCGCGCGCAATCGTCGCGTATTGCGTTCGGCATAGACCAATTCGCCGGCGCGTTGCGCTGCAACGAGTCCGAGAATGACGTAGAGCGCGCTCACGGTTCGAGCGTAACGAATGCGGCCGTGAACCCAGGGCCCATTGCCGTCAGCAATGCACGGCGCCAGCCGTTCGATGAAAGCGCGCCCCGCGCGAGCGCGCGCTCGAGCACGAACAGCAGCGTGACTGACGACATGTTTCCGTATTCGGAAAGCACGGCGCGCGAGTCGGAGAGCGAACCGTCATCTCGTCCGAAGGCGTGCTCGAGCGCTTCGAGTACTTTCGTTCCGCCGGGATGCGAAAGAAAATGGTCCACGTCGTCGCGAGTCAATCCGGACTGCGCGAGATACGCATCGACGACGTCGCGCAATTCGGTTTCGACGAGTTGCGGGATGTCACGCGAAAAGACGGCGGAAAGTCCGTCCTCGGCCACGTCCCAACCCATGATGTCGAGCGTCGATGCAAAAGTGTATTCGCCACTTGCCTGCACGAGCGGTCCCGCGCCTTCGGCGGTAAATACCGCGGCGGCAGCCCCGTCGCCGAACAACGCGGTCGCGACGATGTTGCTTTTGGTCAATTCATCGCGCCGGAACCAGAGCGCGCACAATTCGACAACCAGAAGCAATACCGTGGAACCCGGATGCGCGTCGGCGAATGTGGCAGCTCGCGCTATGCCGATTGCCCCGCCGACGCATCCTAGCCCGAAAATGGGGAGACGGCGTACCGTGCGCTTGAAGGACATGCGGTTCATAAGCAACGCATCAAGGCTCGGCGTCGCGATGCCGGTGGTCGAAACGACGACGATCGCATCGACGTCTTCGACGGTCCGGTTCGCGCGGGCAAGTGCGTCGCGCGCAGCGTTTTCTAAAAGACGTTGCGCGTAATCGAGATAGATATCGTTACGGTCATGCCAACCATGCGTCTCGTAATACCATTCGACCGGGACGCATGAGTACCGTCGCTCGATGCCGGTGTTTGCGAAGACGGGAAGCAATCGCGAGACGACGGCCGATTCGCTGAACTGCGCGCGGAGCCGCGCGCTAATATCGCCTTGATTCAGAACGTACGGTGGAACGGCGGTTGCGACGCCGGCGATACGAGCCACCGTGCTTTCCTACCCTCAAGCTTTCGGGGAATATGCCGTGCACCAGCCGCTCGGGCTGATCTCGCCTTCGACGACCTTACACGTACCGGCGGCCGAAGCCGATGTGCCGGGAACGAAGAGCGAACATTCCGAGCACTGTTGGTTGCCGTTCGGTTTGTCTTGATATTTGAATTGCGACTTCGGCCCTTTTGCTTGCGCGATCGTCGTAGTCGCCGCCACTAAGCCCGCGAGTGCGGGCAGGACGACAAGGTTGCGGAGAGCGTCCTTACGGTTCACGATTTCCTCCTCATTCCGGCGGAACTCGGGCGAGACTTACGCTTGCTAGCCGTCAGGGCCTCGTTGCCTCAGGATTTTGTCAGAAAGATCGAGTACCGGGGCCTGCCGTCAAACGCCTGAATGGTCGCCATCAAACGAGCATCGGGCGGTGCGTCACCCGGAGATTGCACGACCGCGAGCGTCCCCGGTTGAAGACACGCCGGATCCATGCGCTCGTGAATGGGAATCTTCACATCGCGCAAGTAGTACGAAAACAGCGTCAACGAATTCATGTCGTTGAGGCCTTTGAAGCAGATGCGTTGTGCTTGCCGCACGTGCGCGCGAATCGACAAAAAGAGATCGCGGTTCTCATATTGATACGCGTCCGCCGCCGCCGGCAGGTAGCCGATGAAGTACGCCTGGCAAAATTGCGAGAGCGCGATAAACACGAGCAGCGCAAAAGCGGCAGCCGCGACGCGCGCATAGCGCATTGCCTCGATGGCCTTCCACGCGACCGCAAGGCCGATACCGCTCAAGATCGCGGCGAGGGGCGCACCGGCGAGCGTTCGGAGAAAATGCGGAATACCGTCGTTGGTGAGCGCGCCACCGAGCGGATAGAGAAGCAGCCAGATGAGGAGGAAGATCCCGACGCCCGCGCCATACTGCGAGAATCCGGCAATCAAACCGATCGCCATCATCGGCAGCATCCATAAGTAAAGGACTCCGTATGCCGGTCCGTGTTGCGGGTTTCCGTCGCCGCGAAAAAAGAGCGGTCCGAGATCGAAGTGTGCGAAGTAGTTGTGAATAAAACGCGCGCGTGTCGCGGACGTGATTCCCTCGCGGAACGTTGAGATGTAATAATCGCGCCAGAAAAATGCGGGATCGTGCAAGACGCTAACAATGAGCGGGGCGACGACGACCGCGAAGATCAAAGTTCCCGCAAGGATACCTCCGAACGTTCGCATGGCGCGCCGGAAGTCGATGGCGAGAAGCGCCGCCGCAAGAATGAGTGCATCGGGAAGCGCCGCGCGGTACGAGTAGGCGTCGATCCCGAGCAGTGCTCCTGCAAGCGCAAGCCGCGGTACGCTGCTGTCTTCGATTCCGGCTCGTAGCGCCCATAGGCCGCCGAGCAGAAAGGG
This sequence comes from Vulcanimicrobiota bacterium, assembly GCA_019232905.1. Lineage (GTDB taxonomy): Bacteria > Vulcanimicrobiota > Vulcanimicrobiia > Vulcanimicrobiales > Vulcanimicrobiaceae > JAMXLG01. Next base: position 7,173 of record JAFANA010000026.1, read on the forward strand.
TAGCATCGCCGCATCCTCCCAGGCGATGCGCGACACGGTGATCTCCCACGGAAGAATCGCCGACGTCACACCTGCGCAGAGCGCGGCGAGGCGGTTTTTCGTCAGACGATACGTCAGCCCGATCGTGCAAACGATCGTCACGAGTCCGTAGATCACGGCCGGAAACCGGTACGCCGCGGCGTTGTAGCCGAAGAAGAGCGAAGAGATATATTCGCCGATCCCGTAGAGCGGCAAATAGAAGATCCGATAGTCGAAGAATGGGCGAAGCGGTGCGCGGCGCTGCAGCTCGTCGAGTACACCGACGAGCCCCGCCATTTCGTCGGGATGCACGGCAGGCGGCATGGAGCTCAAGCGCCAGGCGCGCAAAACGAAACCTAGCGCCAGCAGTAGCGCTATAGAGAGCGTCCAAAGATCGACGGAGACGCGTCGCGTCCAGGGGCTCTGAAGATTTTTTGACACCGCCTGCCCTATAGTTGAATCGATTTGCTGCGGATTTGCGCGCGCAGCGCAACCCATATCGGAGGAGCATCGTTGATTCCTTTCCTCTTTGCGGTGGCCTTAGCCGTTGCGCCGTCGCCTTCTGCCTCGCCGTCGGCGTCACCATCGCCGGTGCCGACCGCGAAACCCGTTTTTGAAGACATGCACTGGCGCGAAATCGGACCGGCATTGCCGGGCGGTCGCACTACGAACGTGGCGGGCAGCGCGAAAAATCCGAACCTCTATTACGTCGGCGCGGCCGGCGGTGGTGTGTGGAAGACGACCGACGCAGGCATCACGTGGCAACCGATCTTCGACAAAGAGCCGGTTGCATCGATCGGTGACGTTGCGATCGATCCGAACGACGACCAAACGGTCTGGGTCGCAACGGGCGAAGGCAACCCGCGCAACGACGTCATTCCGGGCGCCGGCATCTATAAATCGACGGACGGCGGAAAAACGTGGAAACTCATGGGCCTGGAGAAAACCCGTTCGATCACGCGCGTGCTGATCGATCCGCGCAATTCCAGTCACGTCATCGTTGGGGCGCTGGGCGACGTTTTCGCGCCGAGTGAAGATCGCGGCGTCTTCGTGACGAACGACGGCGGAAAGACCTGGACGAAGACGCTCTATCTGAGCGACCGCAGCGGCGCTTCCGACCTTGCGATGAATGCAAAAGATCCGAACGTGATTTTCGCGGGCATGTGGCACTTCGAACGCAAACCGTGGACGACGGTCAGCGGCGGCGAAGACGACGGTCTGTATAAATCGACCGACGGCGGCAAGACGTGGGCACGTTTGACCGGACACGGTTTGCCGGACGGAACGACCGGCCGCATCGGCCTTGCAATCGCCCCGAGCGATCCGAATCGCGTCTATGCACTCATCGAGTCGAGCAAAGGCATTCTTTGGCGTTCGGACGACGGCGGCAACGCCTGGACCTTGGTCAGCAGCGAAACATTGGTCGACCAACGACCGTTTTACTTTTCGCATATCACCGTCGATCCGACCGATCCGAATCATGTGTTCGGCGTTTCGATGCTGGTCGTCGCCTCACATGACGGCGGAAAAACATGGCGTCCGCTCTTCAGTCTCCCGCACGGCGACGTTCACGATTTATGGATCGCGCCGAACGATCCCAAACGGATGGCGGTGGCGCAAGACGGCGGTGTGACGCAGTCGCTCAACGGCGGCGTTACATGGTATTTCTCGCGCAATCTTCCGGTCGGCGAAGTCTACCACGTCGGCGTCGCGATGAGCGGCAACCCATATTGGGTCTGCGGCGGATGGCAAGACAATAATGCATGGTGCGGTCCGTCGCAATCGACGGATCCGTCGGGCGTGCTGAACAAAGCTTGGATCAACGTGAACGGCGGCGACGGCGAGTGGGCGGTTCCCGATCCGCTCGATACGAACCTACTGTGGTCGGACGCGCAGGGCGCGGCAATTCAGGTCTACGACAAGACGACGCGCGATACGCTCGGAGCGCAGCCCTACGTTGCGCTTACCGGCCAACAGTTCGATCTTCGTCAATCAAAGTATCGTTTTAACTGGGATTCCCCGATCGCTTTTGCTCCGTGGGACGGCCACATCGCCTGGGCCGGCGGCAATGTCGTTTTTCAAACGATCGATCGCGGGCGTCATTGGACGGTAATCAGCCCCGACCTCACGCTCAACGAGAAGAATCATCAAGCGCCGCCGGGCGGCCCGATCACGCACGACGTCTCGAGCGCTGAAAACTACAACACGATTCTGGATATCGAAGGATCGACGTTGCGTAAGGGCGAGATCTGGGTGGGCACGGACGACGGGCAAGTGCAGTACACGCTTGACGGCGGAAAACAGTGGCACAACGTTACGCCGAAGAGCGTTCCGGATCATGGCGCGGTTGAAACCGTTGCTCCGTCAACGATCCGCGACGGTACCGTGTACGTCAGCATCGACCGTCACTTACTTGGTGACTACAAACCGTATCTGCTCGTTTCAAACAACTTCGGGAAGACATGGACCGACATTGGGACGCGTATGCCAAGCGATGCATGGTACGCGCGTTCCGTTCGTCAAGATCTGCACAACGCCAACATCGTGTACGCGGGAACCGAGACCGGGTTCTTTATCTCGTGCGACAACGGCGCAAGCTGGCACGACTTCAAGAACGACTTGCCGACGGCGTCCGTCCGCGATATCCGGTATCAGCCGCAATGGGATGACATGGTCGTAGCGACACACGGGCGGGCGCTCTACGTGATGGATGACTTGCGTCCGCTGCAGATGATGGGATGCTCGAAACCGGACCAACCGTTCGTCGTTTCCCCGCGCACGTCGTACCTCTACAACCTGCATGGTGACGACGAGGGCATTTACACCGACTATGCGGGACAAAATCCCGATTATGGTGCGACGTTCTATTACTATCAGCCCAAGCCGGGTGCGAAACCGCCGACGCTTCAGATTCTCGACGATCGCGGCCGTGTAATCCGCACGATCCAAGGGATGAAAGAGCCGCCGCTCTTCGGGCCCCCGCCGGCACCGGATGCATCGCCGCAGCCTGCGATTGCGAACGACGCCGGGTTGCAGACGTACACCTGGAACTTCGGAACCGACGGACCCGTCAAGTGGAACGGTGCCGGAAAATTTTTCAAAGGACCGCAGACCGGCGCAACCATTCCGCCGGGATACTACGGCTATCGCATGACGGTCGACGGAAAGACGTTCACCGGACGCTTCATCGTGAAAGCCGATCCCGACACGAAGTTCACGCAAGCCGAACTCGTTGCGTCATACAACTACTCTATGCGGGTGAACGAGAAGTTCTCCGCGCTCGACGTCTCGCTTAACTCACTCGATGACGTGAAGACATCGCTCGAAAAAGCGAAGTCCAGCGCGCAAGCGAAGAACGACACGGCGACCGTCGCAGAGATTGACTCCGCGCTGCAGAATCGCCAAAGTCTGCAAGATCAACTGACGGCAAACTACCAGGGCTTTGAGGATTTCATTCAACGTCCCGGCAAAGTGCGCGAGGATCTGCAGCAAATTGCCGGTACGGGTATCGTCACGCCGGCCGCAACCGACGTCGAACGTCGCACTGATGCCGAATTCGCGCAGGATGCAAAGGCGTTCAACGACTATGTCGGAACGCTTCCCGCGCTCAACGCGAAACTTAAATCGGCCGGATACGACGACGTCCCCGTCCCGAAAACAATGACGCCGTAACGACCGTTACGCGCCGGGTCCGGGGAACACCGGGTCGTCCTCTTCCATCGGATCGGTGATGGGGTCGATCGGCTCGTTCTCCGGAATCGTCGGTTCACCGGGTGCGGGGTTGGGCGGATTCGGCGAAACGGGACCCGGATCGGGGCGTGGCATTTCCAAAAGAATACTCATAGCGGCAATAGCTTACCCGGCAACTAAACGCGGCTATCAACCGGGGCCCACGGCGAAGTCACGCTGGGGCCGGCCCCACGCAAGCGCAGTCGGACGCGATATACACCTACGCGAAACAACTCGACCAGATCGGCTACTTCAGCCAATGCTCGACGAGGCCGGACGAGAACACTAACGCGTGTCATCCTGAGCGGAGCGCAGCGGAGTCGAAGGATCGGCTCAATTCAATCGCTCATTGCGACTTCGACTGCGTTCGCTTCGCTCACTTCGCTCGGGATGACACAGCGGGCTATGGTGCTTCTGCTGAGAATGCCCGTACTTCGACGTAGCCGTCGATGACGCGCGTTTCAAATGTTGGTTGATTCGAGGTTGCCGGTCCGTCGAGCACGCGTCCGTCGATGAGCGAGAAGCGCGAACCGTGCCACGGGCACGTAATGCTGCAATCATCCGCCGTGCCTTTGTGGAGCGGGCCGCCGAGGTGCGCGCACGAATCGAGCAGTGCGTATGTCTTGCCGGCATTGCGCACGAGGACGATGTCGCGCTCTTTCACTTTCGCGCGATGCGGCGTTCCGTCCATGAGTTCGTCCATCGGCAGCAGACGAATCCATTCCGTCGGCAGATCCTCCGCTGCGGCGTGATTGACGCCTTGGTTTTCCGCGAACACGAGATGACCGCCGAGTCCCGCGCCGATTGTCGCAAACGCGTAGCCTGCAAGCGATGCGAGCATTCCCGCGCTGCGACGACGGCGGCGCAAGAAGAAGGAGGTCGTGTAGAGCGAGAGGGCAATGGTATTCGATGTCGCGTGCACGACTCCGACGCGCGCGGGGCGGCCGTACGTCTCACTCCAATCTGCTAGTCCAGTAAGAGCTGCGCCGAGCGCGCCGATGATTCCGGTATTGATACAGATGTCCGCCGCACGTGCGGTGTCGGTGCGCTTGTCGACCAAATACAGCGCGTCAAAGATGGACGCCATCGTCCATGCTCCGATCGGCAGATCGGTGAGCACCGGGTGGAGCGGATGTCCGACCCAAACGCCGTGAAGAAAGTTTTTTAACGAACGCGGGCCGTTGAGCGCCCGTTTGATCGCCGGCTGAACGGCGCCCGCAAGCTCGTTGAGAATCGGCTGGTCTTGCGTAACACGAACGAGGCCGTCGAAGAGGGGATTGTTGCCAAACGACGGCGCCGGTTGTTGATCCGCCATGCTTTGCGTGTACCCACTCGCTCGTACTGCGGAATCGCCGGGCAAACCGTCATCCAAGCGGCCGAGAGCACGCCGATCAATCCACCAAGAAGCATGGTAACTTGAATGCCGGCCGCGTCTGCGAGAAATCCGCCGGTCAGCGAGCCGAGCGGCAGCGCGCCCCAAATGATCGTACGCATCGTGGCGTTCATGCGTCCCATCATCGAATCGCTTACGGTGAGCACGCGCACTTCTTGGTCCACGATATTGAAGATCGGCCCAGTCAGTGAAAGCAGGACGCGTCCGACGACGAGAGAGACGATGGGGACAGGCGTGATAAGAAACGTCAGCTTCGCGATTCCCGAAAGCGCTGTCGCGCAGGCCAGGGTCGTACGGGGTCCGAGGCGCGCGGCGAGCGGCTTCGCGACCGCACCCCCGAACAAGCCGACGTTCGCAAAGCCCATGAGTAGGCCGAACGTGACCGGCGAAAGGTGGAGCACTCGGTACGCGTAGATTGCGAAGACCGTCGTTACCATAGACCCGCTGTAATATGCGGTTGCACTCGTCAATCCGATCGACCGTAGCGCTTTATTGTTCCAGACCAGCCGTGCGCCTTCGCAGAATTCGTTCATGAACTGCCGCACGGCGCGGTCGTTCGAAGCCGTCGGACAGACGCGTTCTTCCACGTTCAAACGCGCGAGCGAAAAGCAAGAAATAACGTACGTCACGCAATTCAGCACAAGCGCGAGCGGTGCGCCGACGAACTGAACGATTGCGCCGGAACTGCTGTTTCCGATTGCTTCAGCAGCGGATGCCGTCATCGTCATCTTTGCATTGGCTTTACCGAAATCTTTACGGCCGATGAGCACGGGCGCGAACGCACCATAGGCCGTATCGAAGATGACGTTGGCCGCGGCTGTAATCGCTGCTACTACGAAGAATTGCCCAAGCGAAAGCCGGTGAAAAAAGAATGCAAACGGCAGCGAGCCGATGGAGAGAATGCGCACCACGTTGGCTGCCATCATCAGCGGCCGCCGCTTGAAACGGTCGACGACGACGCCGACGAAAATCGCAAGCAAGGCGACCACGCTGAATTCCAGACTCTGCAACGCCGCGACTTGGCTTGCCTTCGCGTGCAACACGAGAATCGCGATGGTGGGAAGAGCGAAGATGCTGAGTTGTCCGCCGAGCTGCGAGATAGATTGACCGCTCCAGAGCAATAAAAAATTACGCCGGTGCGTGAGCTGTTCCGTCACTCTTTAGTTAACGGCTCTTACAAGTCGTCAGTGTAGAGACAGACGTGTTTTAATTACGACAGCTTGTCGTAAAGCGCGCCGAAGTTCGACGGGCAACGTGCCGCTTGCTAAGCCGCACCTTCAGGCAGGAACTATATTGTCCCGGACTCCACTGTCAGTACGAGTTTCCCCGTGATGCCGCCGCTTTTACTTTGTTGCAACGCCTGCGCGGCTTCGCGTAAATCCCGTTCAGCAGCAATCACGACGCGGACCGTTCCTTGTTCGACCATACGCGCGAGTTGACGGAGTCCGTCGTGTGAGGATTCGGGCGTTTCGTTCATCACGATATTCGATGCCCTGAAGCCTTGCTTTTTGAAGCGCTCGACGTCGAGCGCGCCGATCGTCGAGATGATCCAACCGCCGGGGCGGATGATCGACTGAATCGATTGTATCGTCGTGCCGTCGTCAACTACATCGAGCACGGCATCGGCACCGTCCGGCAAGAACCGCTTCACGGCATCCACCGGCGGCTGCTTGTCGTAGGCGATGAAGTCGTCGACGCCAAGTTCACGCGCGTCGTTCTCATGGCCCGAGTGCGAGGTACCGATGACGCGCGCACCGCGCGATTTAGCAATCTGCGCTGCAAAGCTTCCGACGCCGCCTGTGACGCCGAAAATGACGAGCGTCTGGCCTTCATGCAACTGCATCATGTCAAGCGCCGCGAGTGCGGTGAGCCCGGCAGTGGGAAGCGCGGCCGCATCAGCGTCGCCGACGTCCGCTGGAATATGAGCGATAGGTTCGCCGTGTGAGTTTTGCGGAACGAGTGTGAACTGCGCGTAAGCGCCGTGTTTTCGAGCGATGCCGAAAATACGGTCGCCTTGTTTGTAAGCGTTTACATTCGCGCCGGCCGCCGACACGACGCCGGCAAAATCCTGACCGAGAACGAACGGCAGCGGCTTTCGCGCGCCGTCGCGGATTTTCCAATCGACCGGATTGACCCCCGCAGCCGTGACGCGCACGAGAATTTCATCCGGGCCGGGTTGCGGAACCGGAATCTCGCGAAGCGAGCCCTCTTCCCCCAAGTGTTCGACGACTATAGCCTGCATAGCACTTACTCTTCCCAAAGCATCGCGGCACCTCGCACGCCGCTCGAGTCCCCGTGGATCGCGCGAACGATCGGTGTAGAGAACGTATCCGAAAAAACGTATCCTCGCATCAATGCCGGCACCGCTTCGTAGAGTTGCGTGATGTTCGAAACGCCGCCGCCTAAAACGATCGCATCGGGATCCATAATGTTGACGATCATCGCTAGTGCGCGTGCGAGCCGCTCTTCATACCGCTCGATCGACCCATCTCGTTCGAGCGCCGGACCCGATAAAAAGGTTTCGATACAGCCGTACTTTCCGCAATAGCAGGCAGGCCCCGGAATCTCGTCCGGTCTCCGCCACGGCAGCGCGACGTGTCCCCACTCGCCGGCAATCAGGTTGTGACCCTCGTGAATGTGACGGTTTACTGCGATCCCGCCTCCGACGCCGGTACCGAGAATAACGCCGAACACGAAGCGCGCGTTCGACGCGGCACCGTCGGTCGCTTCGGAAAGGGTGAACGCGTTTGCATCATTTGTCATGCGTATCGCGCGTCCCAGCGCAGCTTCTATGTCGTCGCGTAGCGGTTGCCCAAGCAGCCACGTACTGTTTGCATTTTTGATGCGTCCGTCGGCCAGGGACGGCGCGCCCGGCGTTCCGATCCCGACGCTGCCGCGCGTCCCGAGTTCGCGATCGGCATCGTGCACGAGCTGCGCGATCGTCGCGACCGTGGCTTCATAATTGCCGCGCGGCGTCGGAACGCGCCGTCGAAGCAGGGGTTCGTTCTCTACGCCAAGTGCGATGATTTCTGTCTTGGTGCCGCCAAGATCGATTCCGAGCCGGACCATTCGCGTACTATAGCGTCGCTGTTGCGATAGGCCCTTCCCGCTGCGAGCGCTGCTTGTGCCGCGATTGCGAAACCGCAGCCGAGCGGAATCAATGAGGGCAGGACGACGACGCGCATGACGTCGGTAGGATATGGGTCGGCGAGGATCGTTAGAACGATCGATGCGAGCATGCCGCCGCAGATCAATACGTCGGCGCGCCGGCGCATCGCGTAGAGCGCGATTGCAGCTAACGGCGCCGCGGCATGAGCGACGAGGGAAACGAGGCTCACCCACAACGTAACGAAGACCGCGCGTCCGAAATGGTCGACCGGCGGAACTTCGGCTCGCGTGAGGTGCATCACGAACGCGACGGCGATCGTGAGCGCAAGAGAAATCCCAATCAAGTCGATACCCCGCCGCCACACGCCCGCGACGAGCAGCGGTAACGCTGCGCACGCTAAATCATATGGAACCGGACGGGTGAACGATAACATCGCTGCAACGATCGCGAACCAGGCAAGATCGATGGAACGGCCTCGTTCTGCGTATCGCATCGCCGCGAGCAACGCTCCGGCAAGCAGTGCAAATGCCGGCATGTCGGTCAAGTCGCTGCGTCCGATCAGCTGCGTCTCGGGGTTGAGGATACAGAAGAGCGCTACGACCGCCGCCACGGCCGGCGTCGAAAATCGAAGGAAGAGCGTGTAAAGAAGCGCTGCAGCCGCAACGTAGGCCCCAAGCGAGAGATAGAAGAGCGATTGGAACCCTGCGAACCGCCACAAGAGTGACGCGACTGCCGGATACAGCGCGCGAACCGCAAAGAGGTTCCACCAAAGCGGCGTCTCGGAATTCAGCGACGCGCGTGCTTTCGCGGGTTGCATCGCCGGTTTCGTCCGGTAGATTTCACGCGCGTCATGCAGCGCGATCGCATACGGAACTCCGGCATCGACTTGCGCCCTGATTCCGTAGACGTATCCGTCGAATGCCCACGCCGGTTTGTCGCGCATGTTGTACCAGCCGAGCACCGATGTAAAAAGCACGACGATTGCGCCGAACACAATTACGCGCATGCTGAGATCTCCATTGGTGTTACGTCGTAACGTGCTTTCAGCATCTGCAAAAAGCCCAGCGTAAGTTCGACCTTCTCGCCGCCGGGCGCGTCCATTCCGGGAAAGAAGCGAAGTTCCGGCGCGTCATCGTACCCGAGCACGTCGAGGGGATGAAGCAAGAGCGACGGCGGCGTTCCCGTCAAGCGGCAAAGGCTCAGCGCGCCGGCGAAATACCGCTCCGCGGCTTTGCGCGAGCGCCTGCTGATGTAGTGTAAATAACTGAAGTGAATCGGAACGCGCGCGCCGGGCATCGTCGTTACGGGAATCTCGATGAGTTTGCCGCGAGACGTGCGCACGACGTGCGGCCGGTTCTTCGCGAGAACGTCATGCCACGCGCCGAAGAGCGCGCGACGCTCTTGGCGTTGCTCCGCAGTAAGCGAGCTGTTGCGGAAATAGTACCACCGCGCAAGCGGACCGATGAAAGTCGGCAGCCGGGATGCATCGTAGGCGTAGTTCAATCGCGCGAGCGCGGAGAGTAGGGGTTCGGAGCACGCAAAACCCGGACCGCGAAAGCCGCGCGGTTCGCGCCCCGTCGCTTCGAAGATCGCGTCGTGCGCGCGAAGGAGTTCCTCGTACGCCTCGGTCTCGCTCGATGAAGCAATCCACGGCTCGTGATTGAACGAGTGATTGCCGATCTCATGGTTCGCGCCGGCAATGGCGCGAAGCGCTTCACGATTCTCCGCTCGCGCCGCGTCGGCACCGACGACGAACACGGTAATGCGCAGTCCGGCGAGCGAGAGCACGTCGAGAATCCGCGGGACGGCATGCGCGAGATACGTCGGATACGACGACCACGCCGCATCGCCGTGAACTTTGAGATACGACCACAGATTGTCGAGGTCGAGCGAAAGACTAGCGCGCGGTTTCACGAATGCCTCCGCTCGTAAAGCGCGCGTCGCGCGCGATGGCTTCTGCGGCTTGACGCGCGAGCACGAGCGTCTCGTTGACGTTGAGCGTTCCGTTCACGATCTGCGCGGAGGTAGCAATGTATAATCCGGGGCACGACGTCATGAATCCGGGAACTTGTCCCGAATAGCCGACGACGGGAAGTGCGAACACGGCCGGCACGCGCGAGACGCGAAACGCGCGGATATCCTCAGCCTTGAAGCCCGGATACATGCGCCGCAACGCAATCATGGATTGCAGCCGCATCTCCGCGTCTCCGAGAACGAAGAACGGGTCGCGCGGCGTGCAGTAACGCGGCAAATAGACGAGATGCCGGTGACCAAAGGCTTCCGGATCGACGAGCGCACTCATTTCGATCGCCGCGGTAAACGGAATTTCCGGGTCCGCGATATTTGTGATGTACGAATCGCCGAGCCGCCGGTCGAGAAGGACCGAGGCGCAAACGGCGCCTTGGTACTCAATCGAGCGCAGCCGGTCGCGTTCTTCGCCCGAGAGGGCGCTTGCGACGCGAGCGATCGCCGGAGCAGGCTGCGTCATGATGACGCGGTCGTACGTGCGTGAGCCCTCGATCGTTTCGACCGCAAATGCTTCTTTCTCGCTGCGTACGTCTTGGATCGCGGTAGCGGCGCGAACGCGAACGCCTTCGTGCACGAGCGCGGCGGAAAGTGCCTCGATGATGCGGCGGTATCCGCCCTGCACGTAACCGAATTGCTGCGCGCGGCCGTGTTGCGCGGCTACGTACAAGCGTTGAATCGTTGCCCAAATGAACGCGGCATTCGATCGGTGGTAGGCGCTTCCGAGTTTCGCAAGGAGCAATGGAAGCCATATACGTTCGAAGACGTGGTCGCCGCATTCGTGCCGCAACCACGTCTCGACGTCGACGTTCTCGAGTTCGCGCCAATCTTTTCGTCGCTGCGCCCGTCGCACCATGAGGGCGAGACGCGCTTTATCGACCATACCTATCGCCGGGAAACGCAGCTGGTCGAGTGTCGACGTGAACGGATGCATGCTGCCGTCGATGAAGAAGTTTGTTCGCGCGCGCGCCCATACGACGTCGCGCTCGAGCCCCAGTTCGGCGAGCAGGGCGAGCAATGCCGTGTCGGATCGAAGCATGACGTGATAGTGGCGGTCCCACGTGATGCCGCCGATGCGCCATGGCGCCGCAAGACCGCCGAGTTCCGGGTTTTGTTCGTAGAGCGTGACTGCCCAGCCGCAGCGAGCCATGCGGAGTGCGAGCGTCATTCCAAGTATTCCGCCGCCGACGATGGCGCAGCGCGTCATGCGACGGCGCTCTCGACGATCGTGCCGTCGTGCATGTAGTACGGCGAACCGCACGACGTGCATGCGAACGCGCTGTCGAGCAGATGGCCGCACCGGCAGACGTATCCCACGACCCGAGCGGGGTTTCCGACGACGAGATGAAAATCGGGCACGGTTTTGGTGACGACCGAACCCATGCCGATCATCGCAAAGCGTCCGATCACCAAGTCGTTTCCGATCGTGCAGTTTGCACCGATCGTGGCTCCTTCGCGAACGAGGGTCGGCAACGTCTCTTCATCGGGGTCGCTCGATCGCAGCGAGCGCAGATCGGGCGTCGTCGCGCGAGGAAAGCGGTCGTTGGTGAAGACGGTGCCCGCGCTTACCATGACGCCGTCTTCGAGCGTCACGGCGGTACAAACGTAGACGTTCGCGTTCAGTTTGCAACGGTTGCCGATTCGGACGCCGTAAGCGATGTAGGTTTTTTCTCCGATGATGCACTCATCGCCGATCGTCGTATCGAATCGGATATGAACGTTGTCCCAGATCGAGGTGCCGTTGCCGATGCGGACGTTGTTTTCCAGCATCGCCGTCGGATGGACCCGCACCCGAGGCCCAGCGCTTACGCCCATGCGACCTTCCTTATGTCGAGCGAGCGGTACGCCTCGTCGATCGCGATGACGCTCGCAAGGGCGTCTTCTTCCGAGACGGCAGCGCGTGAGCGTCCGGCTGTCGCGTCGGCGAAGTTTTCGAGCAGTCCTACGAAGGCGTCTAGTTTGGAATAGCCCGAACCGAATGTCGTCCAGTCCGCGTCGCCCTTGTACTGAACGCGAGAATGCTTCCATCCGAGCTCGATCGTCGCGTTTTCGCAGTGTAGCCGCAGATAATACGGCGACCGTTTGTCGATCGTCCACGAAAGATCGCTCGTCGCGACGGCGCCGTTTGCACACCGCGCGAAGAGCATCGCCGTATCCTCGACGCCGAGTTTCTGGTAGCGCCGGTATTCGCTTGCCGAAACATTCGTGAGGGGTCCCGCGAGGAAGCGGAAGATGTCGACGGCGTGCGTTCCGTTGTCGATAATGACGCCGCCGCCGGAGACCGCCGGATCGCTGTTCCAACGATTGCCCATCATGACGCTGCTCGTGAACGCGTTTTCGATCATCAACAGTTCGCCCGTGCCGTTGTTCGCCATCATCTCCTGGGCCCGGCGAATATCCGCCACGAAACGAAATTTGCTTGCCATCGTGACGATCGTGCGGTTCGCGCGAGCAGCTTCGATCATCGAGAGTGCCGCATCGATGCTCGGCGCGAATGGCTTTTCGCAGAGGACGTGGACGCCGCGGCTTGCGGCGTAGCGCGTGAGCGATGCGTGGGTGTTCGGCGGCGTCGCAATAACGACGCCGTCGAGTTGCTCGGTGTCGAGCATCGCCATTACCGATCCGTAACATGCGGCTCCGACGCGAGCGCCGAGCGTCGCAGCGCGCTCGACGTCGGAGTCGCAGACGGCGCGGAGAACGATCGCGTTACTGCGCGAGGCGGCATCCGCATGGGTTGCCGCGATCGCGCCCGCGCCGATGAGGCCGAGACGTACGGGGGGATTCACGTCTCGCTCCGCAGACGCTGCGCCGCATCGGCGATTGCCGATGCGACGTAGACGATATGCTCGTAGGTGTAGCGCTCGTTGATCGGCAGTACGAGAACGTGCGCGAGCGCCTCCGCTGTTCCCGGGAACGATTCCATCCGGTAATCGAGCGCTGCCGGTCTCGCAAGCGTAAACGGGAATGAACTCGTTCCGAACGTGCGCCGGGCTTGAAATACCTCGCACATAAACGCGGGCTTCTGAATGTAGCGCGGCACCGACGACACGTTGGCATCTTTGAGCGCTTTTGCGAAGGCATGCGGGCCGCCGGGATAGATCTGCGGATCGACGCGAATCGCATACTTCCAATAGGAATGTTCCACCCGATCGCTGTGAACCGGTGGTTCGATACCCTCGATTCCGCTCAGGGCGTCCGTGAGTTGCCGTGCGCGTTCGCGGCGAATGGCGACGTGATCGTCGAGCTTCTGTAGTTGCGCATAGGCAACGGCGCCTTGCAGTTCCGAAAGGCGGTAATTGAGCGCGAGGAAGTAGTGGTCCGGATTGGGATCGCCGTAACCCCACGCCTTGTTGATGAAGAGATACATGCGCCGCGCGAGCGCCTCGTCATTGGTGACGACGATACCGCCCTCACCGCACGTGATATGTTTTCCTTGCTGAAGGCTAAAACAGCCGATGCGGCCGAGCGTGCCGGCCGGTTTGCCGCAGTAGGTGGCGCCGAAGGCCTGCGCTGCATCTTCGATGACGGGAATGCCGCGCGCATCGGCCAGCGCCAATATCTCCGCCATTTCGGCCGGATTTCCGAAGAGGTGCGTGACGACGATTGCCTTCGTTCGTTCGGAAAGCACGCGTTCGATCGATGCAGCGGTAACGTTGTATGTCTTCGGATCGACGTCGGCGAACACCGGAATCGCTGCTTGGTACAGAATCGGCGTGAGTGCGCCCATGTCGGTGATCGGCGTCGTTACCACTTCGTCGCCGGGTTCCAGGTCGAGCGCCGCAATAGCGGTGTGCACGGCTGCGCTGCCCGATGCGCACGCATAGGCGTAGCGGACGCCGAAAAGCCGGGCAACGTCGCGTTCTAAGAAACGAACATACGCGCCTTTGGTGCTGGTCAACGTTCCCGACGCGAGCACGGCATCGAGCGCGGCGGTCTCTTCCGCGCCGAAGCTACGCCCGGACGCGTCCTGATCGTTCGGAAGCTGAAGCTGCGGTGCTGGAGCGATGTGCATAGAGTCTCCTTATGAAATCTCCGAGTTGGAAGCTAAGAAGTCCGAGACTTGCGTATTGGATGGCGATCGTTGCGACGACGATTTGCGCAAGCCGAGGGGCAGATGCGTGTGCGCCGAGCGCTACGAGCGTGACGAAAGGAAGAAGACCGGGAATCAAGCCTGGTAATGCGGCCAGGAGCAACGGTCGCGTGCGGATGCCCGCACGTATGACGTTCCATGAATGCGTGATGATGCGGCGCCAATGCATGCGGCGCGCGCGTTCGCGCGGTTGCGCCGACCAGTCGAGCGTTGCGGGTATTTCTACGATCGTTGCGTTTTCGCGATAGGCTTCGAGCAGCACGCCGAAGGTGCTCTCTGTGAATGCGCCGTTTCCCATCATCCGGCGCGCGAACGGCGCGTCATACGCCCGAACCATCGACGTCAGCGTCGCGATGCGTCCGCGCACGGCGAGTGAGAGAAACTTGTTCGCGCACACGCTGAAGACGCGGCGCGAAAACGGTACGGCGACCGTTTTTCCGCCCGTCATGTACGGTGATGCGAGCGCGATGTCGGCGCCGGCGTCGATACGTTCGACGAGTGACGATGTGATCTCGGGCGCGTAGGTCAGATCCGCATCCAGGATGACGAGACGATCTCCGCGCGACATCGCAATGCCGCTGCGGATCGCCGCATTCATGCCGAGATTTTCGCGGTGTTCTTCGACGAGCAATCGCGGGTACGACGCGTGCATGCGACGCAAAACGTCGGACGTTTCATCCGTACTGCCGTCGTCAACAACGATGAGTTCGTACCGTTCACCGAAACGTTCGTCCAGATGCGCGCTTAGACGCGCAAGACGAAACTCAAAATCGTTTGCTTCATTAAAGGCAGGAACGATGACACTGGTAAGGCGTTCCATGCGACAAGCCTAGCCGATGAGCATGGAAGCGTGCGTCAGGAAACCAGGCCAACGCCATTAGAGCGAATGTCCCCATTCTTGACAAGGGAAAGACCTAACAAGGGGTTGCGAACATGCCGCCTTGCCCGGATAAAAACGTCCTTAATTAGGACTACCGGCCCTCGGTGCTCGCGTACCCTCTTGGATACCATATGCTCGTTATGATGGCCCGTAGATGTACTGTGCTCGCCGTTCTCTGCATCGTCGCCGCGTGCTCCGGTCGCGGAGTAAACGGCGGATCTTCAAGTACGTTGCCTTCGACGCCGCAACTGCAGCAAGGCGCCGCGGCGCGCATAGCTGCTGCAACAACCCCGCAGCCGACACCCACGCCTATCGTTCTCGGGCAAGGCCAACAGGACGGTGAACCGGGCCAGTTCAAGCCTGCAACGGGTGACTCGTCGGCCGGAGGCACCGGAAAGCCCGTGGACGGCATCCCTTGCGGGAATATGTATGACGGGAGTCCCTCCGATCGCACGTACCACGTGCACGCGTTTCTCGGCGTTATGCTCAACGGGAAGCATGTTGCAATCCCGCCGACGATCGGTATGGTGCAACCCGGCCCGACGAGCAGTCCGGGCTTCTATTCGTCGGCGAAGTGCTTCTATCAAATCCACACGCACGACGCGAGCGGATATATCCATATGGAATCGCCATCCCTGACGTCAAAGACGCCGTACAGCGACTCGCTCTTCACGCTCGGCAACGTGCTCCACGTTTGGGGTCAGCCGCTCACGTCGAGCGGGTTCGCGAATTTCGCCGGTCCCGTACACGTCTTCTATGCCACGACGAACCTCGGGAACACCCATGGCGGTGCGTACAACCAGTACACCGGAACCTCGCCGCAGTCGATTCCGATCTATTCGCACGAGGCGATCTGGATCGAGGTCGGTACCTTCGTCCCGGCATCGCAATTGCCGAGGGTGATCTTTTTTACCCAGTACTGATCGACGTGCAGTGCCCTCCGAACATACTTTCGGAGGGCGCTTAGTTGCTGGGGGCTCCCTCTTTTCGCGGCTATGCGCTAGAATGGTCGGACCGGGAGTGATAACGAATACCTTAGCCGCGACGACCCAGCTATAGTCGAGGTCTACTATGGACGCCACGCTCGAAATCACGGCGATGCCGGCTCCGCAATGGCTGTTCGGTTATGACATTACGGAAGAGCAGCGCCTCCTTTTTGCGCGCCTTTACCTGGAATATGCCCACTCCTCGTTCGAAGGTCCGATCCACGAGCAGCCAAGGGAATCGCTCAGCAGCTTTCTCGACCGGTGTACCGACCGGGGGTTAACGCTTGCCGTACCCCGCGAACTCGCAATCGACATCTTGCGCCGGCCCGACGTCTTCGGTTGGTCGCACGCGATCTTCGCGCATGAGGTGCGTCGCCCGTTACATCAATTGAGCTCGGTCCTGAACCGCAGCCGCGAGCTGCTGACGCGCCCGCAGCGGCGGTTCGTCAGACGCACTAACTGAGCGTCAGCGGACGGTAGCGGATCCGCTTCGGGCGGGCGGCTTCTTCACCGAGCCGTTTGATTTTGTCCGCTTCGTATTCTTGATAGTTACCTTCGAAAAGATAGACCTGGCTGTCGCCTTCGAAGGCGAGGATGTGCGTGGCGATCCGGTCGAGGAACCAGCGATCGTGACTGATCACCATCACCGTGCCGGCAAATTCCGCAAGTGCATCTTCGAGTGCGCGCAGCGTTTCGACGTCGAGATCGTTCGACGGTTCGTCCAGCAGCAGCACGTTCGCGCCCGTTACGAGCGTCTTGGCAAGATGAAGACGTCCGCGTTCGCCGCCCGAAAGCGAGCCGACCGGCTTTTGCTGATCTGCGCCTTTGAAGTTGAAGCGTCCGAGATATGCGCGCGACGGCATTTCGAATTTTCCAACTTGCAGAATATCGAGGCCGCCGCTCACGTCTTCCCACACGGTCTTCGCATTGTCGAGCGATTCGCGGCTCTGATCGACCGTCGCAAGTTTCACGCTCGGTCCGATCACGATCTCCCCGGCATCCGGCTTTTCTTTGCCCGCGATCATCCGGAACATCGTCGTTTTACCGGCGCCGTTGGGTCCGATGATACCGACGATTGCGCCTGCGGGGATAACGAAACTCACGTCGTCCATCAGCAACCGGTCTCCGAAGGCTTTGCGAACGTTCTTGAATTCGACGACTTTGTCGCCGAGACGCTCGGCCACCGGGATAAAGATTTCTTGCGTTTCGTTGCGGCGCTGGTATTCGAAACTGGAGAGCTCTTCAAAACGCGCGATGCGGCTCTTGCTCTTTGATTGACGGCCTTTCGTGCCTTGGCGCACCCACTCGAGTTCGCGTTTGATCGCCTTTTGGCGCGCTGATTCTGCCGACTCTTCTTGTTTCAGACGCTCTTCTTTTTGATCGAGCCACGAGCTGTAGTTGCCCTTCCAAGGAATACCACGACCTCTATCGAGTTCGAGAATCCACTCCGCCGCATTATCGAGGAAGTACCGGTCGTGCGTGACGGCAACGACGGTGCCCGGAAAGCGTTGCAAATATTGTTCCAGCCACTCGACGCTTTCCGCGTCGAGGTGATTCGTCGGCTCGTCGAGCAACAGCATATCGGGCTTCGAGAGCAACAGACGGCACAGCGCCACGCGGCGCTTTTCACCGCCGGAGAGCGGACCAATTTTTGCATCCCAGGACGGCAGACGCAACGCATCCGCGGCGATTTCCAGTTGCTGATCGAGATCGTCGCCGGCCGATGCAATAATGGCTTCGAGCCGCGACTGCTCTTCGGCGAGCTTATCGAAATCGGCATCGGGATTCGCGTATTCGGCGTAGAGCGCGTCGAGACGGTTACGCGCCTCAATCAGTTCGCCCAACCCTTCCTCGACAGTTTCGCGCACGGTTTTGTCCGGATTGAGTTTCGGCTCTTGTTCGAGAAAGCCGATCGTTAGATTTGGTGCCGGCGCCGCTTCACCGTCGAATTCGGCATCGACGCCCGCCATGATGCGCAACAACGACGACTTCCCCGCGCCGTTGAGGCCGAGGATGCCGATTTTTGCACCAGGGAAGAAACTGAGCGAGATATCTTTGAGGATCTGACGCTTCGGCGGAACGACCTTGCCGACGCGATACATAGAATAGACGTACTGCGACACGGCACCGAGGCTTCTGGCTAGCGGCCGATCAACCCCGCTTCGGCGAGTAACGCCTTGACGTTGTCGAACTGCTTGCGCAGATCGTGGACTTGCGCAACCCGCACGGTCGGATCCGGTGCGAACTGCTGCGCGCGCCAGGCGGCGACGTGCGCTTTCAAATTTTCCCACGCGACGCGCTGAATGCTGCCCTGCGGGTACCGTTGAAAGGCGTCGTCGGCATGCGCGATCAGGAAGCTTGCTTTGGCGAGTTCGAGGTCGATGTCCACGTCTTTAGCGTACCCAATGCTGCACAAACGTCATGGGGTCCAAAGGCTCTAGTAGACTGCTCCGTTTCCACTACGTCATGGGCCCGCTTGCCAGGTCCCGCATCGTGTTCACGGCGTCGACCATGATATCGAGCGTGGTCAGCAGCGCGTCGCGTTCCGGCCATTGCAGTTCTTCTTGCAAGCGCACGTATGCATCGCGAAGATGCACGGAGGGCACCGCCCGCTCTCCGCGCAGAAGTGCGTCGATCGCCGCGAATGCTGTTTCCACTTGCACGGCAAAGGGCGCCAACTCCGCAAGTGCGGGCGTTTGCGGTGACTCATACACGGTCGCCAGCGTAAGATTTGCCAAGCCGAGACGCTGCGTGCCGGCCATGATGCCGAGCGCCGTTTCCCGCGGAATATCGTCGTTTGCCTTTGGTTCGCTCAACATGCGCTCGAGCGATTCATCTGCCTTGGCGCGCGTGCTCCAAACTTGGGCGCGCTCGTCGTGAAGTTTTGCGTTGTCGCGTGACGTGGGATCGATCAAGCCTGCAAAGAGTATGCGGGTATAGGCGCGATCGGCGGCGAGTAGATCGAGGAGACGTTTTCGCGTATGCGGCGCTTCCCACGTCGGCCAGATGACGTAGCTGAACATGGCAATCGCACCGCCGATCAACGTCGAGACGGCGCGGCTCACCACTGCCGCGTGTTCCGGCGTTCCGACGAGTCCTAAGATGAAGACAACGTACGCCGTGACGGTAACGGTATACAGGCCGTAGTTCAATTGAAACGTCCAATACCCGATGGCCGCAAAGAAAATCGCAAGTGCGAGCAACACATGCGGCGTGTCCGGAAGCGCAAGGACGAGGGCCGTAGCGACGGCCACGCCGATCAGCGTGCCGAGGATGCGCGCAAAGCCGCGCGAGAGCGTCGTCGTGAAATC
This sequence comes from Vulcanimicrobiota bacterium, assembly GCA_019232905.1. Taxonomy (GTDB): domain Bacteria; phylum Vulcanimicrobiota; class Vulcanimicrobiia; order Vulcanimicrobiales; family Vulcanimicrobiaceae; genus JAMXLG01. Next base: position 26,714 of record JAFANA010000026.1, read on the forward strand.
GGGGCGAAGTACGATCGCGGCCGTAAGCGTCATCCAATAGCCGCGTTGAATCGGCAGAACGTGCGCGAGCGTTCCCGTCACGGCAAGGGTGACGGCGAGGCGCACTGCGTGCCGTCCGAACGGTGCGTCGACCGAAAGATTTGAATGAAGGATCGCGAGCGATTCGGCAAGGTCGAACCAGTCGGCATTTGGGATCGACGGGTGGCCGAGCGACCGCGAGCGTAACGGGATCGACACGTTTCGCCAGATCGCGCGCAGCTGACCGAAGAGCGCGCGCACTTGTTCGTCAGGACTTTCGATTTCGATGTTTGCGCGCAATTGCTCGTCGCTCGGCGGTCGCCCACTTTGAAGTGCAGTCGCGATCGCCGTAAGGGCGCGTGCCGTTGTATCGCGCTGAGGCAAGAACGACGTGCAGTAGGTTGCCGCGATACGGCCGAGCGTCGAGCGGATGCGTTCGGCTTCATCAAGCAGCGTTTGAAATGCCGCAAACGCGACGCGACGCCCGAACGGGCGGGGATCGGACAGCGTCGCCGCGACGTCGGCAAGTGATGACGCAGGAGGCAGCGTCGGATTCACGCAGTCGATCGATCGCGCGTAGGACGCCAGCGACGAGAATGCGTTCGCGAGTGCGGTTCGCTCTTCCGGATACCGTTGCACCGGCCAGCTAAAAACCAGCAGAGCCGTTTGAATGAGTCCGCCGAAGATCACGAGTGCCGCGCACTCGGCCGACTGCGTCATCGGAAGCGGATAGTTGCTGAATATCACGAGCGCGATCGTCGCATTGACGCCCACCGCGGACGCCGGCGGGCCGAGCGATGCGATCAGCCCGTAACCGGCGCCCCAGAGCGCGAGGGATGCGATTTCGACGATCGTCGAATGGGCGGCCATCGTTCCGACGAATGTCGAGATCGCCATCGCGAACGCCACGGCAATCATCGTTGCCGCTCGCGTCCAATAGACGCCCTGTAGCGACGCGAATCCGGTGCACAGCGCACCCGTTCCGCACGACACCGCAAAGAGCGGTTGACGCGTCGCGAACCCGGCGAGAATTCCGAGCGTTACGCCGATCGCGCAGCGCACCGCAAAGGGGCGATCCACCCCTTTCCAGTCGACGTGGAGAAGCGACGAAAGAAATTTAGCCGCCAACGGCGACCGGGGCGTGTCCGAAGAGCGGCGGAATGAAGTGACCCGCGAGATACGAGAGCGCGAAGACTCCGCAGCCGTACGCGACGATTTCAAGTCCCTTCGATACCGGGTTGCGATTGCTCGTGCGCGCCGCGTACGCACCGACACCAAAGAGTCCGAGCACGGCAAGCACGAGCGACAGAACGGTCGACGCAAGCATCGAAATCGGCAGAAAGAACGCGAGAATCGGCAAGAGCGACCCGCCCGCGTATGAAGCGCCCATTGCAAGCGGCGCGCGCAGACTCGTATCCTCGGCAACGCGCGGATCGATGCCGAACTCATCGCGCATCATTTCGTAGAGGTAGATGTCGGGATGTTGCGTCAGGCGCGTGACGATCATCTGCGCTTCCTGCGCGCTGAAGCCTTTGAGTTTATAGTACGCAACTTGTTCTGCGAACTCGGCTTGCGGATCGCTTGCCATCTCGGCTTTTTCCATGTCGATCGTGGCCTGCACCACTTCGCGTTCCGATTTGCCGCCCAGATATTCGCCGACGCCCATCGAGAGCGCGCCTGCGAGCAGCGCGAGAAATCCGCTGATAAACACCGCGCTACGGGCGCCTTCCGCGACGCCGACGCCGGTAATGATTCCAAGCGTTGTGAGAATGCCGTCTTGCACGCCGAAAACAATTTCGCGAACGCTGCGCTGACTTTCCAATTGACGGCGTTGCGGCGTGTCGGGAATGCGCGGCTGAACTTGATGCCAGCCGGGCACGTCAACGACGATTTCGGTAACGGGCGGCGTCAGGGCGGGATCTTCCTGAGACGGCATAGAGCGGTGGTTCATATCCGGTACAGCGAATGGCCTTCCATATGAACGAATTCGGCGTCCCTAAATTTCGGCGCCTCGGCACGAACGTGCTCGTCGTTCATGCCGATGGTTCTCGGCGTTTGGAAAACCAGGAACGGATATGGCGGTTGCACGCTGCTGCGCGTGCCTTGGACGGCGTGTGCGAATCCGTACCGGGGATGAATAACTTGACGTTGCTCTACGACGAACGGATCGCTCCCGATACGTTGGAGCGCCGCTTGCGCGAAGCGTGGGATATGGCGGTTCCGGTCGGCGCGCGATCGCGAACTCATGTTATCGAGGTTCGCTACGGCGGCACCGACGGTCCGGACCTTGCCGGCGTCGCGGCGGCGGCGCAGTTGAGTGAACGCGAGGTTGTGCGACTGCACGCGTCCACTGAGTACGTCGTGTACTTTCTCGGTTTTCAGCCCGGCTTTGCGTATCTGGGCGATCTCGATCGGCGGTTGTATCTTCCGCGCCGCGACGTCCCCCGGGCAGTTGTTCCGGCCGGGTCGGTGGCCGTCGCGCTCCATCAGACGGCGATTTACCCCTTTGCTTCACCCGGCGGATGGCATATCATCGGGCGGACCGATGCGACCGTCTTCGATCCATTGCGAAGCGAGGCGCTCTTCGCAGCCGGGGACCGCGTGCGTTTTCGGGAGCACGCGTGACGGAATTGATCGTCGAGCAGGCGGCGGCGCAAATGCTCGTCGTCGACCGCGGGCGCTTCGGACACCGTCATGAAGGCATTCCATGGTGCGGACCCGCGGATGCTCTCGCGTTCGATATCGCAAACGTGTTGTTGTGTAACCCGCCGGATTGCGCGGGACTCGAGGTGATGCTCGGCGGCACGCGGATCCGGTTCGGCTCGACGGTCACGTTTGCGATTACCGGCGCGGATTGCGATGCCGCGCTCAACGGACGTCGTTGCGCGAATTGGGCGAAGCATGTGGCGCCCGAGGGGTCCGTGTTGCAGCTACGACCCCCGTCACGCAGTGTGTACGCGTATGTAGCCGTAAGCGGCGGTATTGACGTTCCGCTCGTACTCGGATCGCGAACGACGGATGTCGCTGCATCGTTCGGCGGATTTGCCGGTCGCACGCTCCGCGAAGGCGACCGCGTTGCAATCGGGACAGCGATATGTCCGGCCGGCGCTTCGTTTGCGATTGCACCGCCGCAACTCAATCTCCATGCCGGCGCGCAGTCCGACGGCGTGACGGTGCTTCGCGCCATCGCCGGCGGCGAGATCGAACGATTCGACGAGCGATCGCGCACGCAGCTCTGGGAAGAACGATGGAGCGTCGGATATCAAAGCAACCGCATGGGATACCGTTTACACGGCGGCGCGCTACAGTACGTAGGCGAACAGTTGCCGTCACACGGTGTGTTTCCGGGCGTCATCCAGGTGCCGCCGTCAGGCGAGCCGATCGTGCTGCTCGCCGACGCGCATACAACCGGCGGATACCCGAAAGTAGGCGTCGTCATCGAGAACGATCTGCCGCTCCTCGCACAGCGGCGCCCCGGCGAGCTCGTGCGGTTTCGACCGGTCACCGTTGACGACGCGCACCGCGCAGCAGAAGCGCAGCGGCAGTACGTGCAAGCAATTCGAGCCCTGGCGCTCGAACGGAGTGGACGATGAGGGAAATCGATCTCAACGCCGATCTCGGTGAAGGCTGCGGCGACGACAACGCCTTGATGACCATCGTGACGTCGGCGAACATTGCATGCGGTGCGCACGCCGGCGATGAAGCGACGATGCGCGAAACGATTCGTCTCGCGCAACGCAACGGCGTAGCAATCGGCGCGCATCCGTCGTTTCCCGATCGAGAAAACTTCGGCCGCATCGACATGCAGCGCGCGCCGCATGAAATTTACGAAGACGTCCGTTCGCAGATCGAAACGCTGGCAACGGTCGCGCGCGAAGAAGGCGCGATACTGCATCACGTCAAGGCGCACGGCGCGCTCTATAATCTGGCAGCGCGCGACGTCGCCGTCGCCGACGCAATTTCGCGCGCCGTCGCCGACGCCTCCACGTCACTCATCATCTATGGCCTTGCGGGCGGCGCGCAGATAGAAAGCGCCCACGCACACGGACTACGCACCGCAGGCGAAGGATTCGCCGATCGCCGCTACGAGCCCGACGGCACCCTCGTCCCCCGTTCGCGTCCCAACGCGCTCATCAACGACGAAGAAGAAGCCGTCCAGCAAGCATTGGCGCTCGCCCAGCAAGAACGCGCCCAAACGATCTGCCTACACGGCGACGGCCCGCACGCAATCGCCTTCGCCCGCCGAATCCGAGACGCATTCGCCCGCGCCAACATCACGATTCGCGCATCCCAACAAGGTTAATTTTCTCGCGCGAAAACGCAACTAACTTAACCGCTAGCCACCCAACTCTTTACCGAGCGGCGCGAACGATGTAGAAGAGAACGCGCTTGCCGAATGCGTGGTGCTCAGGCGGATGCGGCGGTTTCGATAGTCAACGGAACGGACCGTGACTTCGATGGCCTCGCCGATTTCGTACTCTTCGGGGTTCGCTTCGCGATCGGAGATGCTTCCGATCACGCCCGGTGCGATCTCGACTTGCAGGCGCGGCTCTTTTGCGACGACGTGACCTTCCGTAACGGTGCCGTGTTTGAGCACGTTCGAGTGATCGCGCCATGGATCGGGGAGCGCGGCTTTGCGCGAGACGGCGATCTTCTTGCCGCCTTCGTCGATGCGCAACACTTTGACCGGGAAGCTGTCGCCGATATTCACGGCATCGGTTGGTTTTTCTAAGCGCTCGAAGGCGAGTTCGCCGATCGGCACGAGCGCATCGACACCACCGAGATCGACGAAGGCGCCGAAGTCGGCGATACGAACGACGGTCGCGGTGCGCTCTTCGCCGACGCGCAATGATGCGAGCAGCGCTTGACGTGCAGCACGGCGTTCTTGCTCCGCGGCGCGGCGATGCGAGACGACCAGACGCTTACGCTTTTGATCGACGTCGATGACCTTCACCGGAATCTCTTTGCCGACGAGCGTTGCCAGCGATTCGCCTTTCGGCACGCGGGTTTGCGATGCCGGAAGAAATGCGCGATAACCCTCGACGTCGAGCAGCAGTCCGCCCTTGATCTCGGATTTGACTTTGGCACTAATTGTTTCGCTGGTATCTTTCGCGCCCGAGATACGCGCCCACGTTTCTTGCGCGCGCTTGCGCCCTTCCGCTGCTTGCGCTTGCTGCGGCGTTTGCGCTGCAGGTTCAGCGGCGGGTGCTTCCGTCACATCGGCGGGCGCTTCGGTCTGCGCTTGCTGCTCGGGTGGTAGTTCGAGCGGTGCAGGCGCGGACTCCGCGAGCGGCGCTTCCGGCTGCGGAACGAGTTGGTTCGAGTGGTCCGCTTTGAGCTCTTCGTTATCCATCATGTATGCCGGTGCGACGGGTTCCCGCGTTAGAGGGCGCGGCCCTCTCTGTACTATTCCCGGGAGCGCGGAAAAAGGCGACGAACTAACCCTGGCCTTCCAACGAAGAGGAGAGTCTTGCAACGATGCAACTGGGGATGATCGGACTCGGGCGCATGGGCGCCAACATGGTTCGCCGCCTGATGCGCGCGGGTGTGGACTGCGTCGTTTACGATCGCAATGCCGACACGGTACGCGGACTCGCGTCCGAAGGTGCGACGGGAGCGTCGTCGCCGGCGGATTTTGTTGCTAAGTTGAACAAGCGACGCGCCGTGTGGATGATGGTGCCGGCCGGGGTCGTCGACGATACCATCGGTCAATTTTCACCGCTGCTCGAAGGCGGCGACATGCTGATCGACGGCGGCAATTCGTACTACATCGACGACATCGCCCGCTCGAAGCAGCTGCAAGCCCGCGGCATCGAGTACGTCGACGTCGGCACGAGCGGCGGCGTGTGGGGCCTGGAGCGTGGATACTGCATGATGATCGGCGGACCCGACGACGCGGTCGCGTACCTCGATCCGGTTTTCAAAGCACTTGCTCCCGGTCGCGGCACCATTGACCGTACGCCCGGTCGCCCTGAACATAAGGGAACGGCAGAGGACGGATATCTGCACTGTGGACCAAACGGCGCCGGACATTTCGTGAAGATGGTGCACAACGGCATCGAGTACGGCATCATGGCCGCGTATGCCGAGGGGCTCGGTATCTTGAAGAGCGCCGACATCGGCAAACAGCAGCACGAAGCCGATGCGGAGACGACGCCGCTGCGCGACCCCGAATACTATCAGTACGACATCGACATTCCCGAGGTCACCGAAGTCTGGCGCCGCGGTTCGGTCATTGCATCGTGGCTGCTCGATCTAACGGCGGCTGCGTTCGTCAAAGACGCGGACTTGAGCGAATTCGCCGGCCGCGTTTCGGACTCGGGCGAAGGCCGCTGGACGATCAAAGCCGCAATCGACGAAGCCGTGCCCGCGCCCGTACTAACGGCGGCGCTCTACGAGCGATTCGCATCACGCGGTGAAGCGGAGTTCCAGAATCGCATCCTCTCCGCGATGCGCTTCCAATTCGGTGGACACGTCGAGAAAGCAGCGACGTAACGGCGCCATCCTTAGCTCACGTTCGTGTGAGCAAGATGTCTGAAATATGCGTTCCCAGTAGCGTTTCACGTGTTACCGGGAACGCTTTCTTTTTGCGCTCGTCGATGCGTTGGACCGTGAAGCCGCTGGATTCCCAACGGTCGAGATACCCGGATGGGTCGTCGCCCGACGTTTTGATGAACGCGGGAGCGAATTCGACGATCACGCGCAACGGGCGGCTTCGATCGCCGAAGAGGGTTGATCCGCCGCGAAAAATTGCGCTTTCCGCGCCTTCAGCGTCGATTTTGACGAGGTCGAATGCGCGACCGCTTGTTTTGACAATCTCGTCGACGGTTGTGCTCTGGACTTCGATTTCTTTACGTTCGAGTGCCATGCGTGGGACTTGCTCGAGATTTTCAACGAGCGTTCCGTTTCCCCGGTGATGCACCGCGCTGAAGAAGCGCAGCGTGCCGGCGTTATCGCTAACCGCACGTTCGTCGACGGTTCCGATGTGCGCGAGCCCGTTTATTTCCAAGTTGTCGCGTACGATTTGCGCGAGGTCGGGATCGCATTCAAACGATAAGACCGATCCGTTTACGCCCGTGCGGTGTGCCATCAAGAGCGTAAAGACGCCGACGTTCGCCCCGATTTCGAGGATGTGCATTCCGGGCTTGACGATCGAGCGCAGAACGGCATCGGTGTACTCTTCGAAGGCGCCGTCGAGAACGAGATGCGGCGCAATCGACACGTCGCGTGCGTCGACGTACATCTTGTAGCCGTTGATCGTGCGCAGAAGAATGCGGTTGTTGCCGACGTAGACAGCGGAGCGTTTCATCGCCCGCGGCTTTCTCCGTACCGTCAGAAAGGACCCAGTAGCTTGTCGAGAACGACTTGTGAAGAGATATTCCTAGGTGCTTCGTCGCACCGGGCTACGCTCGTTCCATGCAACTTCTCAACGCCTTCATTGCCTTTCTTATTCGCGGCGGTCCCGCCATGCTTGCGCTGCTGGCCTGCTCGATCCTCGTCGTAGCAATCATCTTCGAACGTGTCGTGTTTCTGAGTCGGCAACGTGAGGACGCAGAGAAGCTGATCGGTGCAATCAAAGGCCGCCTCGACGCCGGCGACATTGCAGGGGCGATTGCCGAGTGCAGTCGCAAGCCTACGGCACTCTCGAACGTTCTCAAAGCGGGACTCGAGCGAGAACCCGCGACCCAATCGCAAGTTACGGACGCTCTTGCAATCGCGACGCGAAAGTATTTGCGGCCGTTCGAACAAAATCTCGCCGTCATCGGGACGATCGCCGTTATTGCGCCGTTCATTGGGCTCTTCGGAACCGTCCTTGGGATCATCCGTGCATTCGACGATATCGCACTGCGCGGCAATTCGAGTCCCGCGATCGTCGCTGCCGGTGTGAGCGAGGCGCTCATAACCACGGCGGCAGGACTCTTCGTCGCGGTAACCGCCGTAATTTTTTTTAATTTCTTTAAGAATCAAAATCGCGTGTACCGCGAAGACACACTTTGGGCGGCTGAAGAGCTAGCCGACATGCTCGAACGCCGTCAACAGGTGCTCAGCCGCTAACAACGTGCGTAGGATCTTCTATTGGGGTCTTGCGTTCTCACTGTGCGTTCACCTCATCATCGGCGCGATCGTCGCCAATTACCAGCCGCCGCGCGTCGAACAACGCGAGCGGCTGATCGTCGCGCACGTTCATACGATCACGCTCGCAACGGCCACGCCGAGGCCGACACCGCGTCCGACTCCGAAACCCGTTGCGACACCGCGCCCGACCGCGACGCCGAGTCCGGCACCGGCAGCGCCGCCGCTTCGATTGAACGTTCCGAAAGCAACGGCAATAAAGCCCAAGATGCGCACCGAACGCACGTACATCGCGCCGCCGCGCGGAAACGAAAACGGAGCACCGGGCGCGAGCGGCATTACCGGAAAGGGTAACGGCTCCGGTTCCCGAGGCAGCGGTTCGGGAGCGGCTTGCGCGAATCCGAACGTTCCGGCGCACGTGATTGCGGCGGTCGATCCGGCGTATCCGGATTCCGCCGCGCAGGACCATGCATTCGGAACGGTTCTCGTCGCGGTGACCTTGTCTGATACCGGAGCGGTGCTCTCGACGACGATCAATAAGTCGTCCGGCAACGATGCGCTGGACCAAGCTGCGCTGCACGCGGCGCAAGCGTCCCAATATGCGCCGGATTACGTCAATTGCCGCCCCGTCGGAGGCACGTACATCTTCCGCGCGATCTTCGAACCGGACTAAGCGCTTCTCAAAGAAAGAAGCGGGCACGTGTTGTGGAGGACCGTGCTCGCTTCGTATCGACCGAGGGCTATCAAGTCGATGCGGGCGTTTTTGTACGCATCAGGCCCACGTACTTTTCATTCGTGCAAACGTTGGCAGCAATAATAGTTATTGATGGTTTCGCTGCTGCGGGCCGATCGCATGGCGCAGCTCATCGATGCCTGGCACGCGTTGGAATGCGGGGTGCCGCAAAATGAAAACACTGAGTGGATCGCGCTGGTGAATTCCGCTTTCTACGATCCGGTATGCCGTTTGCGTGTCATCCAGGCCGATTCGCGGCAGAGCGCGGTGGAACGGCGAGACATATGGCCAATGCGCTTCAGCGTCGATTTTGGCGGTCAATTCGCCGGCACGGTTTCGCAAACCGGCGCGTCCTGCAGCGAATGCAGTGACAGCCAGAAACTGTTGTTCGTAACCGTGGTCGTCGCATGTATGACGGAGCGCTTCTTCATAACGTCCTGAAAACGCCAGCGCGGCGATGCGGTAATAGTTCGCGCGAGGGTGCGATGGGTCGAGGGATAAGGCGGCGTCCGTCATTTCGTAGACCGCGTTGAAGTCTTCGTGGAGGAGCGCGGCTGCGGCGTACTCAGTAATTGCTTTGAGCGAGGACGGTTCGCGTGCGAGGACCGATTCGATTTCCGAGGCCGCAGCTTCGTAGTTGCCGACAATTGCTAAGAAACGAGCTTTGTGAAGGCGGCTCGAAGCGTGGGACGGATCTAGCCACGTCGCGCGTTCGAAGGCTTCGTAGGCGGCGACGAAATCCCAATCGTGGAACAGATGAATGTTGCCGAGAGCGATATAGGCTTCGACGTTATCGGGGTCGAGTTCGAGCGCGCGCTGCGCTTCGGCGCGCGCGCGTGTGAAGGCCGGCAACGGTTTGGCAAAGAGATGTTCGGCGGCGAGCACGTTCGCTTCGGCAATGCCGGCGTGCGCACCGGCATGCGCGTTATCTTCTGCCACCGTACGTTCGAACGCTTCAATTGCCCGTTCGAGCGACGGTTGCGTGCGATCGTCGAGGAAGAAGCGTCCTTCGACGTAGGATTTCCAGGATGTTCCGCGTGACGGCCGGGCGTGCGCGGCCGTTTGCACCGCGGCGACGAAGCAGTAGCCTTGACGTGCCGTTGTGACGATGAACGTTTCGCCGGGCGAGTAGGTCGCGAACGCCTGTCGGAGCAGAAAGACGTGTTGCGCGAGATTTGCTTCGACGACGTCTTCGTCGCGCCACAGCGTATCGAGCAACTCGCTCTTGGTGATCACGCGGTGCGGGTGCTGCAGAAAGTAGTGTAGGAGCGCACCGGTTTTCGGCTTGAGCGGAATGTCAACGCCGTAGCATTGAAGCTTCGCGCGCTTTGCGTCGTAGGTAAACGATCCGAACGCGTAATGCGTTGCTACCGGTGTCCCGTAAGGTCCTGACGGCTGGTGATTCATCTCGCTATCGGCATTGACGGCTCCGCGATTCCTGAGAGTTGCAGCGCGACGCGAAGCTGGTGCGCGAAGTCGCTGCGTTCGGTTTCGGGAAGCAGCATGGTGCTGCCCAAGAGGATAACGGACGTCATGTCCGCAGCGTTATGCACGAACTGCGCAAATCGTCGCGGGGCCGATTGCCTGAAGGCGCCCGTCGCGGCCATCAGGATGCTCAGGCCGTCCCCGCGCGCGAAGCGCAACAGCGCTTCCAGGTAGGCGCAGAGCGCCGGATCGGAGCCGGGAATGCCGCCGACTTCGAGCGGATACCCGATATCGATCCGCTCCGCGAGCGCGTTCGCGACTGCGGCAATATCTTCGAAGGGCCCGAAAGCGCGCTGCGTGAGCCCGGGAATCGCGAACATGTGCATCGCGTCGAGAACGTTCGCGTTTGCTGCCGAGACCGATAGTGCGTGGCGATACCACCGTTGCGCTGCATCCGTTGCGCCACGCGCATCGAGTACTGCTCCAAGGGTCGCCGCCGCGAGACCCGCGACGGCGTTGTATTCGTGTATCGATGCGATCGTCAGCGCTTCTTCGGCGAGCGCTTCCGCACGGTTGACGTCGTGCTCCTCGAGCAGATGGCGGGCAAGCCAGACCAATAGCACCGTGCGATCCCAGCTAAATCGCGGCCGCGACGACAGAATGTCCTGAGGGGACCAGGCATGATGCGTGCGCAACGAGATTTCGCCCGTTACACTGCGCGCAATCGATGCATCGGGGTGAACGTGCGCGAGCGCAACGTCGGCCAGCAGCGCGGAGGTTTCCGCGTCGTCGAACGCACCCGTTCGTAACCCGATGAGCGCGTCGAAGAGACGGCACCAGGCAACGCTGCGAAGATCGCTGCTTTGCAGCGCGACGAGCTCGAGCGCCTGAGCGTCTTTTCGCGCGTCGTCGGTCCGGCCTTCGCACAGTTGGGTCTCGACCAGCGCGCGTTCGGCGCGCGTCGAAAAACGCGAGCGAGGCACGGCGAGTTGCCGCATACGTTCGGCCGCGCTGCGCATCCCGTGAACGTAGCCCCGTATGCGAGCGCGTAAGAAGTTCAGAAATTCGAGTTCGAAACGGACTTCATTGTCGTCGGTGTCGGCCGGGTCGTGCAAGAGGGTGCGCAATTCGGATAGCGTTGCAGCCGATTCGTTCTCATCGCCTGCGATCGTTTGCGACTGCGCGGCGAGCGCCAGAGCAACCGCGCGGTGTTCGCGGGGGGCGTCAAGGGCGCTTGCAAGCGCAATATATTCGCCCGAATCGAGCCGCGCGCGAAAAAGTGCCGCGGTGTGTCGCGCTTTCGTCTCGCCGTCCAAGACGGGATAGAGGCGCAGTACCGAAGCGGGTTCGGTGTCCGAAAGTGCGCTCGTTACCAATACGTCGGCGCTGCTTGCCGGCTGCGCTCCAATCTCGACGCCGCGAAGAAGCTCACGAACGCGGTGTGCGATCGCTCGAACGGCAACCGCGCGGCGCCGGAAAAATTGCCGGCGTGAAAGCCCGTACTGGCGCGAGAGCCCGTCTTGTGTCATGGTCGCGTCGAGATCGCACGCGCGAACGAGTTCGTACAATTGCCGGTCGCCCGGATTGGATCCGAACGAAGACTCGGCAAGCATGCGCACCATCGCGATCGGGTTCTCTTCGTCTAGTGCCGTGCATAGCGGCGCGACGACCGGTAACGTCGAGAGCCGCTCGAGATTGCGCGCACGACGAAGCATCGCGCGCACATATCGTTCGGTTGCCGGGAGATCGAGTGTCAACACCATGATGGTAGCCTTTACTGTCATCAACGGCTCTCAACATGATGCGAGTCTCAAAAAAGCCGTCAAAACACGATCACTGCGCTTAGCATACGACGCACTTCCGTTAAAAAAAATCAACGGTGCCAACTATCCGACGTTTTCATAAGAGTGGAAAGGTTGCTTCCGTTCTGAGTGTGGAGTTGGCGTACAGTCGGCGGGTGTCGACTATCTTGTCACTCACTCTTCACTTGAGAGGATCCCAACGCATGAAGCGATACGCGTTCCGGAATCCTTTACTCGCGCTGATGTTGACTATCGCGTTCATCGGTCAGGGAACATGGGCACTGGCCGGTACGACGGGTGGTATCACCGGTACGGTAACGGATGAATCCGGAGCACCAGTCGCCGGGGCGGCGGTTAGAATCGTCTCGGCTTCACAGAGCGCGTCCGCATCGACGGACGCAGGGGGAAGATTCACCTTCCTTTCACTAGCACCGGACACATACACGGTGTCGATCGAAAAAGACGGATATAACCCGCTTTCATATGCGGGCGTTACCGTTTTTGCAGACAACAACTTGACGCTGTCCTTCCGTATAACGAAGGCGCTAAAAACGATTGCCAAAGTATCCGCCACTTCGGCCGGCAACTTGGTGAAATCGGGCGTCGGGTCGGACATCTACAGCGTCAACTCGCAAGCGATCACGACGTCGAGCGCACTCGGCGGCGGCGGTAACTTGAATAGTGCGTATTCCGCGATCTCGTCGGTTCCCGGCGCCGTCGTCCCTGCGGGGGGCATGGGCTGGAACCAATCGACGTACGTGCGCGGTTCGCAGTCGTTCTTTACCGGCTTCGAGTATGACGGTATTCCGGTAAACCGTGCGTTCGACAATTACAACTCTTCGACCGAGTCGAATCTCGGATTGCAAGAGTTGCAAGTGTATACCGGCGGCGGTCCGTCGTCGTCGGCTTCCGCAGGTACCTCGGGATTCATCAATCAGGTCTTCAAGACCGGTACGTATCCCGGATATCTCGATCTCTCCGGCGGCATCGCCACGCCGACGTACTATCACCAGGCGAAAGTTGAAGCGGGCGGCGCGACGCCGGATCGCCGTTTCAGCTACTATGTCGGAATAAGCGGATACAACCAGGGTTTCCGTCCGCTCAATAATGACAACGGCGCACCGTTGACTACTGATCCGAATGCCGTTTACACGGGCCAGAGCAACGTCGCGCGGTTCACGTACGGGCTTGGAATTCCGTCACTGAGCCAAGAATGTTCTCCGGGTACTACGTTGGATCCGAATCCGTTGTGGGGCGGCGGTGTACCGCCCGCGGTTGGCCCGCAATCGTATTACCAGGCGGACAATACGTCCGAATCGTCGTCGGGCGCGCTTTCGATCAACCCGAATTGCTACATTCCGTACCCCGGAATCGTGGTGCCTTCGGCGATCAATCCAGCGCAAATCGCCGACCGCGAAAACGTCGCTAACTTCCACTTCCGTATCCCGCAAAAGAACGGAACGTCTGACGACATCCAGCTGCTCGGCAGCTCTTCGATGTTGAACACGCAGTACTACAGCTCGTTCAACGACATCGGCGGCTACGGAATCAGTACGCTTGCCATGTTTGGTTCGCAGTACTGCAATCCGCAGACGAGTACGCAACTCAACGGCGCCACATGTACGCCGTCAGCCAACAGCAACTTCCCCGCGTACACCGACGCGGTCGTGTACAACGCACCGTTTGGAACGCCGATCACGGGGTTGTCCACTCAGAATTATTATCAGCCGGACAGTACTCCGAATCGTCAGCCGAGTTCCGAAATTCCCGCGGATAATCGCGACGGAATCTTCAATGACACCGGCATCATCAAGCTGCAGTACACGCACCAGTTCTCCAGCAACGCCTTTGCGCGCATATTCGGGTACACGTTCTTCTCCGACTGGACCCAATCGGGCGCGCAAAATGCCCTGCAGTCATACCTGCTAGGCTGCGTAGGTCCGTGTCCCGGCAACGGCGATGTCGCCGCAAATTACGACCTGATCACGCACACGGGCGGCGGACAGCTCGAGGTTGTCGATCAAATCAATAGCCAGCATCTGTTACAGCTGACCGGCAACTACACGCAAGCGAACGTCATCCGCTTCAACAACACCGGCTACATCGCCGGTCATTCACCGATCGGCCTTGTAAGCTTGTCCAACGGCGTATTCTCGTGCTGGGATCCCACCACGGGGAATACGGCGGTCAACTCAACGGGAATTGCTTCCAACTGCGCGCCGGGCGGCTCGTATCAGAGCAACTCCGTGGATGGCCCGTCGAACGCCAGCCCAACGAATCCAACCGGCGCACCGCCGGCGGGAAGTCCGGCTGCGAATGCCGGAGCGCAATGGGTGACGTTGTGGAACGGCAACGCAAGCGGTACGTACAACACCGTCAAGCCGAAGTTCACGTTCGTCGCGCTGAGCGATCAGTGGCGGCCCAACGACCGTTGGCTGTTTAACTTCCAAGGGCGTTACGAGAACTACGAGTACGATCTCGTACCGAATCCGGGCATTGCTACGGATTTCTACGCGCAGATCGTACAGAACGACGTTTGCACGAATGCGTCCGGTACGGTGCTCTCGAAGGCGCTCTTACCGGGGCAGGCTCCGCCGGCGCCGGTGATCTACACGCCGACGTGCGCTGCCGGAACGCCGCTGCCCGCTTCGGACAACTATCCGGCGGGTATTCCGGCAGGATACGCGCATCCGACGTTCTCGGCCACCTCGCCCTCGGTCTACAGAATCTCTGACATCTCACCGCGTGGCTCCGTGACGTACACGCAATCACCTGACACGGTGTGGCGCGCTTCGATCGGACGCTTCACGCAGCCGCCGATCTCGGCATCGGTACAGTATCTGAATATTTCGGGCAACGCCCTAAATGTTTGGAACGCGACGTTGCCGCTCGGCTTTAACTCGCCGTTCCACCCGATTCCCGCAATGAGCGCGACGCAAGCAGACCTCTCATTCGAGCATCACTTCCGCGGAACGGACATGAGCATCAAGGTCACGCCGTTCTACAACTGGACGTACGGCTATCAAGAGCAGTCGTTCCTCGGACCGAACTTCGTGACGCAAGCGCCCGTCGGCAACTTCCGTTCCGAAGGCGGCGAGTTCGCATTCACGAAAGGCGACTTCGCAAAGGACGGCATCTCGACGCAACTAGCGATCACGTACACCTTCGCTCGCGTCCAATACGTTCCGTGGTTCGGTCAGAATCAGTTGAATGCGGTAAACCAAGCCATTGCGAACTACAACGTGCTGACCAAGGGTGGCGGCGGTTCACCGTATTACTGCTCCGGTGGAACGGATGCTGCCGGCAACCCGTCGCCGGGAACAGCAACGCCGGCATCGTGCGCGGCGCTTCCCACCCCGGGTACGCCGGTTACGAATCCGTACTACAACAGTCCGACTCAAGGATTGCTCAATACGAGCGGCTGGTATCCGGCCGGCAATCTCGGATTGTCACCGACCAGCAATCCGTCGACGACGTACTTTAACATCCCGTGGAACCTCTCGTGGCTCCTAAATTGGCGCAAACAGAAGTTCTCGACGACGTTCTCGATGTCGCTCGCCGAAGGACCCGGATACGGCGGCCCGCTCGATATCATCGGCATCGATCCCCGGACCTGTGCCGCGAATGCGAGCTCTCCGACACGTACCGTTTTCAACCCGAAGACGGGTGCACCGACAGTAATACCGGTAACGCCGATCACGACGCTTTCGCCGGGTACCGATCCGTTCGCATGCGATGCAATGACGGCGGTCGGAACCTTGTCGAATGCAGCGGGTCAGCTGTACATTCCGAATCCGCAAACGGGTTCATTCGCCTTACCGGGGCAGTATCGCGAACCGTGGATCATGGTCGGCAACCTCGCGCTGAACTATGATCTTACGCCGCGTATTTCGCTGAACGTAACGCTCGCGAACATCTTCCATACGTGCTTCGGCGGAACGTCGGCACCGTGGACGGCGGCGTACGGCCCGTCACCAAACAACTGCGATTACTTTACCGCAGGCCCGGGCGGCGTCGGCGAATACGTCTCCAACTTCTACAACGGTACGAGTCCGAACGACCTGGCGGCGAACGGCGTTGCTCCGCGGCCATGGCAGACGCAGTCCTATCTGCCGAGTCAGTCATTCGGAAGTGCGGCCGGCACTATCCCGAGTCCGTTTAACGTGTTCTTCCAGGCGACGGTCAAGATCTAAGGATCTTTACGTCGAAAAACTCGAGGCCGCCGGATGATTCCGGCGGCCTCGCTGCGTGCGTTCAGGGCGAGACGACGAGCAATTCGAACGTGCCCGGCACGACTTTGTAACGGTCGCGATATGAGGTTGCGTTGGGGTTCTCGATGAGCTTTGCGGTAACGAGAAAGACGTTGCCGTTTGCCGGATCGAGCGCCATCGTACGCGCGCCTGCAACGGTTTGCGCGTTCTGCGCGACGGAGAAGTGGCCGGGATCGTCTTCGTGGACGACGGTGAGCGTCGCAGCGCGTCCGTTGGATGCAAACGCAAATCCGGTATTCGCATCGAATCGCGTCGCGTCGGTTCCGGCACCGGTGGGAACGGTCGCAATCACGCTGCCGCTATCAGCGTCGACGATACCCATTTCACCTTGACACGCCGTGAAGAGGCGGCGATGCGCTTCGTCCATCGAAAGTCCGGACGGATTCTTGCACGAACCGAGCGGGAACCGTTTGACGATCTTTGCCGTGCGCGCATCAATCGCGACGATTTCGCTCGTACTCTCAAGGTTGTCGTAGACCATGCCTTTGCCGTCGACTGCCGGGAATTCGGGACGTCCGCCTAGCGGAATCGTCGCGACGACACGATCGGTTTGCGCGTCGATCACGGTCGCATCGTTGCTGCCGCCGTTGCACGTCAAGACGCGCTTCGTCACCGGGTCGTACGCGATGCCGTCGGGGTTTTTCGCCGGTGTTGCGA
>JAFANA010000051.1 GCA_019232905.1 Vulcanimicrobiota bacterium
GGCTGCGATTGTGCCGTTTCCGGCGGCGGGACGGTCGTCCACTGCGTCCCGTTCCAATGCTGGACAACTGTGAAGTACTTCCGTGGAAGCGATTCGATGCTATGTATGCCCGTTGCCCAAATGTCCGTTGACGAGATCGCGGACATATTGAGCAACTGCACACCGGTCGACGTCGCCGGCGGTTGAATGACGACGCTCAGCGACGTTCCGTCCCAATGCAACATGAACGGGAATGCGTACGACGGCGGTGGTGAGAACGGAATGACGCTGCCTTGCCTGGCTCTTCTTTGGAACGTCTGCACTGCAGCCGAACCAGTATGGTTGAAACCGGCACCCGCAATCCACACATCGTTCGGCGAAACCGCCGCGATCGGGCCGAGCTGCGCGAAGTTCCAATTCGACGATCCGTTCAACGGTGGAACGACGACCGCATTCCATGCTGTACCGTCGAAATGATACAGATCGGGGACGCGTCCGCTGATGCCGTTTCCGGCCGTCGTCCACGCGTCGTTTGCCGATGCTCCGTTCGCATAGTTTTGGTTGTAGCTATTCGTCCCGCTCAGCGTCGACGGGACCAACTGACACGAACGCGTGAAGGGTCCCCCGTTTGCGGTTTTTAGCGAGGGTTCGTATTGCGAAGAGTTCGTTGCGTTGCCGCCGCCCGAGCAACTCGTAACACCCGCGACAAGCAGAATAACGGCGAGCTTTTTCATTGCACGCGCCTCCTACCAGTACTGTAGCAATACGGGAAAATGTGAAACACCCGAAAACAGGGTGGGGGCAGATTGGGGCACCAATAGGGCTGCCGTCCCAGCCGGCCCTACCCGAAAGAGCTATCGGGCCGGCGCCGCCCAAGGGAATCTATCTCTAACGGAGGCCTCAGGACTTGTTCGTGCCGTTCGTAGTACACTATCTGCTCATGAAGAGGGTCGGTCTCGGCGCCGCGTTTTTGGTGTGTGCGACTGCTGCGGCAGCGGTTTCGCCTGCGCGTGCCGGTTCCGAAGCCCCCGAAGTCGTGCAGCGTGCCGCTTCGTTGAACGCAGTGGCGATGAGCGGTGCGTTCATCGAGGAGCGGCACATCGACCTGAACGTTTCGGCCGGCCCGGCGCACTATAGCGAACAAAACGATGCGATGGTTCTGATCGAAGACGGCGCCTATAAACACATGCGCTACATGCGCATCGTCCAAAACGGCAAAGTGCTCTCGGCGGATGATCTTACGCAGCGCGAATCGCAGAACAACGACGACCTCGAACACGGGAAAGCGTTTTTCAAACAACCGTTCGACGCGCGGTATCTTCGCGATTACACATATACGGACACTGCGTGTGCCTGCGGGCCGCACGCGCGCCAGATTGCCTTCCACAGCGACGTTCGGGACGACCAGCACGGGGACGGAACGATGGTCATCGATCCGAGTACCGGACTCGTAATGAATGTCACCTATACGCCGAACGTTCTCCCGCAACACGCTTCAAGCGCAACAACCGTCGAGACGTTCGGTGAAGCGGTTCCCGGCGTCTGGACGGTAGTCCGTATCGATCGCACCTACGGCGGGCACGTCGCGTTTATTCGCGGCACCGGTACGATGACGGAACGTCTCGACCATTTCCAACGGTTCGGAAGTCCCGTCGCGGCAATGCAATATTTGCAACGCGCATCGGCGTCATCGAAGTAAGCGCCGTTGAAACGACTGACACTTCTTTTTGCCTTCGTGCTTTGCGGTGTATCTACGAGCGGCGTCGTTCACAACGTGCCGTACATCATCGGGTTTCGCCCGCTCAATAGCACGGAACAGCCGTACGTCGGACAGATGTATCTCAACTTCAACAACGGGATCGTCAGCGGGCGCTATACTGATATCTCAATTCGTCCTGCCGGTCCGTTTGCGAATCAAACGAACATCCCCGTGAGCGGCGGCGTCAGCAACGGGAACGTCATGCTCACGATCAGGCAAATAACGTTTCGCGGCACGATGAACGGCGAATGGTTGAACGGAAATGCGACCATTCGCGGCCGCATTTACGTTTGGGAAGCCGAACAGGGCAAAGCGCCGGGAATGTAGCGCTACTCGTACACGATTCCGTCGATCGTATACTCGATCGGGCCGGCCGGACGCACGACGGTCACGCGGTCGCCGACGTGGTGATCCGCAAGAGCGCGGGCAATCGGCGATTCCCAACTGATGGATCCCTTGAGCGGATCCGCTTCGTCTTCGCCGACGATGCGTACGCGTAAGCGGCTGCCGCGCGCGTCATGTGCTTCGACCGTTGCACCGAACTCGACGACGCCGTTCGCATGCGACTCCGGCGCGACGACGATTGCGGTCTGCACGCGCTCGCTGTAGTATCGCACGTCGCGTTCGTTTTGTTCGGACTCAGCGCGTGCGAGCGCTTCACGAAGCAGCTTCAAGCCGCGAGGTGTGACGTAGTTCGGCGATTCGCTGACGGGCCGGTTGAACGAAGGTTCCGGACCGCCATCGTCATCTTTGACAAAGGCTCGGCTCATCGTGACCTTTCTACGGGCGAATCACGGCGGCACCGTCAATGCGGTCGCGGCGCAGCGCTTCGAGGGCTGCAGGTGCTTCCCGTAGGGAAAACTGCGTCGCCCGCGAGCGGATACCTGCCCTCGCCGCGAGAGAAAGAAAGCCACTTGCATCCTCGCGCGTCATATTCGCGACGCTTCTCAGCTGCCGTTCGCCCCAGAGAAGACGGTCGTAATCGAACTCGGGGATTCGATCCAAATGAATCGCGTTAATGGCGACGATGCCGCCTTTACGCAGCGCGCTGAGCGCGGCAACGACGACGTCTCCCGACGGCGCGAACGTGACGGCAGCGTCGAGCTGCTTCGGCGGCCGCTCATCTTCCGTGCCGACCCACGTGGCGCCCATCTGGTAGGCGAGTTCGCGATGCGAGTCGCCGCGCGTTGCGACGTACACTTCGCAATCCCACGTTTGTAAGACCTGAATGACGAGATGCGCCGACGCACCGAATCCATAAAGTCCGACCCGTTCGCGCGGCTGTACTTCTGCAACGCGCAATGCGCGATACCCAATGATGCCGGCGCATAAGAGCGGCGCCGCCGAGACATCGTCCAAATCATCGGGCAAGGGATACGTGAAGTCCGCGCGCGCCGTAGCAAATTGCGCGTAGCCGCCGTTGCGATCGTATCCGGTGAACGCGATCGAATCGCAGAGATTCTCCCGGCCCGCGCGGCACTGCGCGCACGTGCCGTCGGTCGACGCGACCCACGAAACGCCACGGCGCGTTCCAATAAGCGCCGGATCGACATCGGCACCGGCGGCCGTAACCCGTCCGACGATTTGGTGACCGGGAACGATCGCCGCATGATGCGGCGGTAGTTCGCCGTCCACAATATGCAGATCGGTACGGCACACGCCGCACGCGGTCACTCCGAGCAGCACATCAGCCGGCGCCGGTTGCGGCGCGTCGATTTCTTCGACGCGCAACCGGCCCTTGTCGTCATCGGCATGGCGGACTGCGGCAAGCACGAACGTTCTCCCTATGGCAAAGGTGGCATCGCTGGACCTTGACGCGGCGGCGTCCTACGCTCGCAAACACACGTTACACGCGCTCGTCGTAGCAACTGCGAACGACATCCTCTACGAAACGTACGAATCAGGATATACCGCAGACACGCCGCACGCAATCTATAGCGGGACCAAGAGTTTCTGGGGCACGGCCGCGTTGTGCGCCGTAAAAGACAAGCTCTTCGAGCTCGATGAGCCTGTCGTACGCGTCATACCGGAATTTGCGGGGGACATCCGCCGCGCCGTTACACCGCGAATGCTGCTTTCCATGACGGCAGGCTACGGGTTCGGCGGCCTCGGCGCGTCGGTTCCGACGTACGAGAAAGTATTGACGGTCCCGCTAAAAAACCGCCCCGGCGAGACTTTTACGTACGGCGGAATCCCGCTGCAGGTATTCGGTGCATTTTTTGCCCGCGTTCTGCAGCCGCACGAGGAGACGCCGCATTCGTATTTACAGCGCCGTGTGCTCGACCACGCGCACGTAGGCATCGACGAGTGGCGAACGTTAAGCGACGGGACGCATCCGCTGCCAACGGGCGTTCAACTCCACGCAACCGAGTGGCTCGCCTACGGGCGATACATGCTACGCCACGTGCGTGAGAACGCAGAAGCTCTACACGGCTCGCAGGCAAATGTGCGGTATGGACTCGGGTGGTGGCTTGCACCCGCCGGGGTGCCGGACGATACGTTTTACGCGAGCGGTTCCGCGGGCCAGGGGCTGTACGTCATCCCCTCACGCGATCTCGTCGTGGTTCATTTTGCGAAGAGCACGTCATACAAACATGACGTGCTCCTCAAGAGACTGCTGACCTAACGGAGTCGAACCTACGGTGTGACCGGGGCCGCTCCGTCGATCGGTTTCAAGCCTTTGGCCTGCAGCTGCTTCGAGAGTCCTTGCAGCGTTTGGACGAAAGCGTTGTAGCCGGTGAACGCTTTATCGTACGCGGCATCGAAACGCGATGCATAGTCGAGCTGCGCGGCTGTCGGCGGCAGCTGCACGCCGAAGCCGGTGCGTGGGACGGATTCGCGCAGCGATCCCGAACGCTGAATCGAGTCTTCGTCGTTATGATAGTCCGCGGTGAAGGCGTAGAACACGTCGCTCCACGTCTTCTGCGCGGTTGCAATTGCGGAGGTCAGCGACGGATCGCTGGTCTTCGCAGCCGCGAGCGACTTCTTGATCGCGTCGAGGTGATTGAGCGCCTCGTCGATCTTGCCGTACCGTTCGTTGTATTTCACTGCGAAGTCATAGCCGGCTTGATACTGCGCCTGCGTCCACGAGTCGCGCGGATCGGGCTTGACGTCGAAGCCCTGGGTCATCGTCTTGCCGCCGAGCGTCATTCGGACCGAGTACGTTCCGGGGACGACCATCGGACCGGTGTTCGGACCTTGATACTCTTCACGAGCGGCACCGAGCCACTTCGTCGGACCGTCGGTATGGAAGTCCCATGTGAAGCGATTGATGCCGGCTTTGTCCGGAATGTACGGCACGTCTTTACCAGCAACTTTATGCGTGCCCTTGATCGTGCGGATCACTTTACCGCTCGCGTCCAGGATCTCGGCCGAGAGCGTGCCCTTTTGCGCGGCGGATTGATAGAAGTCGACGATCGTGCCTTGCGGCGGGTTCTGTCCTGCGAAATCGGTGTACGCGCTCGAATTTTCGTTCGAGTGGTAGTGATATTCGTAAGATGTGCGCGGCTTGAAGACCATCTCGCTCGCGCGCTCCGCTTCAGGCAACTGTTGCAACGACGTTGCATCGTCGAAAATCCACATATCGCGCCCGTGCGTGGCGATCACGATATCGTTGAAATCCGGCTGCATGCGAATGTCGCGCACCGAAACTTGCGGCAAGTTGTTCCGGAAACTATCCCAGTGCGTGCCGCCGTCGTACGAAATCCACAAACCGGTTTCCGTGCCGGCATAGACCAAGTCCGGATTGTGAATGTCGGGACGCACGGAACGCGCCCAAACGTCGGCTGGTAATCCGCTAACGATCTTTGTCCATGACTTGCCGTAGTCGTGCGTCACGAAGATATACGGCGCATAGTCGCCGCTCCGGTGGTTGTCCGCGACCGCGTACGCCGTACCGGCTTGCAGCGACGACGGGACGACCGACGGCATGCGCGCAAATTCCGGCGTTCCCGGCGGCGTCACGTTTTGCCAGTGGTCGCCGCCGTCGCGCGTCATTTGCACGAGACCATCGTCAGTGCCGACCCAAATCTCACCCTTGTCGAGAGGCGAGGCTTCGATATCGAGCAGCGTGTCGGAGTACTCCGCACCCGAGACGTCTTTTGCGAGCGGACCGCCCGTAGGAAGTTGATGTTCCTTGATGTTGCGCGTGAGATCGGGCGAGATTACCGTCCAGTGTTCGCCGCGATCGGCCGTTTGGAAGACGACGTTCGCGCCGATCCACGCGACGTGTCCGTCCCACGGAGCGAAGTTGATCGGTGAATCCCAGTTGAAGCGATACTTCGCCTTGCTCAGATCGAACGGTCCAAGGAAGCTTCCAGGAAACGCGTCGTACGGACGAATCACGCGCGACGTTTCGGTTTTCTTATTGAAGAGCAGCAGCACGCCGTTCTCGAGATCGCTCCAAATGTAGTTCGGGTCGATCGGATCGGGAATGCTCCATTCGCCGTCACCGCCGACGACGTTGGTCCAATGCCGGTTCAAAATGCCGTCAGGCGCAAGCGAATTCGACGGGCCGCAGAAGCCGTTGTTATCTTGCAGCGGAGCGCATACCGTGTACGGATTTTCGTTCGAAAGTCCGACGTGGTAGACTTCGCCGATTGTCAAGTTACGCGAGAACGACCAGTTCTTGCCGCCGTCGAGCGTGAGGGCGTAGCCGCCGTCCTCGCCGGTCATCATCCGCTTGGGATCGTTCGGCGCAATCCACATCGCGTGATAGTCGACGTGCACATCCTTCGCGATCTCGGTGAACTTCTTGCCGCCGTCTTTGCTCTCAGCGAGCATTTCCGAAACGGCGTAGACGTGATCGGGGTTCTCCGGATCGACGTTGATGTGCGTGAAGTAGAATGGCCGTTGATCGACGAGCGTGTCGTCGTTGATCATCTTCCAATTCGCGCCCGCGTCATCGCTGCGCCACAGAATGCCGCCCTTGGCTTCGATGAGCGCGTAGACGCGGTTCGGATTGCTCGGTGCGACGGCCAAGCCGATGCGTCCGGTATATCCCTCCGGCAAGCCGTGACCGGTCAGCCGTTTCCACGTGCGGCCCCCATCGGTCGATTTGAAGAGACCGTCGTCGGGACCGCCGCTCGTGAAATTCCACGGCACGCGGCGGAACTGCCACATGCCCGTATACACGACGCTCGGATTCTTCGGATCCATTGCAAGATCGCTCGCGCCGCTCGACGGTCCGAGATAGAGCGTCTTCTTGAACGTCTTGCCGCCGTCGAACGTCACGTACACACCGCGATTTTCGGAGTCTTTGAACGGGTCGCCGAACGCGGCAACGACGACATGATTGCCGTCTTTCGGATCGACGGCGATGCGCGAAATGCTCCAGACGCCTTCCAGTCCGACGCGCGTCCACGTCTTCGCATTATCCGTGGTCTTGTATAAGCCGTTACCGAACGTTACGTCGTTGCGGGGATTCGCTTCGCCGGTTCCCACCCAAACGGTTTCCTTGTGCTGCGGATCGATGGCAACGGCACCAATCGCGGCAACGCCGTGATTGTCGAAGACGGGATCCCACGTTGCGCCGCCGTTCTCGGTTTTCCAGACGCCGCCGCCGGCTGTCGCGAGGTAGTACGTCTTTGGATCTTGCGGCGTACCCGCCACACCGGCGACACGTCCGCCTGCAATTGCGGGTCCGATCGAACGCCATTTCAGATCGGTATAGGGAGCATTCGCTGCATGCGTCGAGATGGGCGCAAGCAGAGCGGCCACCGCCAAAGCAGCAACCGCGCGCGTATTGAGATTCAAGTTTTTCCCTCATCCTCCACAGTGAGAGCCTAGTGAACCTGATTTACCGTGATAGCCTTCAGTTTTAGAGTTTGCAATGTCGCATTTAGTTGCGGCACTTGCTGAGTGACGAACGTGTTGTAGCGAGCTGTGGCTTGCGCGAGCTCGCCTTGCACGCGATCGAAGTATTGTGTCATCGCCGGCGTCACGACCGATCCCGAGAAGAACTGCAGCTGCTGGACGTCTTCGCGGAGCTTGCCGGGAATTTGAATCGAGTCTTCGTCGTTGTGATAGTCGGCGGTCAGTGTAGAGAAGATATCTTCACGCGCTTGCGCGATCGCCTTGAGCTTGTCCGTTGACGCGGTGTCGCCGGCCTTCGTTGCAGCGGTCGTCGCCGAGTCGATGCTCTTCTTGACCGTATCGAGGTTATTGAGCATCGTATCAACTTGCGAGAACATCGCTTCGCCGCGCTTCGCAAGCTCGTACGACTGCACGAGTTGGTGTTGCGTGTAGATGGTCTTCGGATCAGCCTTGACGACGAAACGCTGCAGGAAGGTTTGGCTGCCGAGCGTTAAGCGCACCGAGTACGAACCCGGCGGAAGGTTCGGACCGCCATCGGGACCTTGATAGCGTTCGCGCGCCGCACCGAACCATTTGACGGGTCCTTCCGACGTCCAATCCCAAACGAACCGGTTCAGTCCGACTTTGTTCGAAACCCATGGCTCGTCCTTACCCTCGACTTTGTGCGTGCCTTGATAGGTGCGCACCACGTGACCGTACGAGTCGAGAACCTCGATCTTCGGCGGGTTCTTCTGCTCCGCGCGCTGATAGAACGTGATCTCCGTACCGTTCGGTGGGTTCTGCGCGGCGTAGTTCGTATACGTTCCCTCGTCGTCTTGGCGCTGATTGTATTGGTACGACACGCGAACCGGGAAGAGATACGTGCCGCGCGAGATAGCCGTTTGCAACTGCTGCACCGGCGTCATGTCATCCATGATGTAGATGGCACGCCCGTGTGTCGCGATCACGAGGTCGTCGAACTGCGGCTGCATGCGGATGTCGTGCACGGAAACCGTCGGCAGGTTGTTCATGAACTTCTGCCACGAGTTGCCGCCGTCAAACGAAATCCACACTCCCTCCTCGGTTCCGAGATAGACGAGGTTGCGGTTGTGAATGTCCGCTGCGACCGAACGTGCCCATTGATCGGCCGGAATGCCGTTGGTTATCGCCGACCAGTGCTTTCCAAAATCATGCGTAACGAATACATACGGCTTGTTGTCACCGGTGTAGTGTCCGTCGTTGATCGCATACGCGGTACCGTCGACGAGGGGTGACGGAGAAATCGACGCGTACCGTCCGTATTCCGGTGCGCCCGGCGGCGTTACGTTCTGCCAGTGTTTGCCGCCGTCGCGCGTGAGTTGAATCAGTCCGTCATCGGTGCCGACCCAAATCTCGCCCGTCGCGAGTTTCGATCCTTCGATGTCGAGGATCGTATCGCTCGATTCCGCGCCGGATACGTCGTGCGTGATCGGACCACCTGAGGGTGCTTGATGCTCTTTGACGTTGCGCGTGAGATCCGGGCTGACGACCGTCCAATGCAGGCCGCGATCCATGGTCTGGAAGACGCGGTTGCCGCCGATCCATGCAATGTGGCCGTCCCACGGCGCAAACGCGATCGGCGTTTCCCAATTCCAACGAATCTTCGCTTGCCGGTTGTCGAAGCTCTCAATCGACGTTTGCAGGTACGACCCAACGAACCAGCCGTCTTTCGTCACTTTATTCGAGACGAGAACGTTGCCGTTCTCGGAATCGGCCCAAATATAATTCGGATCGATCGGATCGGGCACGCTCCATTCACCGTCGCCGCCGACGACGTTGATCCATGCCTTGTTTTGAATCCCTGACGGATCTTGCGTGTTGCTCGGAGCGCACCACGCATTGTTGTCTTGCAAGCCGCCGCAGACCCAATACGGATTCTCGTTGGAGAGTCCGACGCGATAGACTTCCGCGATCGGAAGATTTGCGGAGAAGAACCAGTTCGCACCGTCGTCGACGGTGAGCGCGTAGCCGCCGTCTTCGCCGACGATGATGCGCGATGGATCGTTCGGCGCGATCCAAATTGCGTGATAGTCGACATGCACTTGGTCTGCGATTTCCTTGAACGTCTTGCCGCCGTCGGTCGACTTCGCGAGCGCTTCCGAAACCGCGTAGACGGTGTCGGGATTCTTCGAATCGACGCCGATGTGCGAGAAATAGAACGGACGCTGATCGACGAGCGTGTCTTTCGACACCATCGTCCAGTTATTGCCGCCGTCATCGCTGCGCCACAGGATGCCTTGCTTCGACTCGATGAGCGCATACACGCGATTACCGTTGCTCGGCGCGATCGCCAGACCGATGCGTCCAAGCGTGTCGGTCGGTAATCCGTGTCCGCCCAGCTTCGTCCAGGTTTTTCCGCCGTCGGTCGATTTGAAGAGTCCGTCGCCGGAACCGCCGCTCGTAAACGTCCACGGCTTGCGCTGGAAGGTCCACATGCCGGCGTAGATCACGTTCGGATTCTGCGGATCCATCGCCATGTCGGACACGCCCGTCTCGGCGTCGACGAAGAGCGTTTTACTCCATGTCTTTCCGCCGTCATCGGTAGCGTAGACACCACGGTCTTGCGTGTCGCTGAACAGGTCTCCCAGTGCGCCGACGATCACGTGATTGTGATCGCGTGGATCGACGAGAATACGGGAAATCTGTTTTGTTGCGACAAGGCCCATGTTGGTCCACTTGTCGCCGCCGTCGGTCGTCTTGAAGACGCCGCCGCCGTAGCTGACGTCATTACGCGGATTGGCTTCACCGGTGCCGACCCAGACGGTGTTGTTGTCCGTCGGATCGATGGTGACCGCGCCGATCGCCGCGACGTTTTCCTTTGCAAAAACCGGGTCCCACGTCTGAGCGCCGTTGCTGCTCTTCCAGACGCCGCCGCCCGCGCTACCGATATAGTACAGCCTCGGATCGGTAGCGGAACCGGCGACCGCGGCGACACGGCCGCCCGCCGTCGCGGGCCCGATTTCGCGCCAATTCATGTTGCCGTACGGCGGTCCGGGTGTCGGTGTCGATGTCGGTGTCGGTGTCGGCGACGGAGTGGGCGTCGGCTTCGCCTGCGCAAATGCGGGAGCGCTAGAAAGCATCCCAACCGCGGCACCCAACAACAGTCCGACCAACAGACGTGACTTCACTCTTCCTCCTCGTTTGGAACCGGAATGCGCTCCGTTCACACGGTGCCGATCTCCTGCGCGTACATCATCAAAGAAGAATCAGAACCGCCTACGGATGAAGCGCGCGCACCGCAACGATGCCCGCATATGCAGCGATGAAGCCGATAATTACGCTTCCGGCGCCGTAGAGCAACGCAAGATTGAACGCGCGTTCGCTCGCGAGCGTCACCATGTCGAGCGAAAACGTCGAGAACGTCGTGTAACCGCCAAGGACTCCGGTCACCAGAAAGATGCGGACGAGTGGTGTCACTCCGAGCGCACGCGTCTGCGAAAGTTCGAAGACCAACCCGATAATGAGACTTCCGGTAATATTGATTGCGAACGTCGCCCACGGAAATCCGGGACCGAATCGCTGCGTCACAACGAGCGTCACCGCATAGCGCAACACCGATCCGATACCGCCGCCAACGAAGATCGCGGCAAGCGCGGGCCAATTAAGCAGCGCGCTCACGCCTCCGGCTCGCCGCTCTTATAACGGATGACTTCGACGGTCTCGAGCGTGATCAGGCCTTCATGCACCAAGTCATCGAGCACCGGAATGAAGGCGCGGATCTTCTCCTCACTGTCGACCATCTCGATCAAAACCGGCAAGTCGGTCGACATATCGAAAACGCGCGCCGCGTGAACGACGGAGTGCCCGCCGAAGCCTTCGATGCCTTTGAACACCGTTGCGCCGCCGAGCCCGGCCTTGCGCGCACGCTCGACGATCGCGGTATATAGCGGTTGGCCGCCGTGACGGTCGCTCTCACCGATGAAGACGCGCAGCAGTTTTCCGGTCGACTCGGACTTCACTTATGATGCTCCGCTTGATAGCGCGGCACGTTGACGTGCACGGCGTACCATTGCGAGTAAGCGATTGCCCCGCACATCACGACAAAGAAAATGATTATCCCGATCCCCCATGCACGGCGCGCGCGGGGCGACATGTTTCTTGACACAAACTTCGCGTTCGTCAAGGGAAATGAAAGGACCGTCCTGCATGGATTCCGGCTAGCCCGATTGAACCAACGCGACCCATGAGCCGACGCCGTGCCCCGCTCCTCGCGGGACTTTGCTTCGCACTTGGGATGGTTTTCCCAGTCGCCGCGCCGGCCGCGACCCATGCGGTCCCGGCAAATCGTGTAACCATCAATGCTTACGCTACCGTGCTGCGAGAATACAATCCGCAGCTTCCGGACTGGCAAAGCAAAGATCTGGCGCGTCATCTTTTGGTGACCGCGCACCGATGGAAAATCGACACCAACATGCTCGCCGCTATCGTCAGCGTCGAGTCGAGTTGGCATACGCATGCGATGTCATATGCCGGAGCGATCGGCCTCGGACAACTGATGCCGGGCACTGCCGCAGTCCTAGGCGTCAACCCGCGCGACCCGGTCCAAAATCTCTCCGGCGCAGCCCGCTACTTACGGGGGCTGCTGGATCGCTTCCATGCAGATCCGCGCCGCTATGAGTTGACCTTCGCCGCCTACAACGCCGGACCGCAAGCCGTTGAAGAATTCGGCGGCATTCCGCCGTACGGCGAAACGCAAAACTACGTCGTGAAAGTCTTGCGCGCATGGCACCACTTACAAAGCGCGGTGCGCCTGCCGGCCTCAGCGTTCACCGTCGCAAAAGAAAACGCGATCGGCGCATCCGGCCCCGACATCAACTACTGGCTCGGCGGCGACGGCACCCGTTAGTGCCATCCTGAACGAAGTTGAAGGATCGCAACGATAGCAAAGCCCGGCGAAATCTCGCCGGGCTTTTGATTTGAGGCGATCCTTCAACTTCGGTGCTTCGCACCTGCGTTCAGGATGACACGGACCGCGTCAGCGTGAGAGCGACGCATCGACACTGTCATCCTGAACGCAGCGCAGCGGAGTTGAAGGATCGCAACGACAGCAAAGCCCGGCGAAATCTCGTCGGGCTTTTGATTTGAGGCGATCCTTCAACTCCGCTCCGCTTCGTTCAGGATGACACTGTCGCGATAGCACATCCCGGCGAAATCTCGTCGGACCTTTGATTTGAGGCGATCCTTCAACTGCGCTTCGCTTCGTTCAGGATGACACGGACCGCGTCAGCGAATGAGAGCGACGCGTCAACCAGGATGCCGGTCGCATTCGCGTTTCGCGCAACGTCTACGTCGCTCGGTTTATCTCCGATGACGACGATGTGGCTCGAATCCATACGCCACTGACGCGCGGCATCAAAGACGAGTTTCGGTTTTGGTTTGCGGCATTCGCAATTGTCGTCCGGTGCGTGCGGGCAGA
This sequence comes from Vulcanimicrobiota bacterium, assembly GCA_019232905.1. Taxonomy (GTDB): domain Bacteria; phylum Vulcanimicrobiota; class Vulcanimicrobiia; order Vulcanimicrobiales; family Vulcanimicrobiaceae; genus JAMXLG01. Next base: position 12,987 of record JAFANA010000051.1, read on the forward strand.
TGAACCAGCCGTCAAACGGACCTAGCAATTCATCGACGCGTGCGTTTACCGCGCGCATCTGTGCGTCCGTAATCATGCCGCGGCCGATTCCGCTTTGATTCGTCAGTACTCCGATTTTTAGCCCGGCGGCACGCAGCTCGTCCAGCAGTTCTTTAGCTTGCGGAACCGGCTGGACGAGTTGCGGATCTCCGTTGTACGGGACGTCGACCACGATCGTACCGTCGCGGTCGAGCAGCACGCCACGAACCTTACGGCGCTGCGACGTACACCTCCGCACCTTTTTCCATGAACTCTTTCGATTTTTCGGCCATGCCCGATTCGGCGTATTCGCGGACTTCTTGCGTGATCTTCATCGAGCAGAAATGCGGTCCGCACATCGAACAGAAATGCGCGATCTTTGCGCCGGGCGCCGGCAGCGTTTCATCGTGGAATTCGCGCGCCGTGTCGGGATCGAGCGCGAGATTGAACTGGTCTTCCCAACGGAATTCGAAACGCGCTTTCGAGAGCACGTCGTCCCAATGACGCGCGCGCGGATGACCTTTAGCGAGGTCTGCGGCGTGCGCTGCGATCTTGTACGCAATCACGCCGTCCTTCACGTCTTTCTTATTGGGAAGGCCAAGGTGTTCTTTCGGCGTGACGTAGCACAGCATCGCGGTGCCGTACCAGCCGATCATTGCAGCGCCGATTGCGCTCGTGATGTGATCGTAGCCGGGCGCGATATCGGTCACCAGCGGCCCGAGCGTGTAGAACGGCGCCTCGTGACAGATCTCGAGCTGCTTGTCCATGTTCTCCTTGATCAAGTGCATCGGAACGTGTCCCGGACCCTCGATCATCACTTGCACGTCGTGTTTCCATGCGATCTTCGTCAGCTCGCCGAGCGTTTCCAGTTCGCCGAATTGCGCAGCGTCATTTGCGTCTGCCGTGCATCCCGGACGCAACCCGTCGCCGAGCGAGAACGAGATATCGTACGCTTTCATAATCTCGCAGATATCTTCGAAGTGCGTGTACAGGAAGTTTTCCTGATGATGCGCGAGGCACCACTTCGCGAGAATCGATCCACCGCGTGAGACGATGCCGGTGACGCGATTGGCCGTGAGCGGCACGTAGCGCAGCAACACGCCGGCGTGAATCGTAAAGTAATCTACGCCCTGCTCCGCCTGTTCGATCAATGTATCACGGTAGATTTCCCAGGTCAGTTCTTCCGCTTTCCCGTTGACTTTCTCGAGCGCTTGATAGATCGGCACCGTTCCGATCGGTACCGGCGAGTTGCGAATGATCCACTCGCGCGTCTCGTGGATATTTTTTCCCGTCGAAAGATCCATCACCGTGTCGGCGCCCCAGCGCGTTGCCCAGGTCATCTTGTCGACTTCTTCTTCGATCGTCGACGCAACGGCGGAATTGCCGATGTTCGCATTGATCTTCACGTGGAAGTTGCGCCCGATGATCATCGGTTCGGTTTCCGGATGATTGACGTTGGCCGGAATGATGGCGCGTCCGCTTGCGACTTCGTCGCGAACGAATTCCGGCGTGACGCCTTCGCGCAGCGCGATAAACTCCATCTCTTTCGTGATCTCGCCGCAGCGCGCGTAGTGCATCTGCGTCACATTCCCGTCGCCGCGTCCGCGCGCAGCGATCCACGGTGCGCGCAACTTTGGCAGCCCTACGGTGAGATCGATGTGCACGTCCGGATCCGTATACGGTCCGCTCGTATCGTAGACGGTATGCGCCGTCCCATCGGTTAATGCAATCTCGCGAACGGGCACGCGAATCGTCGGATCGCTGCCCTCGAGGTAAACCTTCACTGGAAACTCCCTTCCTGCACCGGCATTACCCGGCGCGTACGGCGGTCGACGCTGTCTCGCGCCCTCTCAGCCTGCTGTGCCGCAAGCTCCCGCAATAAGGTCACGCCTACGACGCTCGCTGCCGATATTCTTTTGCAGGGCCCCAAACCAGGCGGCCGAACGGTCCCATACCGCTTATATCCACGAGGAGCGCACGCGCATGAAAGCCCTCTCGTCTACCATGCTCGCACTTTCGATTGCGGCGCTGCCCATCGTGTGCTCGCCGGCGACCACCGACAAAACACTGAAAACGGTCGAAGGCAATGTGACGTACGGCGCCAGCTCGTCGCCGACCACGAAGCTTGCAAAAAACGCGAGCACGTCGCTTGCGGATAATGACTACACGCAAACCGGCGGGAATTCGATGGCGACGATTACGTTGCCGGATAGTTCGGTCGTAACGGTAGGTGCGAATAGCAACGTGCAGATGAAAAGCTTCGACAACGCGGGCGGCACGAACACGGCAAACTTCGTGGTCGTCGGTAAAATGCGATTCCAAGTGGAACACCCCGCGGGCGCAAAAGCGAACTACACGTTTCAGACGCCGACCGGTCAGATCGCCGTCCGTGGAACGGTAGGCGATATTTTTGCAACGCTCGGTCAGGGCGGTGCGCCGGGTGGATTGCAAGTCAACGTGTACGCGTTGACCAACCCCGCGTTGCCGGTGCAAGTGACGCTCGTAAACGGACAAGTGTTTACGCTTGCAGCGGGACAATCGCTCGTCGTCACGTCGGCGGCCGGCGCGGTCGTCGGCAGCGTCGGCGCGGTGAGCAATACAACATTCGCACCGTTCTCGCAACTCGGCGCCCCGGCGAACGCAAGTTCGCTCGGTATTACCTCGACAGCGACCACCGCAGCAACGGGTGCTGCAGCGGCGGGGTCGGCAGCCGCCGCCACGACGGCAGCAGCCGCAGCAGTCGGCGCCGCCGCCGTGGTAACAACGACCGCTGCGAACAACAGCAAGGGCGGCTCGACACCGGCGCCGTCACCGACTCCCAGCTCGACGTCGGTACCGATCACGGTGAGCGGACATCCCGGGATCGCGCCCGTCCCGGCAACGATACCTGCAACAATTCCGTCGATGCGCCTACCGCATCCGCTGACGAGGCCAACGCCTCCGGCACACTAAACACCGGAAGCGCGTGCTTCCGTATCTCATCCTCGGCGGCGCACAACTCGCAGTTGGCGCCGCTGCTATTTTCGCCCGCTACGCACTGGCGGCAGCCGGACCGCTTGCGGTTTCCGCCGGCCGCCTCGTCATCGCCGCGCTCGTGCTCGGCGTCTTGTCGCTAGCGCGCACCGACACGCTCGGAGCAACGCCGCACGGGAAACAGCGCACGGTGTTGGCGCTCGCCGGTCTCGCACTAGCGGTGCATTTCGCGTCGTGGATCGCATCGCTCAATTACACGTCGGTAGCCGTGTCGACGCTTCTCGTCTCAACGGCGCCGATTTGGACCGCCGCCTACGACGCGCTCGTGAATCACCGCCTGCTCTCACGCGCGTCGGCCCTCGCATTTGCGGCGGGTGCAATCGGACTGTTTCTCGTCGTCGGATTCGATCGCACGCCCGCGCCGCACCCGGGATTGGAATGGGCCGGCGGTTGCCTTGCAATCGCCGGCGCCATGGCGTTCGCAGCATATTTGCTGCTCGTACGTGCCGTTCGCGCAGACCTCACCACCCGTCGCATCGTCACGCACACGTACGGTTGGGCCGCTCTGTTTCTCGTTGCCGCCGCGCTTGCCGCGAAGCAACCGCTGCCGCCGCTTTCGGCAACCGCCGCATGGGGCAGCATCGTGGCCATGGCCCTCGTGTCGCAGTTGCTCGGTCATACCGCCATGAACTTCTCGCTACGGTCATTCACGCCGAGCGCCATTTCGTTTGCTAACCTGCTCGAGCCGGTGTTCGCCGCCGCACTGGCCTTCGCGATCTTTCACGAACCGGTACCGGGACCAGCCATTGCCGGCGCGGCGATCCTTTTGACGGCCGTGCTGGTCGTCGTCCGTGACGAGCGCGAACAGGTTCCCGAACCGCCGCAGTAATTGGACTATTCCGGCCCGCCAATTGGAGCGGTCCATCGGCAAGGGATTACGCATCGAAGCGGAATGGGCGAGTCATGGAAACGTTGCCCGCCCCTCTTATGAACGGTAGCGCCGATCCCGATCCGCAAGAAACGAGCGAATGGCTTGAAGCGATGCGCGGCGTGATTGCGGCCGAAGGCCCGGAACGCGCACGCGATCTGCTCGAAAAACTCGTCGGTGAAGCACGTCGCGGCGGCGCGCACGTTTCGCTCGGACTCGAGACGCCGTACGTCAACACGATTCCGGTCGAACAGCAGCCGGTGTTTCCCGGCGATCTCGAAGTCGAAGCGCGTTTGCGTCATTACGTTCGTTGGAACGCCGCGGCATTGGTCGTCCGCGCAAACAAGTTGTCGTCGGAACTCGGCGGACACGTCGCGACGTTCGCGTCTGCGGCAACGCTCTACGATGTCGGATTCAATCATTTTTTCCGCGCGCCGTCGGAGTCGTTCGGCGGCGACATGGTCTTCTTCCAAGGCCATAGTTCGCCGGGAATTTACGCGCGCGCGTTTTTAGAGGGACGCATCGATGAAGCGCACCTCGAGCGTTTCCGTCAAGAAGTCGACGGTGGCGGCCTGGCATCATATCCGCATCCGTGGCTGATGCCGGATTTTTGGCAATACCCGACGGTTTCGATGGGGCTCGGTCCCCTCATGTCGATCTATCAGGCCCACTTCATGCGGTACATTCACGACCGGGGATTGAAAGATACGGCGGGTCGCAAAGTGTGGGCGTTCGTCGGCGACGGTGAAACGGATGAGCCGGAAACCCTCGGCGCGATTTCGCTTGCGGGACGTGAAAAACTCGACAATCTCATCTGGGTGATTAACGCAAACTTGCAGCGTCTGGACGGTCCCGTGCGCGGCAACGGTAAGATCATTCAAGAACTCGAGCGCGTGTTCAAAGGCGCCGGCTGGAACGTCATCAAGGTGATTTGGGGAAGCCGTTGGGATCAGCTGCTGCAAGCGGACACGACGGGCCGCCTCGTGCAGTTGATGAACGAAACGGTCGACGGCGATTATCAAACGTATAAGTCGCGCAACGGAAAATACGTACGCGACGAATTTTTTGGACGTTATCCCGAGACGGCGAAACTCGTCGAGCACTGGACCGATGACGAAGTGTGGGCGCTGCAACGCGGCGGACACGATCCGATCAAAGTGTACGCGGCCTATAAGGCCGCGGTCGAACACAAAGGCCAGCCGACCGTCATTCTTGCGAAGACGATCAAAGGCTACGGCATGGGCGAAGCCGGCGAGGCGCTCAACATCGCGCATCAAGCAAAGAAGATGGACGTCGATGAGATGCGCGTCTTCCGCGACCGGTTCCAAATCCCGGTCAACGACTCTCAAGTCGAAAACGTGGCGTTCTACCGTCCGCCCGAAGATAGCGCCGACATGCGTTATCTGCGCGAACGGATCAAAGTGCAAGGCTCGCTTCCGCAACGCCGGGCCTCTTCGGAGTCGCTGCCGGTTCCCGAACTCTCCGCCTTCGAAGCACAACTCAAAGGCACCGGCGATCGCGAGATCTCGACCACCATGGCGTTCGTGCGTATTCTCAATACAATTGCGCGCGATGCTACCGTCGGGCCGCGGATCGTTCCGATCGTTGCAGACGAATCGCGCACGTTCGGCATGGAAGGCATGTTCCGCCAGCTCGGCATTTACTCGTCGGTCGGACAGCTCTACCACCCGCAAGACGCCGAACAACTAATGTGGTACCGCGAAGACAAACACGGACAGATTCTGCAAGAAGGTATCAACGAAGCGGGCGCGATCTCATCGTTCATTTCGGCCGGCACATCGTATTCCAATCACGATCTGCCGATGGTACCGTTCTACATCTTCTATTCGATGTTTGGTTTTCAGCGCGTCGGCGATCTAGCATGGGCCGCGGGCGATTCACGCACGCGCGGGTTCTTACTCGGCGGCACCTCGGGGCGAACGACGCTCAACGGCGAAGGCTTGCAACACGAAGACGGTCACAGCCAAGTCTTCGCGCAGTTTATCCCGAATTGCCGCAGCTACGATCCGACCTATTCATACGAAGTCGCGGTGATCGTTCAAGACGGACTGCGCCGCATGCTCACCGATCAAGAAGACGTGTATTACTACATCACGCTTCTCAATGAGAACTATGCGCACCCGGATATGCCGGAAGGCGCGGCCGAAGGCATCTTGCGCGGCATGCACCTGATCCATGACGCCGGGAAAATCGACAAGAAAACGCCACGCGTGCAACTCATGGGCTCCGGTGCGATTTTGCGCGAGGTCATTGTAGGGGCCGATCTGCTCGCGAACGATTGGGGCGTCCAGTCGGATATTTGGAGCGTCACGAGCTTCAACGAACTGCATCGCGACGGCAATGCGGTCGCGCGCGAGAACATGCTCAATCCGGGCGCAAAGCCGAAGCTTTCGTACGTCGAAACCCTGCTTGGCGATCGTCCGGGTCCCGCGATTGCGTCGACTGACTACATCCGTCTTTATTCGGAACAGATTCGTCCGTACGTCGGCAACCGTCGCTACGTAACGCTCGGAACCGATGGGTATGGCCGCAGCGATACGCGCAAGAAGCTGCGCGAATTTTTCGAAGTGAACCGGTACTACGTGGCAGTTGCGGCGCTTCACGCGCTCGCGCAGGACGGAACGATCGACGCCAAGCGTGTCGCTGAAGCGATCGCGAAGTACGGTCTCGACCCGAACAAGCCCAATCCGATCACGGTTTAAGGAAATGAGTGCACCGTTGGAAGTTCGCGTTCCCGACATCGGCGATTTCAAGGACGTGCCGGTGATCGAAGTACTGGTCAAGCCGGGCGATCGCGTCAAGAAAAACGATTCATTGATTACGCTCGAGAGCGAAAAGGCGTCCATGGAAGTTCCGTCGACCGATGAAGGCGTCGTCGAGACGGTCAACGTCAAAGTCGGCGATCGCGTATCGAAAGGCACCGCTATTGTGACGCTCGCGTCGAAGTCCGACGTCGACGCGTCTGCCGCGGCTCCCGCACCCGCGGCGGTTGCCGCATCTGCTGCAACGTCGACGATCGAATTGCGCGTACCCGATATCGGCGACTTTACGGACGTGCCGGTAATCGAAGTCTTGGTGAAACCGGGACAGCCAATTCAAAAAGAAGCGCCGCTCGTCACGCTCGAGAGCGAAAAGGCTTCGATGGAAGTTCCCGCGGTGCAAAGCGGAACGATCGAAGACGTTCGCGTGAACGTCGGCGACAAAGTGTCGAAAGGCACCGTGATCGCAACGCTTCGCTCCACCGAAGCAGCTCCTGCCGCTCCGGCTCCCAAGCCGCAACCCGCGCAACCCATCGCACCGCAAACGGCGCCGCAACCTCGCAACGGCGTCGTTCATGCGTCGCCCGCAATCCGGCGTTTCGCTCGTGAACTCGGCGTCGATCTGCACTCGGTGAACGGAAGCGGACCGCACGGACGCATCACCCGTGAAGACGTGCAAGGCTTCGTGAAACGGGCGTTGCGCGACGGCAGCGCTTCTGCGGCATCGGGCGGAGCATCGTTCGCCGGACTTCCGCCGTGGCCGAAGATCGACTTCGCGCAGTTCGGCGAGATCGAACGCGCGCCGCTCCCGCGCATCAAGAAGTTCTCCGGGCCGAATCTTCACCGCAACTGGCTGCAGATTCCGCATATCACGAACTACGACGAAGCCGACGTCACCGAACTCGAAGCATTCCGCAACGAAATTAACGCGGAACAATCGAAGAGCGGTGGCGCAAAATTGACGATGCTCGCTTTCTTGATTCGCACATCGGTTGCGGCGCTCAAGAAGTTCCCGGAATTCAACAGTTCGCTTGACGGCGACGAGTTGGTGCTCAAACGGTACTACAACATCGGATTCGCAGCCGACACGCCGAACGGTCTCGTAGTCCCGGTGCTCAAGAACGCCGATGCGAAGGGGTTGCTCGAAATCGCGCGCGAGACGTCGGAGCTCGCCGCGAAAGCGCGCGACGGAAAGCTCGGCATGGGCGACATGCAGGGCAGCACGTTTACGATCTCATCGATCGGCGGCATCGGGGGCACGCAATTCACGCAGATCGTCAACGCGCCGGAAGTCGCGATTCTCGGTGCCACGCGCGCAGCAATGAAGCCGGTTTGGAACGGATCGTCGTTCGATCCGCGCCTGATGCTTCCAATCAGCGTCAGCTACGATCACCGCGTCATCGACGGCGCCGGCGCCGCGCGATTCCTGGTTTACTTCGCCTCGCTGTTGCGCGATTTCCGTCGCATCAGCTTGTAACCGACAGCGGCACGCAGCGCAACGCACCCGACGGCAACGGAAAGACCTCCGCTCTTAAGCGGAGGTCATGTCGTATTTTCGCGCCCGGAGAAAAACGGCCGGCATCGCGAACTTCCGTGACGAGCGAATCCCCCGCGTAGACACCGAAGACAATTTCCCGAATAAGGCGATCGCTCGCGTTCACGAAAATAATCGAAAGCGTTGGTTTCGGTGCGAGGATGGTGGGGTTGTAATACTCCGTGCCGTTATCCCAGTAATTGTAGTACGGACTTACCGGCCACGCAGGCGGAGTAGGTACCGCGACCACACGCGCGTCGTTCGTCGCCATACAGTCGAGAACGTTGACGAGCAGTGTCGCTGCGAGTACCCAACCCGCGAACATACATCCCTACTGAGGCGGTGGCGTTGCGTACATCTGCCGGCGCGGATGACCGGGCAGATGCGGATTGCGCCAGTGTGTGCCGTCTTCGAACGTGATGCGCAACGGAACGCAATGCGGAAGTCCCGTTTGCAACGGAAAGACGTTCGGACTAATACCGAATTCATGCTTGATCTCGATGCCCGGGGAGAACGTGCCGACGTCTCGCACTTCTGCAACGAGGTTACCGTTTGCGATCAGTCCGAACTCGATCTGTTTCATCACCTTCGACGTCTGGTTCGTGTAGTCGATTCCCAGCGTCGGATTGTTCTGGACGTACGACGGCTGCCAGTACCTGTAGCCGTAGACGTCGTTCCAGTACCACGGATTCCCGGCATAGGGATAATACGCTGGAGTCCACGCAGGTCCATACGCAACCGCATTCTGTCGCGGATCGCAGGTCGTAACCTTGACCGGATGCTCGATGGTAGGTTGGGCTAACGCGGGCGAAAACGATCCCGCGCACAGTAGAACGGCTGCTAAGAGCCGGGCGGCGATCTTTATCATGGCGCCAGGCTTCGCTCCCGGCTCAGAGAACCCCGCGGCGTGGAGGCATCCGGCGGGATAGCGTTTCTCACGGAACGCATCGATGCGATTGAGCGCGAGCGCGATGAGTTGCTCGTCAAATCGCAGCGCCTCGAGATGCTGCAGCGATCCTTCGTCGACATCATCGCATCGACCGAGGAACGCGCCCTAGCGTACGCGGCGATGCGCGGCACGTGGCTGGGTCTGGGCTTCAGCCGCGCGCTTTGGTTTGCGATCGAGAGTACGAGCGCGCTCGCAGCGCTCTATGAACTCGACGGTGAAAGCGCCTGCGAATCCGAGTACGGCGGAACGCTTCCGGAAACCAGTTCGCTCTATCGCGTGCTCTCGGGCGACAGCGACATCGTCACGGGATGGGCCGGCGATTTCGACGCCCCACTTTTTGACACGCGTCGCCGCTACGCGGCCGCCGCTGTCCGTCCGCACTCTGGTGAAACGTATATTCTCTACGTCGACGGATCGAACGAGCGAACAGCGTCGGCCTGGAGCGTTGCATCGCTTCAAGAACTCGCGACCCATGCCGCCTTTGCGCTCGAACGTTTACGTATGTCCGGCGAACTCGAACGTTTGGCGATGCACGATCCACTCACGGGACTCTTCAACCGGCGCGCGTTGATGGACCGTTTGCACGTCGAACTCGCGACGTTTCGCCGCACGCGCACTGCTCTCGCGTTCGCGATGATCGATGTCGACGATTTCAAACGCATCAACGATACGCGCGGACATGCCGGCGGCGATGAGGCGCTCAAGACGATCGCCGCGATCTTACAATCTGAGACGCGCGAAACCGACGTGGCCGCGCGATTCGCCGGCGACGAGTTCTCGCTCATCATGCCGCGCAGTGACGCGGCGGCGGTCGACGCGGTCATGACGCGTGTGTACGCCGCGCTTGCCGCGCACGGCCTAGCGTGTTCGATCGGTATCGCGTTCGCGCGTAAAGACCAGGAGCGCGAGCAACTCATTTCGCGCGCAGATGAGGCCGTCTACGCAGCGAAAGCTGCCGGAAAGAACTGTTACCGGATCGCTGCGACGTCCGAGTAGCGCTGGATGATCTTCTGCGCGTGGTCGATGATGCGAACGCGCAACGTGTCGGGTTCGATCAACACAATGGAGTCGCCCCAGCTTACCAAGGTGCTCACGGCGGCATCCTCACTCGGGAAGAGCACTCGAAAACACTCTACGTCTGCATCGGTCAGCGGCTCGGTCGGCCAATAGCTCATGACCATCGGAAGCGTCTCGGCATCGATGCGAACGACCACCGCATAACGCCCTTGCGTCTCGTGAAGCTTCATCGTCGTCTCGCGCCAATGCGCGTCAAGATCGAACGAAGCGTCTCGCTGGTAGCGCTCGTCGAGTTCGCGCACTTCGCGAATTCGGTCCGCGCGAAAACTCCGAAAACCCTCCGGCGTCTTTGCAACCAAATACCAAACGCCGGCCTTCGAGACGAGACCGTACGGATCCACGATGCGCGTCGATTGCGCTCGCATGCGATCCTCGTAGCCGAGCTCGATGCGACGATCGTCCCACACCGCTCGCCGAAGCAGCGCAAGTTTTTCCGTCGGCGGATCGCTCTGATTCCAGCGCCGTTGATCGATGTGAATGCGTCCGCGGGCCTTTTCTGCGGCATGTCGCTGCGCATCGGAAAGGCCGCCGCGCAGCTTCTCGAACGCGCGATCGACATTTGCTCCGAGCCCGAGATCGGCAAGTGGATTGCTTCCGCCGACGAAGATCGCGCGAACCTCTTCCTCGCCGAAATGCAGCAGCGCCTTCCGATATCCGTCTGCGAGCGCGATGCCGCCGTCGGCGCCGCGTTCGGCGTACACGGGGATGCCCGACGCCGAAAGCGCGTCGATGTCGCGATAGATCGTGCGTTCCGAAACTTCCAGACGTCCCGCGAGATCGCGGGCGGTCCGGCGTTGGGCGGATTGCAACAGTAACAACAACGAGACGAGCCGGTCTGCCTTCATCGTGCAGACAGCGTCCCAAAACCTGACAGCCCGTGTCAAGTATGCAACGGGGAACGGCGAACACCGGTTTTCAAACCACATGCGAAATTTCTCGGATCTGGACGAACAGGAGGTGCTGGCACTGGCCATCTCTCTGGAAGAGGACGACGAGCGAACCTATGACAACTACGCTCATTATCTGCAAGGGAATTATCCCGACAGCGCAGCTATTTTCCGGTCGATGGCGGAGGAAGAAGCCGGGCATCGCCGCCGGTTGATCGAGCTCTACCAACAGCGGTTCGGTGAATTCATCCCGCTCATTCGTCGTCATGAAATTCGCGGGTTTATGCATCGCCCATCGATTTGGCTCGGACAGCCGCTCGGGCTTGAAAAAATCCGGGAGCGTGCGGAAGAGATGGAGATGGAAAGTCAATGACAGCGATCGGCGGTTTAGGCCATACGCTTCCGTTTTTCATTCCGAATTTTCACGTTGCGTTGACCATCGCGATCATTGTCGTCGTCTTTGAATTGCTTGCTATTGCCTGGATACGCAATCACTACATGGACACGCCGTTCCTAAGTGCCGCATTCCAAGTCGTAGTCGGCGGCGTGCTCGTGTTCTTGACGGGAATCTTCATCGGTGGCGCAGGCTAACGTCATTTTCGATCTCGACGGCACGCTGATCGAGAGCGAACAGATTTGGGAAGATGTTCGCCGCCGTTTTGTGATCGCGCAAGGCGGCAGATGGCGCGATGACGCGCAAACGATGATGATCGGCATGCGCACGGCCGAATGGGCGCGCTACATTCACGAGACGCTTGCGGTACCGCTTCCGCCGAACACGATCGCACGCGACGTTGTCGACGACGTCGTCAAACGAATGAACGCGCACGTTCCGGTCTTGCCCGGTGCAGATGATGCGCTCAAACGCTTATCGCGCGATTTCCGTTTAGGACTTGCAACGTCTGCGTCGCTTCCGGTTGCCGAAACCGTCCTCGCGCATACGGGTTGGCATGCGTTCTTCCCGGTCGTCGTCTCCGCCGACTCAGTCGAACGCGGTAAGCCGGCGCCGGACGTATACCTTCGCGCTATGGAATTGCTCGGTGCACGCTCGCAGCTAACGGCGGCTGTCGAAGATTCCGCAAACGGGATTCGTTCCGCGCACGCTGCGCATATCGCGGTCATCGCAATCCCGAACCGCTCGTTTCCGCCGGACGCGAACGCTCTATCGGAAGCGTTGCGCGTGCTGCCAAGCCTCAACGATCTAAACAGCGATGTCATTCGAAGTGCTATAGACGGTCAAGCGCTCGGCTAAATCCGAACGTTCGCCGTCGTGCGCGAGCGACGATCGCACAACGGTCTAAACAGCCGCCTCGCCAAGCAGATCGCGCGCGCGCACGTTGTCGTCGGTGCTGACGGCGACGAGCGCAAAGCCCGATTCGCGGCGCACGTGGTGCAGCGAACGGATATTGAGGTTGGCATCGGCGAGCCGGCGCGAGAGCGATGCGAGCGATCCCGGACGGTCCTCGATTCGCGCGAGCAGCACGTCATCGCAAACAGCGGGATACCCCGCTTCCGTCAGCGCGCTAAGGGCCGCGTCTTCGTCGTGCACTTCCAGACGCACGACCGCGCCTGCGTCGTGCGTTTCGACGACGATCTGGGCGATATCGACGCCGCGTGTCGCCAGAACTTCCGTGAGCTCCGCGAGCAGTCCCGGCCGATTTGGAACGACTACCCGAATATTTTCCATGTCGCCTCCTTGGATTGAACGTCCGCGATGAGATCGTCTGCCAACGCGTCGACTTGTTCGCGCGTTACATTCGGCAGAACGATCGCGTGGGAAATGGAACCTGCCGTCGCAAGTTGCCACTTTGCCCGCAACGCGGGACTCGGCGGCGGAAAGACGACGGTGATCGCGTTGGGGTTTCGCCATGCGTCGATACTTGCGCGCTGCAAGCGGTCCACCAAATGCCCGGCGAGCTCGAGCGAATGCTCAATGCGTTTGCGTATCCCCGCAACGCCCAATTCCTGAATGCGGTACCACAGCATCAGCGGCGTGATACCGTTGCGCGAACCGCTGATCGTCGTGTCGAGACTTCCGATATAGTCGATCGCGCGAGCGATGCGCGAGACGTTGCGCTTGCGCGCGACGACGACGCCGCAGGGAATCGGCGCGCCGAGAAACTTATGTCCGCTGACCGCCACCGAATCCGCGCCGTCCTCGAAATCGTATGACGGACGCGGATGCAAAAATCCGGCGTATCCGCCCGAGAGAGCGGCATCCGAGTGAACGTAGCGCTGGCGGATCGCGAGTTCATCCATCATATGGATAATCCGTCGAACGTCGTCGCGCGCTTCGGTCATCGTCGTGCCGATGTTCGCAAAGATGATCGGTGGAACGTCGCGATGTATCTTCAGCGTTTCGCGAAGGTCTTCGTAATCGATCTCACCGCTCGGCAGCGAGCGGATCGTGATGTGCCGCATCCCGAGAAAATGGAGATTCTTCGCGACGCTGTAGTGCGTCTGCTCGGAATAGTAGACCATCCCGTTCGGCAGCATCTCGCGCGCGAGATAGAGTCCGTACAGATTGCCTTCCGTACCCCCGTTGGTGACGTAGCCCCACCAATCGTCACGCGGTGCCCGAAAGAGCTCTGCGAAAAACGCAACGACTTCGCGTTCGAATTCGCGCGTCTCAACCCGATACGTCGCGTCCGCGAACGGATCGCCGATATTGTTGACGGGAAACTGGAGAAACCGGTACAGGTCGCGATAGTCGAAATCTTTCGCCGCCGGATACCCCATCGAGATGTCGTTCGATACGCGCATGCGCTCGAAAAGCGCGTCGAGACGCGCGCGGTCTTCAGGCCCCAGCATGGGCCGCTCCGATGATTCTTGGTCTTTGATAGTTGACCCAAACCCGCGATACCAGCGCCCCTACGATCACCGCCGTGGCGACCGTATACGTGGCGATAAGCTTAAATTCAAAGAATACGAGCGGGCTTACGATGCATGCCAGAAGCAGAACAGTTCCGACGATCAACGCGCGCGAAGCGTTCGAGAACCCGATAAAACGATCTTGCGGCGCCAACTGTTTCCATCGCTCGCGCGTTCCGACGGCGTACATGAAGCCAAGAGCAAGCATGGCAACGGCATAGGAGCCGGCATATCCGATCACCGCGATCGCTTGATCGAATTCACCACGCACGTGCGCAAAGACTTGAACGAAGTACACAAAGAGACCGAGCATTGATAAGAAAACAAAATTTGCGACGACGCACGCCGGCAGAGGAATGAAATACATCGAGAACAGCCGCTGATGGCGCATCCAAAGAAACGCGATGAGACCAAACGTTACGAAGTAGCTGACGAGCCAGAGGGGATGCAGCAGCAAGACCGCCGCATGCGTTGGAACAACCAGTGTGAGACCGAGGAGCCCTACGCTGAACCCCATGACCAGATCGGAAAATGCTTCGATCCGGCGCACTAGGCGCTGCGAGCGCTCCTCGTGCTCCATCGCTATCTACGCAATTGCCGCAATACGTACTGAAGAATGCCGCCGTTCCGGTAGTATTCCGCTTCGTCCGGCGTGTCGATGCGCACGAGCGCTTTGAACTGCAGCGACTTGCCCGAGTTTAGATCGGTCGCTTTGACGTTGACGTGCATGCGGGGCGTGATCCCGGATTCGATACCCGTGATTTCGTAGAGTTCTTCACCGGAAAGCGCGTACGTCGAACGGTCCGAACCATCCATGAACTGCAGCGGCAGAATGCCCATACCGATCAAGTTGCTCCGGTGGATGCGTTCGAACGACTCGGCGATCACCGCCTTGATACCGAGCAGATACGGCCCCTTCGCCGCCCAGTCGCGCGAAGACCCCGAACCGTACTCTTTGCCGGCGAGGACGATCAACGGCGTACCGTCGGCCTTGTACTTCATCGCCGCATCGAAGATTGACATCTGCTCGTTCGCCGGCAAGTAGCGCGTCACACCGCCTTCCACGCCGGGCACGAGCTGGTTGCGCAGACGTACGTTCGCAAACGTTCCACGCATCATGACTTCGTGATTGCCGCGACGCGCACCATACGAATTGAAGTCCTTCGGCTCGACGCCGTGTTCCATCAAGTACTTCGCCGCAGGTGACGTTTTGGCGATATTGCCGGCCGGAGAAATATGGTCGGTCGTGATCGAGTCGCCGAAGACCGCGAGCACGCGAGCGTTCCTGATGTCGGCGAGCGGCGCCGGATCGGCGGGCATATTCTCGAAGTACGGCGGATTCTTCACGTATTCCGAGTCCGGATCCCACGCGTAGCGCTCGCTCTTTGCGACATCGAGCTTCGCCCAGTTTTCATCACCTTTGAAGACGTCGGAATACCGGGACTTGAACATATCGTCGGTGACGCACGAAGTGACCGTGTTCGCGATTTCGTCGTTGCTCGGCCAGATATCTTTCAGAAAAACCGGCTTGCCGTCACGGTCTTCGCCGATCGGCTCCCTCGTGAGATCGAGATCCATGCGTCCCGCAAGCGCGTACGCCACGACGAGCGGCGGCGACGCGAGATAATTCGCGCGCACTTGCGGATGAATGCGTCCTTCGAAATTGCGGTTACCGGAGAGTACCGCAGCGACGATCAGATCTTGATCGGCGATCGTTTCCGATACGTCGCTCGGCAACGGTCCGGAGTTGCCGATGCAAGTCGTGCATCCGTAACCGACGATGTTGAACCCGAGCGTATCGAGATAGCTTTGCAGCCCCGCCTTCGCGAGATAGTCTTTGACGACTTTCGATCCGGGCGCGAGTGACGTCTTCACCCACGGTTTGCTCTTCAAACCGCGTTGCACGGCATTGCGTGCGAGCAGTCCCGCCCCGATCAACACCGACGGATTGGAGGTATTCGTGCAACTCGTGATCGACGCGATCACGACCGCGCCGTCGGCAACGTCCTTTTCCGTCTGCGCAATGGTCGCAGTCCCGCCGCCGCCTTCTGAAACGTAACGCGAGACTGCACCGTTCTTTCCTTCGCGCGCAGCGATCCACTCGTTCATCGCCGCGTTGAACGACGACTTTACGTCGCCGAGGCTCACGCGGTCTTGCGGACGGCGCGGACCTGCGACGTTGGGCTCGACCTGCGAGAGGTCAAGCTGCAGCACGTCCGTGTATTCGGCATCCGGCATGTCGTCGGTGCGGAAGATGCCTTGCGCCTTCGCGTAGGCTTCGACGAGCGCGACGTGTTCGTCCGACCGTCCCGTCAATCGCAGATAGTCCAGCGTGCGATCGTCGATCGGGAAGATCGCGCAGGTCGAACCGAATTCGGGCGACATGTTGCCGATCGTCGTGCGATCCGCAACCGGCAGTTTGCTCAAGCCTTTGCCGAAGAACTCGACGAACTTACCGACGACGCCGCGCTTGCGCAGCATTTCGGTAATCTTGAGCACGAGATCGGTTGCGGTGACGCCTTCGCGGAGGGCCCCGTCGAGCCGGAAACCGACAACTTCCGGAATCAGCATCGTCACCGGTTGACCGAGCATTGCCGCTTCGGCTTCGATGCCGCCGACGCCCCACGCGAGCACGCCGAGGCCGTTGACCATCGTTGTGTGCGAATCGGTGCCGACCGCAGTATCGGGATACGCCGTCGCGTTTTGATTATCGAACGCGATGCCGGCGCCGCCCGCGCCGAAGACGACGCGCGCGAGATACTCGATATTGACTTGATGAACGATACCCGTGTCCGGCGGTACTGCTCGGAAGCCGTCGAGCGCCGACTGTCCCCACTTCAAAAACGCGTAGCGTTCGCGATTACGTTCGAATTCGAGATCGGCATTCTTCTGCAACGCGTCGTTGTTTCCGAAGTAATCGATCTGCACCGAGTGGTCGATGACGAGTTCGACCGGCTGCAGCGGATTGATCTTCTTCGGATCGCCGCCCATCGCAGACATCGCATCACGCATCGCAGCAAGATCGACGACGCACGGCACGCCGGTGAAATCTTGGAGCAGCACGCGAGCGGGGCGGAACGCGATTTCCTTTTCCGGTGCAGCTTTCGGACTCCAGCGCGCAAGCGCTTCAACGTCCGTCTTCGTTACCGAGCGTCCGTCTTCGAAGCGGAGCAGATTCTCGAGCAGAATTTTCAAGCTGTACGGGAGACGGCTAAGCTTCGTGAGCCCCGCCTTCTCGACCGCATCGAGGCGGAAATATTTGTACGAGCGATCGCCGACGCTGAGCGTGTCGATCGCATTGAAGCTATTCGCGTGCTGATTCATGGCGTTAAGCGTATTTTGGGGTCGCCGTGCGCGTAGCCTTCGATGCAGAGACGCAGTTCACCAGACAAAAGTCGCCACAGGGGTTCGGCGACGAGCGACATGCGCCAATGCGACACTTCGAGCAGCGCATCGAACTCCTCTTGCGTCTGCGGAATCTCGCGCGCCACGCGCTCAAGCGTTGCGCGCGGCACGAGCAAGCTTTGGGGCAAGTCGTTGAAGCGAGCGATCTCGCCGACGACCACGCCCATCATCGCGGCAAGCGTGTCGCGGCTCTGACCAAGCGGACGTTCGGGGCGTCTCGGCAGCTCGTCCTCGGGAATCGCCTCGCCACCTTCCACCGCGTCGACGATCGCGCGTCCGAGCTGACGCCGAGTCCCCGCATCCAAGCGGCGCAGCTGTTCGAGATCCTCGACGCGCTTTGGTCGCAGGGTTGCAAGTCCACCGACAACGTCGTCCGCGATGATGTACTTTAACGGCAGATCACGTTCGCGCGCAACGCGATCGCGCAATTTCACGAGTTCGTTCAGGATGCCGAGTTCGCGCCGGTTCATGCGCATTGCGCCGGGAATGCGCAGGTACGCGCGGCGTTCGTCAGCGCGATACCGCTCGATGTCGCCGAGTCCGGCACACTCTTCGAGCGCCCACGTCAACCGCCCGGCATCTTCTAAACGCCGCGTCAGCTTGTCGTACATCGGCAGCAGATGCGCAACGTCGTCGACGAGATATTCCAACTGGCGCGCGCTAAACGGCCGCGACGACCAATCGCTCACGGTCTGCGATTTCGCGAGCCGCACGTGTTCCACGTCGCGCACAAGATCGGCAAGCGACACCTGCATGCCGTAGCCCAGAAACGATGCGGCCACTTGCGTATCGAAAACGCTCGGCGGCACCGCATCGAATCGTTCCGCGAAGATCTTGAGGTCCGACGTCAACGCATGCCCGACGACGATTGTGTCGGAAAGTGCGTCGATCAGCGGCCGCAGATCAGGCACCGCAAGCGGATCGACGATCACGGCGCCATCGTCAAATGCGAGCTGCACCACCATCAAACGCGGCGCATACGTGCGTTCCGTATGAAACTCCGTATCGAGCGCTACGCGCGGTGCTTGACGCACGCGGCCGCACAACTCGTCTAGTCCGGCTTGCGTGTCGATGGTGGGAACGGATGCGGTCACGGTGTCGATGTCGCTTTCGGGTGGCGGTGGAAGCGGAAGTGGGGATGGTGGAGTTCGTAATATACGCGCGCGCGATGCTCTTCCTGATGAACGAACACGGTTACACGGTCGCCGAAAATGGCGAGGAGCGTACAAATTGGTATGGCGATTAAGCACATCGTCCACACGTGCACCCAGACCGGCACCCGAAACGCGGCGGCCGTCGCCGTCGCTATGGTCCCGCCGAACCCCGGAATCACGCGCACGCACAGTAAGAAGAGCGGCGAGCCGACGGGAAAACGTTTTACCCAGCGCGGTAATCGCGAGAGGTACAAGTCGAGATCCATCATGCGCGACGCGTGGAGGTTAATGGTGTAACCCAGGAGCGCCGCAACGAACAAACCGATCGCGTTGATGAGCGACCCTTCGACCGGACCGAAAATCGCGCCGTTCATGATGGCGAGCGCGTCGGTCACCGAGAACGGCGCGGAGGCGACCACCGCGAAGATGGCAATCGCCAACAGCATGGCGAACGGCCCCAGCGTTCGCAGCAGGTGCTCGACGTAGGGTTGTTTGGCAATGACGAATCCCGCGAGCGCAAAGGACGCCGCGAGAAGGGCCAAAGCGGCCAGTCGCTTGACGATTGGGTGGTTCAAGCTGGAGGAGACGGAGTGCGCGTAGTCATTACGGTGCTTTGCGGAGTTGGTCTCTATGCGTCGCTTTTCATGCTTGCCAAGACCCGGCGGGCCGAACGCGGCGAGCTGACGCAGCCGAGCGTGGTCCAAACGCCGCGTGCGCGGCTGCTCGCTGGTATCCCGAACGCGGCGTTCGGCATGGTCTATTATGTAGTGCTCGGAGTCGCGGTCTGGTTTGCGCGCGTACCCTGGGAGCTGGCGGTTCTGGCGATCGCTGCGCTCGCCGCGGCGGCCATGTCCGCGATACTCGCCTACTCGTTGCTCTTCGTGACGCGGATGCCGTGCCCGTATTGCTGGACCTCGCATGCAGTCAATGGCGTGCTTGCTATTGTCACAATTCTCGACTTTTTCAAAATATCATATTGGCAGTGACCCAAGCGTTTGTTATTATCCACGTCTCCGGTAGATGACGGAGCGGTATTCCTCATTCCACCGGAGGCACGAACGGCCGCCAGCAGCTGGAGCCTGCAACGGTCGATCCGGCAGTCAAAAAATGGGGCCACGCGAGTGCGTGGCCCTTCTGCTTTGCATTTGCGCGATTTTGATTACATGCTGGTTGCGTCTTTGAATCCGTAGACCGTCGCGAGATCGTGCATCGCTTGATTGAGTACGGCGTGGTAATCGGCGTCGGGGCCGATGCCGAACTTTTTGTCGATGTCGGTCATCACTTGGTCGTGGATCGGGTGGGAAACGGCGCGGTCGAGCATTACTTCGACGTTGAAGCCGTTGCCGGTTTGACCGGCTCCCCAAAGAGCTTGCGATAGCGCTTTACCGTCTTTCGGATCGGGGTCCGGTTGCGTAGGAAGCGCTATGTTTTTCTCTTTGACGATGCGTAACGAATCGGAAACGACGAAATCGAACACTTTCAAGAAATTGCCGACTTTTTCGTCGCCGAACTTCTGCTTCAGCGATGCGACTTCAGCGTCGGTCTTCGGTCCTGCTAGCGTTTTGACGAGCGTCAACGTACTGAAATCGCTCGGGCCGCCGCCTGCAACGATCATCGAGAGCGTCACCGGTAGCGCGGGCGCTCCTGTGTAGATGCAGCACGAGCCGGAAAAGCGCGTCGGCTTGTCGACGACGTTCGGCATCAAATTCATCGCGAGCGCAACGGCAGCGCACGAGCTTATAAAAACGGCGGCAACGGCTGCCGTGAACGGGCGTTTCATTCTTGTGGAAGTCCTCCTTTGCACCCCAACAACGGACGAAGTGGGAGGACGGATTTATCCTACTTGTCGCGGAGTGTTTCGATCATCCCGCGATACCGGTCGTCGGCGGTCGGCGCGCCGGAAAGCCACGCGTTGAGAATCTCTTCGCCGACCGTCGGCGTCGTCGCGCGCATTGAAAGCGCAAGCACGTTCGCGTCGTTCCACGTGCGCGCGCCCGAGGCCGTCGCGGCATCGCCGCAGAGCGCGGCGCGAACGCCTCTTACTTTGTTTGCTGCGATGCTTACGCCCGTGCCGGTCCAACAGCACACGATTCCGGTTGCACAACGGCCGCTCGCGACCGCTTCGCCGACGGATTGCCCTACCGATGGCCACGCGTCGTCATCCCCGGGCGCGAGCGCACCGAAGAGCATTACTGTGTGTCCGGCGTTTTCGAGCGCGCGTTCCAGCGTTGCGGGAAGTTCGCCGCGCTCGTCGCTTCCGAGTGCGATTCGCATTACGAACGCTTCACCGCCGCGCGCTTATTACCCGTGAATGATCGTAATTTCGTTCGCGTTGATCGAGCCGTCGCTATTCGCCGTGCCGACAACGTCGACCGTTTGTCCGGAGTTCAGCGACTCGCCGCGCGGATTGATGATCGTGCCTTGGTGCAGATGGATCTGTTTGTAGGTTTGCAGCGGCATCGCGACCTGCAAATCGTAACGGCGGAAGTAGGTCACTTGTCCGCGGACGTGATTCGGATCGACGCCGAGCGGGGCGACCATATCGCCGGTGACTTTGTTGAT
>JAFANA010000081.1 GCA_019232905.1 Vulcanimicrobiota bacterium
ATGGTCTGCCGCGTTATTTTTACCGCTGGCGCTTTTGGCGTGTCCGCCGGCACGAGCGCAGACACAGCCCGCGTACGAAGCGCCTTCATCGCCATGGGTGCGCTACAGCGAACCAAATAAGAATCCCGATCTGGGCGCTCCATACGAAGCGTACCGATTGAATTCGAGTTCCGGCGAGCAGCGTCTCATTGTTTACCGGCTGTTCACCCCGAAAATCTACGCGAATCTCGGCGAGTTGACCGAGAAAGTCCTCAAGCAGTACTATCCGGACGGCTCGTTCGAGCAGCCGAAAGATGTGACGCTCTGCGGCGGGTTGAGGGGCTCGACGTTTAGTTATACCGTCGATGTCCGTCACGACGGTCATCCGGTTCATATCACGGAAGTAACGGCGCAGGCGGACGACGAGAGCGATTGGGCGACGCCGCCGTTGTACGCGATCGATTACGTCCGCGTGCCCAACATTCCCGATGATGCGCAAGCGCTCACGGCACTGCGTTCGCTTTGCCCGTCGAAGAACGAGCCGAGGCTCACGCCGCCGCCTTTCCAGATGCCGCAGGCCTTTTCAAATTTCATGCCTCCGCCGGGATATCAAATGATTCCCGGACAAACGGAGACGACGATCGGGTTCGTGCGCGACGGCGGCAAGGTAACGCCCATCCTCGCCGTGCGCCACGCCAAAACCCTCTTTACGTCGATCGCGCAGTTTGGCGCAGAACAAGCGCGTCTCGCGCAGGCACATGCCGCTACGCTCAATGGCTTTCGTACGTATCGTCTGCTCGCAAACCGCCCTCTCGCGGTCTGCGCGCAACACCCGGTGCAAGGCTGGTACTGGAAAATCGCCGGGACCTACGACGGCGTTCCTTCGGTGGCGCGTCAAGTTGCGTATCTCGACGGTGGAACGCTCTATTCTGCGTCGTACCTTCGACCCGCATCGGTGCGAGAAGATGACGCCGCCGTTGCGTCGCTCGCAACGCTTTGTCCGCGTGACGGAGCAGCGTCCCTCGCCCAAGCAACCACGCCGGAAGGCGCGGCACTTCTCTACGGTGATTTCACGTCGACGTTCGACGTCATTTATGATGTCACGCCGGGCGACGGTTCGGTCGACGTCAACCTTACCGGTGATGACGCGACGAGTGCAAGTTTTTCGGTCGGGTTACTTCGCCGAGCGCGGCGTTCGCCGGAAAGTTTCTATGCGAGCGCGGGCCTTCCGTCGACGCGCAAACCAGTGTACGAGCCGGCGTCATGCGCATCGAACTGCACGCTCGAACTTCGTGGTACGGAACTCTACATCGATGCGATCGCCGGCGGAAAAACCCTCGCGCATTGGGCGCGCGATCGTTACCCGGCGCTGCCGACAAACATGGATATTACTGCCGCGCCGCTCGCTAGCAGCAACCGCATCAACATGCGCGCTCATCTTACCCGTGCGACCTCCCGCGGGATACCGATACCATCGCCTTCGTGCGGCGTCACCGTCCGCGGCATCGAGCCGCGGATCTCGAGCGGCGGTCGCATTACGTTTTCCGGTAGCCGCAAAGCTACCGCGCGCAATGCGTGGATCGATCTGCGTACCGGCGCGGAAGTCGTGAACTGTAACGCCGCCTCCATCGACGCGCTGACCTCAACGGGAACAGTCGGCGGTGATCCGGCGCTCGTGGTCGGCAGCACGACGCTTCCCGCAAACGGGATGCGCGACGTGATGATGCTGTTCTTTGGAGCACCCGCGCTTGCGCACGCCCAAACGGAATGGAAAGATTCGGCAGCCATGCCGGATTACGGTCCACTCGTCGCGTATGCCGGCCGCAATCAGCAGGGTGTACCACAGCTGTGGAAGTCGCGCGATGCCGAGACGGATGCAAGTGACGGCAGCGATGCGCAACGTGCCGCGTTTCTGCGCGAAGAAGAAGCCGTGCAAATTGCCGCCGGACTCGATGCCGGGGGTGGCGGTTCGACGCTTCAGGCGCTCGTGCAACGCTCGGGCCGCTCACCTGAAGCGTTGACGGTTCTCGCTATCCAAGTCGTTGATGCGATGAACCGCGCGAGCAGACAGACCGTAGCAAATTCCGAAGCAGCAAAACAATGGATGGTCGCGCACCTGCAACCGGGCATGCGTCGTGAAAATGTGATGCGTGCACTCGAAGCGCAAGGCCTCAAACCGGTATTGACGGCCCTGAAGCCGTTGTGCTCCGACGGCTACGTGTACCAATGGTGGTACCAAGACGAAATTTCGACGGACGATTGCTCTTCAGGAGAACGCGTCGTGACGGTATCGCTTCCCGGCGCGTTTCAGCCCGGTTGCAGCTTTACGAGTTCCGTGAACGTGTTCTTCGACGATCGCGATCGATTGCAACGGCTGGTCTTAGGCCGCAACGTTCCCGATTGTTTGTAGTTAGAACGTCCAGTCGCCCACGTTCCAAAAGGGCGTCGTGACGGCGGCATGTTCGTTCTGCAACGCAGCGGGGAACGTGTTGATCGAGACGGCCTGATAAAGCGCAGCCATCGGTAGATCTTGCGCGAGCATGCTTTCGACCTTGTGATAAAGCGTCGTTCGGCTGGCGCGGTCGTACGGTACGACGGCAGCGGCCATCAGCGGATTGAGCCGCGGATTGCAGTATCGTGGTTTATTGAAGCCGTGCGGCGGAATGCGATAGCACCCGAATTGATCGCGCACGTCGGGATCGAATCCGTTGACGAACGGAAAGAGCGCGACTTGAAAACGGCCGCCGTAGAGCGGCCCGTTGGGCGCTACGAATTCGCCGATCGCAAGCTCGCGAATCGCAATGGAAACTCCGGCAGCTTTTGCTTCCGCCTGCATCTGCGTCGCCATGATCAACGCACTCGGCTTATCGGCGCGAACGAGAAAGTCAAGCGCAAGCGTGACACCGCCGCGCCGCCGAACGCCGTCAGAACCGCGGTGCCAGCCTGCGAGATCGAGCATTCGTTGTGCGGCGCGCAGATCGAAGCGCGGCATGGCGTAGGCTTTTGGATCGTAGGCCCATTGAAAAAGTCCGCGTCCGGGGTCCTGATCGCGACGTTCGCCCAGCAGCGACTTCGAAACGATGCTGCGGATATCGAGCGCCGATACAATCGCGCGGCGTACGCGCGCGTCCGACAAGCGTGGGTCTCTTGTGTTGAAGATCAATGCACCGGTGCCGTCGATCGGAACCATTTCCGTTCGCGTCGCTGCGAGCGCGCGCAGGTCGTCGTATTGCGCATCGTCCGCATTCACGTACGCGTCCGCTTCGCCTGAGCGAAGCATTTGCAACGCCGTCGTTGCACTGCTGACGATACGAATGCTCAGCGCCGAAATATGCGCGGGACCCGCATAATAATACGGATTCGGTACGAGTTCCAAGCGATCGCCGCGTTGCCAGCGGCGAACCATGTACGGTCCGGAACCGAGCGGAGCATCGTCCAGGGAAGTGCCGCGCAGGTGCGCGTGCTCGTGGATGACTCGCCATGGAAGAATCGGCGTTGCATTTCCGGGTCCGCACAGATAGAGGACGATCGGAGCGTACGGCTGCCGCAGCAGCACCCGGACGGTGCGCGAGTCCGGCGTCGTCACGGCCTCGACGTCGTCGTAGGCGACGCGCGTCGGAACGTCACTGCCGGGAAACGCGATCCGGCCGATCGTCTCGGCAACGTCGAACGACGTGACGCGCGACCCGTCGGCGAAGCGGACGTCGGGTCGCAAGCGGTAGGTGATCGTTCGGCCGTCGGGGCTGATCCCGCCGTTCTCGCGGCTCGGCACCGCTTCGGCGGCGTCCGGCACGAGCCGGCCGCGGTCGTCGATCTTCACTAAATAGGAGTACAGCAGCGCGGCCAGCTCCTGGCCGCCGACACCGCTCACAAAGATCGGGTCGAGCGTCGGGAAATCCTGAGTCTGCACGATCTGTAAGCGATCGCGGGCGGGGAGCACCGGGCGCAAAGAACAGCCCGCCAGCAGCATAAGTGCTGCCAGCAGCATGGGGAACCGCATGCTCCTTTCATTCACCCGCCCGCGGCCTGAGGCCTTGACTCCGAGGGTCACTCTTGATAGACTGCCGAGGTTGTGGTCCACACCGGTCCGCGGGTTTTTCCGCGCGCCGGTAAAAGAATCAAGCAGTACGCCAGGACCCGTGTGCTGCGACAGCTATTTTAGGACGAGGATTCAAGTGAAAAACATCCTTGGCCGCAAGGTTGGGATGACGAGCGTGTTCACCGAGGACGGCCGGTACGTACCGGTCACGGTGATCGAAGCCGGTCCCTGCACGGTCGTGGAGCGTCGCACGAAAGAGAAGCATGGCTATGATGCCGTGGCTCTCGGTTTCGGCGCGATTAAAAAGGCTCGCGTTACCAAAGCCCTTGCTGGACATTTCAAAAAAGCAAACGTCGAAGCGGTGCGCCACGTGCGCGAATTCCGCAACGGCATCGACGGCGTCGAAGCCGGGCAGACGATCACCGTCTCCGGATTCGAACCGGGCGATCGCGTTGACGTGATCGGCATTTCGAAAGGCCACGGCTTCGCCGGCGGCATCAAGCGCCACAACTTCTCGGGCGGCGGTGCGAGCCACGGTTCGATGATTCACCGTCAACCCGCATCGAACGGCGACACGAACGCCGGACGTACCGTTAAAGGCAGCCGCCGTCCGGGACACTTCGGTGTCGACCGCACGACGATGCAAAACCTCGAAGTGATCCGCGCTGACGCCGAGCGCAATTTGCTGCTCGTTCGCGGCCCGATTCCCGGACCGAAGAACGCGCTCGTTGTCGTGAAGAAGAGCGTGAAGCCCGTAAAAGTCAAGGCGGGTGCATAATGGCGAACGTTATTGATTCGACGGGTAAGGTCGTGCGCGACGTAGCGACGCCGGCCGTTCTCGACAAAGATTATTCAGAAAAAGCGCACACGATTTTCCGCGCTGTGTATCGCGAGCTCGCGAACCCGCGTGCGGGTACGGCTTCGACCAAGAAGCGCGACGAAGTTTCCGGCGGCGGCCGCAAGCCGTGGCGTCAAAAGGGAACCGGACGCGCGCGTCAAGGTTCGATTCGTTCGCCTCAGTGGAAGCACGGCGGCGTCGTCTTCGGACCGCAGCCGCGCAGCTTCGTTACCGCTCTGAACAAGAAAGAGCGCAAGCTCGCGTTCATCGCGGCGCTCTCCGACCGTTTCCGTAACGGCGCCGTCACCGTGCTCGATGCGTCGAGCTTTGCGATGACGAAGACCGCCGATTTCGCGAAGCTTGTGTTCGGCGCGGCGAAAGACGCGAAGAAGGGTCCGTCGACGCTCGTCGTCGTCGGCTTGAACGAAAGCACCGCGGATGCGATCCATCGCGTCGCGCGCAACCTGCGCAAGGTCGGCGTGACCGACACCGGCGCGCTCGACGTCAAAGACGTCCTGCGCTACGAGCGCATCATCTTCACGACGGCTGCATTCGATGCGTTGAATGCGTCGCTCGAGAACGGGAGCAAGAAGTAATGGACGCACGCGATGTGATTCTGTCACCGCGTATTACGGAAAAGTCGATGGCGAACGCCATCGGCACGCAATATACGTTTGTGGTGCATCCGGAAGCGACCAAGACGCAGATCCGTCACGCAATCGAAGAGATCTTCGGCGTGAACGTGCTCAACGTCAACACGGTCAACGTGCGCGGTAAAGTGCGCAACTTCGCCCGTCGCGGCACCCGCACCAGCGGCAAGCAGAGCGACTTCAAAAAGGCGATTGTCACCCTCAAGCCGGGTCAGAAAATCGAACTCGGCGGCGTCAATTATTTCGAGCAATAAACATGCCGGTTAAGAAGTATCGTCCGACCAGCCCGGGCCGTCGCTTCGTGACGACGATGGATTTCTCGGATCTCTCGAAAGTGGATCCTGAGAAGTCGCTCGTTGAAGTTCGCAAGAAGCATTCGGGCCGCAACAACAACGGGCACATCACCGTTCGCCACAAAGGCGGCGGTACGCGCAAGCAATATCGCATCATCGACTTCAAGCGTTCGAAGGACGGGATCCCCGCCAAAGTCGCGACGGTCGAATACGATCCGAATCGTTCCGCGCGCATCGCGTTGCTTCATTACCGTGATGGTGAGAAGCGCTACATCCTCGCGCCGCTCGGCCTCAAAGTCGGCGACGTCGTGGA
>JAFANA010000088.1 GCA_019232905.1 Vulcanimicrobiota bacterium
TATGATCGATCGCCGCGCACCCAACGACAAGCTGCTCGCGCACGATGCGACCCTGATTGAAGAAGCGGCAGGCGGACCGGTCGACGTCGCCGTCATTTTAGGCAGCGGGCTTTCTTCGGCGTTGCGCGACCGGTTCAAGCATACGTCGATCCCGTACGACACGCTCCTCGGCATGCCGGCAGCAGCATTGCGCGGCCACGCGGGCGAGGCACTCGTCGGAACCTTGCAAGGCAAACGCGTTGTCGCATTTGCCGGCCGCGTGCATCTCTATCAGGGATTCTCACCGGCGCAAGTGACCGTGAACGTTCGTCTCGCGGCGCAGGCCGGCGCAAAGCTTGCAATTATCACGAACGCGGCCGGGGGTATCAATGCGTCATTTACACCCGGTGACATCATGCTGATCTCCGATCAGCTGAATCTCACCGGAAAGAACCCGCTCATCGGGTGGCCGCACGAGAATCCATTCCTCGACATGGCGGATGCGTACTCCGAACGGTTGCGTTCGATTGCGAAAAGCGTCGCGAAACCCGAAGCGCGTTTACGCGAAGGCGTGTATGCCGGACTCCAAGGCCCGAGCTTCGAGACACCCGCAGAAGTCGACTACCTGCGCACGATCGGCGCGGATGCCGTCGGTATGTCAACCGTGCTCGAAACCATCTTCGCGCGCTTCATCGGCATGGGCGTCCTCGGCATCAGTCTCGTCACCAACGCCGCCGGCGCCAAAAACACCAACCACACCGACGTCACCGCCATCGGCCACGAACGCGGCCCGGCAATAGCCGACCTAATCGGCGACTTCCTCGCGAAACTCTAGATCCACGACGGCAGCCACATGCGGGCCATGCGTTGGTCGCTGGTGATCGTTACGCCGGCGTAGATCGGATAGAAATAGATGAATGCGAGCGCGACGATCGCAAGATAGCCGATCGCGATCGTTAGTGCGGCCGTGCGGTGTGAATCTTTCCATCGATTCCAAATCCACATCACGGCAATCGCGTTGCAGATTGCGACCAGCGGAATATCAACATAGAAGTGATAAATCCACGCGATGCGCGGCGAACGCGCCCAGGGAAGCCACTGCAAAAGATACGCGAGTACGACTAAACCGTAGCCGCGATTGCGCTCGCGCCACGCCAAGTATCCGGCAAACGGCACCGCGATAAGACCCGGCCACAACAGCAGCGGATTCGGCAACGAATAGATCATCGCCGCGGTACCGACGCCGTTGTGCGATCCGTACACGGCATAGTACAGCACGGGCCGCAAGTCGAGCGGCCAGGTCCACCAGAGCGACGCATAGGGATGCGACGCGACGAGATGCGCGTGATACATGTACGCGCCGACCTGCATATCGATAACGTTCGTGAGCGTATACGGCCGCGGCGCGAGCGTCACGAGATCGCGCAACCCGACAAAATGCGGGATATACGCGAGC
The DNA here is from genome assembly GCA_019232905.1 of Vulcanimicrobiota bacterium. GTDB lineage: Bacteria > Vulcanimicrobiota > Vulcanimicrobiia > Vulcanimicrobiales > Vulcanimicrobiaceae > JAMXLG01. The sequence goes on from JAFANA010000088.1 coordinate 1,436, forward strand.
GTGTAAACGATCGCAATGGCCGCTAACGATACAGCGACAACCGTGTCGACCGGAAACGGCGACGGGCGGCGCTCCATCCACGCGCGCACCGTGGCATACGCAATGACGACCGACGCAACGCCGTACGCCATGACGCCGTACCACTTGCTCGCGACGAGCAGCGCACCGGAGAAAGCAAAGAACAGCAGCCAACCCGTGCCCGCAGGGCGCGAACGAATCAGCCGGTACGTGCCGTAAAGACCCGCGGCGACTGCAATCGTCACGACGATCCGTGCGTAGATCGCCTCATGCGCGAACCGCACCGCAACGAATCCCGCCGCAAGCACGAGCGCGATCGCGGCGGCCGCAACGTTCATCAGCACTTCGTTGCGCGCGACGCGCCGCGCAGGTGCGGCGATAATTGCATCCCAGTAGCGAATGAACCCATAGAGCGTTGCCAGCGAGAAACAGACGACGTACGTTTCCGGCGTCGCAATACGCGACTGCACGAAATGCATGCCGTCCAAGCCGAAGAGCACCGCGGCGTACGTCGCAAACGTCGTGGAACGAAGCACGCGCCGCGCAAGTACGAACGCCAGAACGACGGCAACGGCTCCCGCGACGACGCCTAAAAAGCGCCACCCGTGCGAATTGTCGCCCGCAGGCAAACCGCCGAAGAGCACCACCGAGAGCGTGATGAGGAGTTTCGTGACGGGCGGGTGCGTGCTCTCGTAAATGTAGCGGCGCTGCAAATACTCTTCGGCCGCACGCGCAAAGTAGACCTCATCGAAGATCTTCTCCGGCGGAAACCAATAATTGATGAAGAGCAGCACGAACGAGCCGATGCCCAATGCAAGCGCAATAACGGCGTCGCGCGACCTGATAAGAAGCGCCATCGCGTTGGTTTATTCGCTTTGGCGCGCCAAGCACATCTCCAGAAAATTATATGTGTTAAGTGCACCTATTTTCCGTCTTAGGAAATGTTAAGCTCCCGTTACCAGCAATACCAGTCTGTGGAGGACACTGCTTGAACTTCTCGGTACGTCTCGTGCCGGCCGCCGTCGCGGCCGCACTTCTCGCCGCGTGTAGCGGCGGCAATGGTGCAACATCTCTTCCTCAAGCACCGCAAGGCGGCATAACGCCGCAGACGGCCACCACGACGCGCACGAGCGCCTACAGCGTCGTAGAGAACGGCGCCGCGATCAGCGGAACGCACATCATGCCTTCGCTCCAAAACCGCACGCTTCGCGCGCTCGCACAAGTGAAGAGTGCCGGTACCAACAACCTGAATTACTACGGTGGACCGGTCCAACAGAACGCGAAAATCTACCTCGTGTTCTGGAAGTTCGGATCGAACGATCCATACGGCGAGCAGTCCCGCATCACGAGCTTCGTGCAGGGTCTCAACGGGAGCCAATGGACGAGCACGCTCACACAGTACTACGATGGCGCCGGACACATTTCGAACGACATCGCCTATGTGAACACGTGGAACGATAATACGAACAGCATCCCTTCACGTCCCACGCAGAGCAGCGTCGCGGCGGAAGCGGCTCGCGCCGCCGCCCACTTCGGCGATTACTCGGTCAACGCGATGTATTTCGTCGCGCTCGAGAAGGGCCACGATCCCTCCGGGTTCGCAACGCAATGGTGCGCATTCCACAGCACCACGAGCGCGAGCGGATCGACCATTGCCTACACCGACTTCCCGTATCAATCGGATGCGGGTGCCAGCTGCGGCGAAAACTCAGTCAACGGCGGCTCGGGCGGCATACTTGACGGCGTAACGATCGTCGGTGGCCACGAGATCGCCGAAGGCGTAACGGATCCGCAAGCGGGTAACGGCTGGCTGGATTCCAGCGGCAGCGAGATCGGCGATAAGTGCGCATGGACGAACCTGCAGAACACCTCGTTCTCGACGGGGACGTTCCCGACGCAACCACTCTGGAGCAACGCCGCCGGCGGCTGCGTGCAATAACGCAGCGCTACTCGATTCGGTAACTCCCGCTCGGGTCAATCGACACGCGGGAGTTACCGACGAGGACGCTTCGCACACGGTGGTCCCAGAACGTCAGAATCTTGATGACCACCGGCTTAAGGCGCGCGAGCAATTCGCGCGCCTTATTTGATACCGAGAGGGTATCTTTGACCCACTGCGGGTGATCGCGCGGCAAAAGGGCTGTATCCAGGTCGACGTCGGGGACCGCCGGGACAATCGGCTGCGTTTCGACGGTCTGCCGATCGCGGATCGAGGAACTCGGCTCCCGCCGTGCATCGGAATCAACGCGCGGCAGCATGAACGGTGTTCCGAAGTTTTATCAGCGCCGCGATATGTAATTGCGATGCTCGTTGCGGCGAAATACGCATTCGTGCGCCGATATCGCGCAGCGAGTGGTCGCGGAAGTAATGCTCCTGCATGAGTTCTCGCTGACGCGGCGGTAGGCGGTCGAGTAGGGCCTGCGTGTCTTTCGACGCCTCGCGCTCCATGATGATCGAGGCCGGATCGGTGCTCCAGTCGTTCGGCACATGTTCGCCCTCGGGAAGCGGCGCGTCAATCGAGAGGGGCACGCCGCGATGCGCGGCAAGCGAAGCTCGCGCGAATCCGGGCCGTAACGATTCCATCTCGACGTTTCCGGGCACGCTGCCGCGTTCCACGGCAATGCGATAGCGCTCGCTCTCTCCGTCGCGCAAGGTGCGCCGCGCACGCTCGGACACCGGATCCATACGCCGGATTCCGTTGAGCATCGCGCCCGCAATGAGTTGACGCGCATACTGCTCGAGCGACGGACCGCGGAGCGGATCGAAACAATCGACCGCGCGAATGAGGCCGATGCTTCCGTCGCCCACGAGATCGTCAACGTCGACGCTCGGAACCAATCGATGAATGCGTCGCGCGATACGTTTCACGAGCGGGAAATACCGGCGAATCTGTGCTTCCCGATCGAGAGCGTCATCCATGACGGCTCTCCATCGACGTCATCAGCGTTTGCGCGAACGTTTCTACGCAATACTCTCCGGCCGGACCGGCCGCTTCGGCGAGCGGACGCAATGTCTGTGCGAAGAGCATCGCCTGCAACGTCGTCTGTGCGACGCGTAGCTCGTTATCCACACGTCGAACCTACCAGCGGATTATTGCCGGATTGTCACGCGCCGGTTATACCGATTCTACTCACCGTCAAAGTAGTCGAGCTGTGGCGCGTTGCGCACCATCCAGCGCACTTGCGGTGTTGCAATGAGGACTTTCTCGGACTCCGGATAGTAGCAGACCGCGTCGGCCATATTTTGCCCCAAAAGCAGAATCATCGCTTCGACGGAACTCTCGTTGAGCACCTGATGCGCGTGATCCGGGCCGACGGGAAACGCGATAAAATCGCCTTTACGGCATTGAAGTGTTTCGCGCACGGTGCGAATGCTCGGCGTTCCCTCGAGAACGACGAACAGTTCTTCTTCGCTGAATTCCGCATGGACGGGGCAAAAGCGCGCCCCGGGCGGCAACTTCACGACTTGATAGCCGAGCCGTTCCGCGCCGATGAAATACCCGACTTCACCATCACTCGACCGGTACTTTCCGTTTCCGTCCTCGGAGTATTCGTAGCGCAACTCGTCAAGGTTAATACGATTGACGGCGATACCGGCGCGCTTGAACAACAGCGTACCGATCGCGCGCGTTGCGCCGCTCCAAAGCGACGTTCCATCGCCGACAAGCAACACGTCAGGTTGAAGTGCCCAGACGCGTCGCAATCCGAGTGCGGCTTGCACGACGTCGCCATATTTCTCGTCGGGCAGCAACGACAACGAACCGGCTGGCGCGCCGATAATGGCATCGCCGACCAGGACCGTACGCAGCTTGGGAATGTGAATCGCAAACTCACCCGGCGTTTTCTGATGATTCAGCGCGACAGCATTTGCGCCAGGAAAGAGTTGTTCGCCGTCATTTACTGTGCGGTCCACCGGAAGCCCCAACAGGGGAGCCTCGACGGCCGACGTGACGACGCGCGCGCGGAACAGTTCGCGCAGCGCCGCCGTTTCGCGCAGATGGTCGCGGTTGGTCACGACGATTTCGGCAATTCCGCCGAGCGCCGTGATTTGCTCTATGTCGTCGGACTCGAGCGCAACCGGATCGACAGCGATGTTTCCTTGCGCCGATACGAAGAGGTAACTATTGAAATACATCTTACGATCGGGCTGCCACCGCGACCACGTGTACGCATTTGGAATCGCAAGCTCTTGCATAGGCGCCGCAATTCGGCGCAGCCGTTATTAATGCATGGGTGTCAACAGGACGGCGTGCTCAACGCCCTTTGGGTAGCCGCCCTTGTAGGCGATGCCGGCGATTTGCCCATGGTTGTTGATGTAAGCCGCAATGATCACGTCCCAGTCCTTCGCGACGCTCGCCGGGAGAAGGGTGTTGACTTCAATCGTCCTGCCGCCGCAATAGATGAAGCCCCGGGGATCGACCGGCAAAACTCGCGGCGGACCGATTATTCCGCCGCCCGCGGCCATCCATCCGACGACCGTGCCCGCGTCGTTGATACCGTCGGCTGCGCCGTTGGCCGCCTTATCTCCGGGGAAGAACGGCGTTCCGATATCGGTCACCTTACCGTCGTGATACAGGAACGGATGGAACGACTTCTTCGTCGGCCCTACCGAGAGCCGGCCCGCGATGTCACCACGATCGTTGATCCCGAATCCGAAATTGAGCCAATTCGGATTCGGCGGCGCCACAACCACTCGGAACGGCGGACACGTCATCACCGCCGTCCCACCGGCAGAGAGCAGCTCATCGCCGACTCCTACGCCGACATTGTTCGCGGAACGATAATATCCCAGCACCGATGAACCGCATGGAGCGATGGGTTTCCCGTCATTGTCGCTATCGAAGATGATCGGGATGTCGACGTTCGCGTTGAACGAATCGCCGTAAACGGTTCCGTGATTGTCGAGCGCATCAACCTCTGCACCGCTATTGGGCGGCGTGATCCCGGTCCCAAAGTTCACGGCCGAAAGGTCGCTTTTCCACACGACTGCATACTGGGTAACGGCGCTCGCGGAGAAGCCGCCCGTGACGCCCTGATCGTTGATGGCGGATACGTCGGCTGTTTGCCCTTTGCCCAGCGGCGGCAAGACATGCAGTGCCCCGTTCCGGTAAATCAATGCGACCGGCGGTCCGCACGGAAGCTGGTTCGGCAGACCGCAACTCGGCAAGCTTGAGAGCTGCCCCCTACTCGCGTTAAGGACGACCTGGCCTTCATCGTTTAATCCAGCTACCTGAAGACCCGGCGAGCCGGGAACGCCGGTACCCAGATCCGTTAATTGGTACTCGTGCCCTACAGCCGTACCTTGTGTTATCGCAGTAACGTCTGACGGTCCTGATTGCGACGGCAACGAACCGTTACCGCCGCTCGAACACGCGCTAACGAGAGCTACGGCCACAAACGAAAACATGACTCGGCTTGGACGCATTATCACACCCTCCGAACTTTGCGAATGGAATGAATCAATTCATTGATCGTGCGCAGCGCTTACGCAAGAACCCATTAGCCCGGCAATACCGGCAAAAGTCCTCGCCGTTTTGTGCACATCACGACCAACCGCACGCCGAAAGCATTGCAAATCGCGGATACATCGCGAAGTTCAGCGTGGTGTCACGGACTGTCGTCGAGCGGCAAGCGAGACGATTTCACGCCGCTCGGAATGGCATAAAAGAGCGCTACGAGCGCAATAATGATGATGCTAACCAACGGAGAGAAGAGAGCAACGACGGTCGCAAACGGGTACCCGAACAAGCCGACGAGATTCCAGGAGGTTATCGGTTCTGAATGTTTCCCGTGGGCTGTGAAAACAGCACGTTGCACGAACGCATAACCTAACCCGATGGCAACGTTCGTCAAGCCGTAAAACACGGCCGCGGGCCTACTAAGGTCAAGCTCCGCCAGTAGATACGTAGTGAACGGCAGAAAACAGATTACGCCTAAAAGAAACAAATTTGATATCACCACCCTGTGCGTGATCCGGTGCGCGCGGTCGAGCAACGCATGGTGGTTGAACCACATGACCCCAATATTTGCGAATGTCGCGGCATACACCAAGTATTGTGGCCAGATTGCAAAGAGGGCGTGAATTTGCACGGGCACCGGCGAGCTTGCGTCGACGCCGGTAGGCAGCCGAATCTCTAAAACGAGCAGCGTCATAGCTACGGGAAAGATGCCGTCACTCAGACTCTCGAATCGGCCTTTGCTCAGGGTAAGTTCACGATCAGATACTTCCATTACGGAACTCCCGGACTTCCGCGACACGCTCCAGTATGACGTCGGCGACGCACTCCACTTCGATGGTCGTAACGATCTCCAAGTCACCACGACGACGCAGAAGCGGCTCTACCGTCTCGACATAGCGAAGCACCGCAGCTAATTGGTCGGGGCTTTTCCCGTAGTTGTTCCCCGCGCGCGACGCAAGCCGATCGCGCAATGTCTCGAGAGGCGCGCTGAGCAGCCTCACCATCAGCGCGCGGGTAGGTGAGTCCAAGACTCGGGTCGTCCACGTCGACGGCGACATACCCCCGCGACGTAAACTCGGACATCAAAGTAGATTTTCCGGTGCCCGACATGCCGGTGACGAGAATACGCATGTAGACCGCTAGACGATTCGCTCTACCTTGTCGTCGTAACTGCAACGCAACCTCCTCCGGACACATTTGCCTTTATGTGCTATAACCGAACGCGGTGCGATGCGATCCTTCGACTGCGCTGCGCTTCGCTCAGGATGACACGGGGGTTAGCCTCGCTGTAGGTTGTTTGCAATACGCAGCATCTCATCTGCCGCTTGCACCCCCTTAGCGGTGCATGCGAAATGCCGATAACATCTTGTTTATCGGTGTGCCAACGCTGCCGCATCGCGAGCGCCCAGAGTGCGGCGGCGATGATTTGAAGGGCGAGTTATACGGCGTGTTGCTATGTGGACCGAACCGCGGCGCGAAATCACATGCGCCGAATGAACCAGCTGATGCGATTGACGCGATTGTATGAACGAAACCTCTGGCCATCTCGCATCAGATTATGCACGCATGTCAAGAGAATATTGGTATAGTCTATATTCCCCTGGCGTCCTAATTTTGCGCCCGCGAGGTTCTTTATAATTATCCGTACCGGATCCGAGGAGCTTCGCAGTTATGCATCTACGCGTCATGTACCCTGTGGCGGCTGCCGCAAGCGTTCTTTTCACGTCTGCATGTTCGGGCGGCACCAGCCAGCAACCGCTGCCTGCGAGGCCGGCGGGTAGTCCCGACGGTTCTATTCACATCGCCCAGGCACTGCAGACTCAGCCGTCAGCGCCTACACCGCCCCAAAATCAACAGGTCCTCATTCAGACGGTGCAATGCACTAACGCAGACTGGACAGGATACGTATGCAATTATTCAGGCACGAGCACTCGTGTCACGATCCAGCGTTATAACCTCGCGACCGCGGCCGCGTTACCGGCAATAACGGTACACACCACGGGCACTCCGTTTGGAGCGCGCTCGTTATTTGCGACAGCGGACGACTCGACGTTCATCACTCCCTTGCGCGTAGCAACCGGAAGCGGGAGTGAAAGCGAAATCGACCATACGGGCGGCGCTTATGCGACCTCGCAACATACGTTCAACAGTATGTCCACGGACCTCACGACGCTGGTGGCGCTCGATGCGAGTTCCTCTCCTAACAACGCCTCTTCGATCTTTGATACATTTCGAACCCCGTTTACGACGATTTTCCAACGCGGTACGATCAACAGATCCGGAATCTCGCCCGGCCTGTTGAATCGCGACGGATCTATTGCTATGGGAAACGTGGGGCAGAGCGCCTTCTCTGACGATATCGGTTTTACGTCGATTCCGGGCTCCAACAAGACACATGTCGTTCAGTGGTCGGACCCAGGCAATACGTGTTTTCAAGGGCCCGACGCTGTAGACGGTAATCACGCGTTTTACTACTTTTTCTTACTGGGTAACGGCGGTTGTTCGTATCCGCGTACGATCCCGGACGAAATCGGGATCATGAACTTTCATACGTTCACGTATGCTGGCTACATCAATCTGCCGAACAACCACCGAAACGCGCTCGACGTGAGCCAGATCAACGGCGATCTTTATGTTCCCGTCGGGTCGAATATTTACGTCTGGAACATCGCGGCGTGCGGTTGTGCGCGGGTACAGCGCGAACTGCCTGGCTATTTCAGCGACGCTGTTCCGGTAGCGGACCGCAGCGGGCAACACCTGATTCTCTACGGACATCCCGCATCGAACGCGAACGAAATGGACGTCATCAGCGTCAACGCCCAGACGGGAGCGCTTGAGCACACCTACTACAAGGGCTTGTCAGCGAGCGGAGATCACACGTATGTGACGTCTGCTCTCGCGCAATAACCCTTCCACTTGTTGACTAACATCGCTCGCTGTACTGCTTGGCGCGAGCGGACTGGGGGAAAACTATCCGCGCTGCAAGTTATTCGCGATACGCAGCATCTCGTCTGCTGCTTGGACACCTTTAGGCGTTCATACGAAATGCCGACGCCAACTTTTTACGGAGCAAAGCCGCAAGCCCCTGAACCGGTATACGGCGTCGAGACGTAGGCAAGCGCGAAACAGAGTATTGCAGCGATTGCTCCTAAGGTTGCTGTCGTACGCGTCGACAGTTTGCGGACTGCGAAGGTAGTCAGTGCGCAAAGGGCGATGCTGCCCAATACCGGTGCGACGATCCATGCCTTCGTACCGGAAGTCGTTTGTAGTGAATAGAGAAGCATCGTCAGAACCACGGTGCCGCCCAGTGCGCCTATCGTGACGATACGCCAGTCTAGCGATTCTGCCCATGCCAGGAAGGCGGTGGATCCTACGAGGGTCACGATAAAGATTCCGATACTACCAACGATGATTTGCACTTCGATGGCCGAGATCAGCATGCCGAAGAAGTCGGCACAGCTGCCGTGACTTCCGCCGACGAGGTACGCCTCCGCACAAACAAATGCGATGGCCGCTGCCAGCGACGCCCTACTCCACGAAGTCTTTGTCATACAACGATAGTCGACCATGGCGCGACGGCGTTTTAGCATGTTCCGTGCAACATCCCGCGAGAGTCGTCACTTACGGCCATACTCAGCGTCCCACGAAACAACCGATGCGGTCCTTCGACTGCGCTGCGCTTCGCTCAGGATGACAGAGGGTCGCTATCCTCGTTGCAGGTTGTTGGCGATTCGCAGCATCTCGTCTGCTGCTTGTACACCCTTAGCATTTGCTTCGTATGCGCGTTGTGCGGTGAGAATCTGCATCATGGATTCGACGATCGACACGTTCGATTGCTCCAGCATGCCGAAACGGATTTGCGCAGCACCATTCGTGCTCGGATGAAATAGCCGAGCGCGGCCCGAGCGCGCGTTCTCGACGAAGAGCGTTCCGCCGATGCTTTCGAGGCGTTCCGGAGCAGCAAACGAAGCTAGACTTATCGTCGTGATACGCTTCGTAGCGCCGCTGGCGGTCGTTGCACTTACTGCACCGTCCTCGCCGACGTTTACCGAAAGCGCGTCAGCGGGGATACGAACGCCGTCGAGTTGCCAGCCTGCGGCGTTACGCAGCGTACCGTCAGCGGCGCGTGAAAACTCGCCGTCGCGTGTGTATGCGACGCGCTTACCGTCGCGCACGACGAAGAAGCCGTTTCCGTCGATCGCAAGATCGCATGGGCCGTTGCTGCGCTCGAGTTTGCCTTGCGTGAAGACGACGTGCCGGCCGAGCGGAATCGTTCCCATTGAACGCTCACCGGGCGCCGCTAGGGCGGCGAATTCTTCCGCCGAGCCCTTAAAGCCGGCGACTTCGGAGTTCGCCAGGTTGTCGGAAATCGTATCGAGATTGCGTTGTTGCGCCGCCATGCCGCTCGCGGCGGCGAAAAGTGCACGATCCATGGCGCAAGCGTAGAAGCCGAATGTGAACGGGCCGTGTCCGTCGTATGGGAGAAACATGCGCAAGCTTGCGGCGGTCACTTTGCTTCTCTCGCTCATTGCCTGCAATGCGCAACCGTCGCCCGACGAGCAACGGGAAACGACGGAACGCGCGGCGATGACGCCGTTGAAAGATCACTACCCCGACGTTGTGATGGGCTTCGATTTTCACGGCAATTCGGTGGACGTTTCCGTCGATGTGAACAGCGAGAACGACATGGACGACTCTAAAGATGCCGCTATGAAAGCCGAAGCACTCCGGCGTTGGCGGAGCGCGTGGATGCAAACGCATCCTGGAGCCCACGGGACGCTCACCGTGCGAATTCTCGACTTTCGTGGCACGGTTTATTGGAAGGGAACCATTCGCGCGTAGGCGCTATTTGAGCCGCGCGATGTCGTTGCTCGCTTTTTGACGGGTGCTGTCGATCGCGGACACGACTTTCTCTGCGCTTTCGAACGATCGTTGTGCGGTGAGAATGTCGACCATTTCGCCGATGGCATCGACGTTCGCGGTTTCGAGATAGCCGCTGCGAACGGTCGCACCGGGATCGACGGGAATACAGTCGACTTGCCGCCCTGCGAGCATCACGCGTCCGCGATCGTCGATCGTCGCGCCGTCGGGAACGCGTAACACGCCGTGCAGTCCGAGCAAGGCGCGTCCGCTGTCATCACGTAGCGTTCCGTCACGATCGCGAACGAAGGCGCCGTTTCGCGTCGCGCTTATGCGGCCCGTATCATCGCGGAGGCGAAAGACGCCGCCGCCGGCGATTGCGAGATCGTACGTCCGTCCCGTTCGACGCAACATGCCGTGCTCCGCGACGGTCTCCCGCTCGATGCGGACACCGTGCGCGTCGAGCACCCCACGGGCGACGATCTTTCGGAAGCCGTTGGTCGAGACGTTGGCGAGATCCGCCGTCGCAATGTCGAGGCGCGTACGGGCCGCCGTCATGGCGCTGCCCGCCCAATCGATTCCATCCACGTCGAGATCGTAGGGCCGCCATATGGCCGTCCTATTGCGGGCGAATGGAGAGCGCATGTCTACGAAATGCTCTTTCAAAGCCGACTATCCCAGTCGCGCAGAATCGTCGCTTGGACGTTATTCTTTAACTTGACTCGTGGTACTGTGAACGCACGGGCGTACTTTCGCACACGCGGGGGTGTATTCTATGTCGTCTGTGCAGCAGCCGTCGGTCTCCGAAAAGTCTCTGACCGAGCGCTATATCTATTTCTTGCAGGGCACGCTGCTGGAAGCGTGCTCGTGTGACGTTCTGTGCCCGTGCTGGATCGGCGAAAATCCCGACACGGGAGATTGCAAAGCATTCGTCGCCTATCACTTCGATAAAGGAGAGATCAACGGCGTCGACGTCAGCGGACTCTCGATGGTCAACGTCGCCCGGATTCCGGGCAACGTCCTGACGCCGCACACCTGGAAGCTCTTGCTTCTCATCGATGACAAGGCGACCGACGAACAGGTCGATGCACTGCTTGCCGCCTATAGCGGAAAACTTGGTGGGCCGCTTGCGGATCTCGCGCAACTCGTCAGCGAAGTCGTCGGCGTTGAACGCGTCCCGATCTCGCACCAAGTCCGCGGCGGCGCCGGCACGCTCCATGCGGGTGACTATGTCGCCGCGGAGATGGAACCGTATCGCGGGCCGGACGGCAGCCCGACCACGCTGCGCGACTCGATTTTCTCGACAATTCCCGGGTCGCCGGCGTATGTGGCGAAAGCGAAATACCACCGCGTCGACATCCCGAACTACGGGATCAAATGGGAGTTCGAGGGGCGTAACGCCATCCAAGGCGACTACACGATCGTTCACACCGAACCGTAACGCGTGCAGTCCGCTCGCCGGCCGCAACTTCCGCTCGCTATTCCGGTAGCGATTCTCTTGGCCTGGAGCATCGCGGCATACGCGCAATTCAGCGGGTCCGCGTACCTGCTGCACCATGACACGTTAATCGAGCGCGGTCCGCCTATCGGAATCGCGCTCGTTCTCTTTATCCTTGCGTGGAGCGTCATGATCGGCGCGATGATGCTGCCGTCGACGCTTCCGCTTCTTCAGCTGTTTACCGTCGTCTCAGCGAACCAGGCGAAGCCGCGCCGAGCCGTCGGCACATTCGTGCTCGGCTACGCGCTCGTCTGGTTTGCATTCGGCGTTGCCGCATTTGCCGGCGATGCCGTCTTGCATCACGTAGTCGATACGACACCGTGGCTCTTGCAACACCCCTGGTTCATCGCGGGCGGCGTCCTTGCGGTCGCGGGGATCTTTCAGTTCACTCCGCTCAAAGATCAATGTCTTCGCGCATGCCGTCTTCCCGGCATGTTCTTGATGCATCATTACCGTCGTGGTGCGCGCGCGGCATTCGAACTGGGATATCGTCACGGGCTGTTCTGCGCCGGATGCTGCTGGGCGCTGATGCTCGTCGCGTTTGCAGCCGGGTTCGCAAATCTCTGGTGGATGATGGCGCTAACCGCGCTGATGACCTATGAAAAAACGGCGCCGCGTGGGATGCGGGCCGTTCCAGTTGCCGGTGCCGTCTTTCTCATTTGGAGCGCGCTCGTGCTGTTGCATCCCGCTTGGCTCCCGCCCGCGTTCGCAGGAACCGAACACTAGCGCATTCGACGGAAAATCGGCTGATCGGGCACGACTTGACGAAATGCCCGTTCGTGCACCGTGTTCGCGAGCGACTCGTGCTGGCCGAGTCCCAAGAACCCGAGATGCATCAGACTATCGAAAAAGAGTTTGTGCAAACGGTACTGCACGGCGCCGTTAAAGAGCGGTAAGATACCGCGCGCCACGATGGCATGGAACTCGTTGATCGATCCGTCCTCTACCGGATTATGGCGAGCGAACATGACGCCCGCGCGCAATTCCTCGAGCGGCGTCGCGTACGTTTCGCGCACGTCGAAGTACCGCGAGAGCGGTTCGACGATGCCCGCGCGCCGGGCGAGCGCAACGAAGTCCGCCTCCGAACGATGTTCGTAAAAGCCGGCTTTAGCGACGGCGGTCGTCACATCGTTGACACAGGTCGCGTAGATGATCGTCTTTTCCAGCAGGCCGTTCTCTTTGAGAATTGCGGCGAGGCTGTACGCGTCACCGCCCGTCCCGCTGCCCGGAACCCAAATACGAATGAACGAGTACGTCTGCAGCAACGGCACGACGTTGGTTGCAAAGGCCTGCAAGAACGACGGATCGTGGAAGAGCGACGACGTACCGCCGCTCATCGAGACGAGGAACGTCGCGAGCGCGCGTTCGTCGTGCAGCAACCGGTCTTGCAATCCCGAGATCGTCGCGATGTTTTCCGAGCGCATGGCATCGGCAATGCGCCGGCGTAGCGCAGACTGATTGTAGTTCCGGAAATCGTATCCGCCATAACGCAGAAGCGCGTCTAAGAAGAGCTGCAGTTCAATGTCTGCAAGCTCTTCCCGGCGCAGGTTCAACGCCGGGACGGCGGCGTCGATCGCTTCTACTTGTTCAACCATATTTTGAGTAGCGACGTGAGTTGGTCGATATCAACGGGTTTACTCACGTACTCCGAGGCGCCTGCAGCGATGCACGCGTCCCGGTCTCCCTTCATCGCTTTCGCCGTGAGCGCGATGATGGGGATGTCGGCGATGCGATTTTCCGCACGAATGCGGCGAATCGTTTCGTAGCCGTCCATCTCCGGCATCATGATGTCCATCAACACGATATCGATATCATTGCGCGTACGGAGCATGTCGATGCCTTGCATGCCGCTCTCGGCACTCAACACGTCCATACCGTAAGACCGCAAAGCGGCCTCCAGCGCGAAGATGTTGCGCGCGTCGTCGTCGACGACGAGCACGCGCTTCGAGAGCAGCGACGTTCCGTTGAAGTCGCCGCCGGCCGGCCTCTTCGACGGCCCAAGATCTGCTTCAACGCGGTGCAAGAAGAAGTTCAGTTCGTCGAGCAGACGTTCCGGCGCATGACCGTCCTTGACGATGATCGTCGAGGAGAGGCGGCGCAGACGCGCTTCGTCGTCACGGGTCAACTCACGGCCCGTATAGACAATAATCGGCGTCGTATCGCTGCCGGGACGCGCCCGCAGCGCTTCGATCAAACGATCGCCGGCCATATCCGGCAGTCCGAGATCGATGACGATGCAGTCGAACTTCTGCGAACCGACGGCGTTCAACGCGGCATCGCCGGATGAGACCGCCGTCACTTGCATTTCGCCCGTGCCGATGAGGCCGACCATCGCATTGAGCTGCGTGATGTCGTCTTCAACGACGAGGACGTTCTTGCCGCGGTTCTCGGCAAAGCCCAGCAACCGGTCGAAGGTCTCCATGAGCGCTTCTTCCGATACCGGTTTTTGCAGATGCGCGACGGCGCCGGCCTGCAGCGCCCGCTGCTGGTGCTCGTCGCCGGAGATCACGTGCACCGGGATGTGCGACGTCGCGTTGCCGCGTTTGATCGTGTCGAGCACTTGCCAGCCGTCCACGTCCGGCAAACCGACGTCGAGCGTGATCGCGTCGGGGACATAACGGTTGGAAAGTTCGATCGCTTCGCGTCCGTTGTGCGCGACGATCGTCTTGAAGCCGCGTTCGTGCGCGAATGCCGCGAGCAGCTTCGCAAAGGTCGGATCGTCCTCGATGACGAGCAACGTCCGATCCTCGGCAGAGATGCTGTCGCGATCGTCGGAAACGACGGCCGGCTGCGCCGCAGCGATACGCCGTTGCAGTTGTTCCGTCGATTCGTGCAAATGCGTCCCGGACTCGGTACGCATGGTATGCAGCATCGTCGAGGCTTCGCCGCGTTGCATTGCCGCGCGCTGTGCCGGATGGAAGAGCGTGAACGTGCTTCCGACACCAACTGCACTTTCGACGCCGATTTCGCCGCCGAGCAATCCGGCGATTTCACGGCTGATCGCGAGACCAAGACCGGTGCCGCCGAACTTCCGCGACGTTCCCATGTCGGCTTGTTGGAAGGCTTCGAAGATGACGTTGAACTTATCTTGCGGGATGCCGATGCCGGTATCGGTTACGGCGAACGCCACCGCCGGTCCGGGAACCGGCAGGCGACGATCGTGCACCATGCTCATGTGCAGCGTAACGGCGCCTTCGCTCGTGAATTTGAACGCGTTCGAAAGCAAGTTCTTCAACACTTGCTGCAACCGCGTCGGATCGGTGACGATCGACCTCGGCACGTCCTCGTCGCGCGCGACGATGAAGCGCAGATTCTTGTCGGCCGCGATCTGGCTGAACGTGCGTTTGACTTCGATCTCGATCGAATCCAGGGAGATCTCCTGAAGATCGATCGCAGTCGTGCCCGATTCGATCTTCGAGAGGTCGAGGATGTCGTTGATGAGCGTGAGCAAGTCGCTACCGGCCGCGCGAATTGTCTGCGCGAATTCGACTTGCTTCGGCGTCATGTTACCGTCCGGATTCTCCGAAAGCTGCTTCGAGAGAATCAGGAGCGAGTTGAGCGGCGTGCGCAACTCATGCGACATGTTCGCCAAGAACTGCGACTTATATTTCGAAGTGAGCGAGAGCTGCTCGGCCTTCTTCTCGAGCTCCGTACGCGCTTCTTCGATTTCACGCGTGCGGCGTTCGACTTCGGCATTACGCTCTTGCAACAGACGCGCTTTTTCTTCCAGCTCGTCATTGGTTTGCTTGAGTTCCAGCTGCTGGCTCTGCAGTTCCGCGGTGAGCGACTGCGATTGCTTGAGCAGTTCTTCCGTACGCATCGATGCGGTGATCGTGTTCAACATGACGCCGATCGACTGCATGAGCTGGTCGAGGAAGAGCAAGTGGATTTCGCTGAAGCGTTCGAGCGAAGCGAGCTCGATGACGGCCTTGATTTCGCCTTCGAACGTGACCGGCAACACGACGACGCTGACCGCATTGATCGCTCCGAGGCCCGAACCGATGCGCAGATACTCGCCGGGCACTTCCGTGAGCAGCACGCGCTGCTTCTCGATCGCGGCTTGTCCGACCAGACTTTCGCCGAACGGAATCGCTTTCATCTGACGGCGATGACGCGGCAGCGCGTAGCTCGCGATCAGACGCAGGCTCGGATCGCCTTCGCTTGCGTCGGCCATGTAGAAGCCGCCGGCTTGCGCGTTCACGAGCGGCGCGAGCTCGGACATGATGAGCTGCGTGACGGCCGTGATGTCGCGCTGACCTTGCAGCATCGACGTGAAGCGCGCGAGGTTCGTCTTGAACCAGTCTTGTTCGGTATTCTTTCGCGTGGTGTCGCGGAGATTTTGAATCATCTCGTTGACGTTGCGCGTGAGTTCGCCGACTTCGCCGCGAGCTTCGATTTCAATCGTACGCGAAAGGTCACCCTTGGTGACGGCGGTTGCGACTTCCGAGATTGCGCGAATCTGGTTCGTGAGCTGTGCAGCGAGCTGGTTGACGTTATCCGTCAAGGCGCGCCACAGACCGGCGGCGCCAGGGACGTTAGCCTGGCCGCCGAGCTTGCCCTCGAAACCGACTTCGCGCGCAACGGTCGTGACTTGGTCGGCGAACGTTGCGAGCGTATCGATCATCCCGTTGATCGTCTCGGCGAGTTGCGCGATTTCACCACGAGCCTGCAGCGTCAGCTTACGTTTGAGATCACCGTTTGCGACGCCGGTAACGACTTCGGCGATACCGCGGACTTGGTTCGTCAGGTTCGCGGCCATCGAGTTGACGTTATCCGTCAGGTCTTTCCAGACGCCGCTGACGCCTTGCACGTGCGCCTGGCCGCCGAGCACGCCGTCCGAACCGACTTCACGCGCAACACGCGTGACTTCGGATGCGAATGCGTTCAACTGATCGACCATGACGTTGATCGTGTCTTTGAGCTCGGCAATTTCACCGCGCACATTGACAGTGATCTTCTTTGAAAGGTCGCCGTTCGCAACGGCCGTCGTGACCTTCGCGATGTTACGCACCTGCGACGTGAGGTTCGACGCCATGAAGTTCACGGAGTCGGTCAAGTCTTTCCACGTGCCGGAGACGCCGGTCACCTGGGCTTGACCGCCGAGAATACCTTCGGAACCGACTTCGCGAGCGACACGCGTAACTTCCGATGCGAACGCGTTCAGCTGATCGACCATCGTGTTGATGGTGTTCTTGAGTTCGGCGATTTCGCCGCGAACATCGACGGTGATCTTACGCGAAAGGTCGCCGTTGGCGACGGCCGTCGTCACGTCGGCGATGTTCCGCACCTGCGCGGTGAGGTTCGAGGCCATGACGTTGACCGAGTCGGTCAAGTCTTTCCACGTACCGCTGACGCCTTTGACGTCTGCCTGGCCGCCGAGTTTGCCTTCGGAGCCGACTTCACGCGCAACACGCGTGACTTCGGACGCGAAGGCGTTGAGCTGGTCGACCATCGTGTTGATCGTGTCTTTGAGCTCGAGAATTTCGCCGCGAACGTCGACGGTGATCTTCTTCGAAAGATCGCCGTTTGCGACGGCCGTCGTAACGTCGGCGATGTTACGCACTTGCGACGTCAGGTTCGACGCCATGAAGTTCACGGAGTCGGTCAAGTCTTTCCATGTACCGGAGACGCCTTTGACGTCCGCTTGGCCGCCGAGTTTGCCTTCGGAACCGACTTCACGCGCAACGCGCGTGACTTCCGACGCGAAGGCGTTCAGCTGATCGACCATCGTGTTGATCGTGTTCTTCAGTTCGAGGATTTCGCCGCGAACCGGAACGGTGATCTTCTTTGACAAGTCGCCGTTAGCAACGGCGGTCGTGACCTCGGCGATGTTACGCACTTGCGACGTAAGGTTCGACGCCATGAAGTTCACGGAGTCGGTCAAGTCCTTCCACGTACCGGAAACGCCGGCCACCTGCGCTTGACCGCCGAGAATACCTTCGGAACCCACTTCGCGAGCAACACGCGTGACTTCCGACGCGAAACCGTTGAGCTGGTCGACCATCGTGTTGATCGTGTTCTTCAGCTCGAGAATTTCGCCGCGAACGTCGACGGTGATCTTTTTCGAGAGGTCGCCGTTTGCAACGGCCGTCGTAACTTCGGCGATGTTACGCACTTGCGACGTGAGGTTCGACGCCATGACGTTGACCGAGTCGGTCAAGTCTTTCCACGTACCCGACACACCGCGAACGTCGGCCTGACCGCCGAGCATGCCTTCCGATCCGACTTCACGCGCAACACGCGTAACTTCCGATGCGAACGCGTTCAGCTGATCGACCATCGTGTTGATCGTGCGTTTGAGGTCGAGAATCTCGCCCTTGACGTCGACGGTGATCTTACGCGAGAGGTCGCCGTTTGCAACGGCCGTCGTCACGTCGGCGATGTTACGCACCTGCGCAGTGAGGTTCGACGCCATCGTGTTGACCGAGTCGGTCAAGTCTTTCCATGTACCAGCGACGCCTTGCACCTCAGCTTGTCCGCCGAGTTTACCTTCGGAACCGACTTCACGAGCAACACGCGTGACTTCGGACGCGAATGCATTGAGCTGGTCGACCATCGTATTGACGGTGACCTTAAGTTCGAGAATTTCTCCGCGAACGTCGACGGTAATCTTCTTTGAAAGGTCGCCACGCGCGACGGCGGTGGTGACTTCGGCGATGTTACGAACTTGCGACGTCAGGTTACCGGCCATCGTGTTCACCGAGTCGGTGAGATCTTTCCACGTACCGGCGACGCCTTTGACCTCGGCCTGTCCGCCGAGCTTACCTTCGGAACCGACTTCACGAGCAACACGCGTGACTTCCGACGCGAACGCATTGAGCTGATCGACCATCGTGTTGATCGTGTCTTTGAGTTCGGCGATTTCACCGCGAACGTCGACGGTGATCTTCTTCGAGAGGTCACCACGCGCAACGGCCGTCGTGACTTCGGCGATGTTACGCACTTGCGCGGTGAGATTACCGGCCATCGTGTTGACCGAGTCGGTGAGGTCTTTCCATGTACCGGCGACGCCGGTGACCTGTGCTTGTCCGCCGAGGATACCTTCGGAACCGACTTCGCGAGCAACACGCGTAACTTCGGACGCGAACGCGTTCAGCTGGTCGACCATCGTATTGATGGTGCCTTTGAGCTGGCGAATTTCGCCGCGCGCTTCGACCGTAATCTTCTTCGAGAGGTCGCCGTTTGCGACGGCGGTGGTGACTTCGGCGATGTTACGAACCTGCGCCGTCAGGTTACCGGCCATCGTGTTCACCGAGTCGGTGAGGTCTTTCCACGTGCCGGCGACGCCTTTGACGAGTGCCTGGCCGCCGAGCTTTCCTTCTGAACCGACTTCGCGGGCGACGCGCGTGACTTCCGATGCGAAGGCATTCAGTCGATCGACCATTGTGTTGATCGTGCGGCTCGAACGCAAGAACTCACCCTTGAGCGGGTGGTTCTCGGTTTCGAGCGGCATTCGTTGCGATAAGTCGCCGTTTGCGACGGCGCCGAGCACGCGGCCCGCTTCCGACATCGGGAAGACGAGATCATCGATCAGTTGGTTGACTGAATCGATGACGCTGCGCCACGCGCCCTTTGCGCCTTCGTACGTCGCGCGCTTGTTGATCAACCCTTCGCGTCCGACGATCTTACTGATGCGCGCGAGCTCGGTGTTCATTCGCACGTTGCGCTCGATGCAGTCATTGAACGCTTGGGCGATCTCGCCGTCGATTCCGGTAAACGTGTCCGGAAGGCGCGTATCGAAACGGCCATCACGGAAGGCCCGTAACGCGGCCAAGAGGGCCGTTTGTTGTAAACGCCCCGGTTCGCCGTCTTGTGCGTTGTTGCTATTCTCTGGTGGAACTGTTACGGTCGATGACATCGTTCAGACGGTGCCTCCTTAGGCGTCGTCGATTTTATGAGATAACGCGTAGAGGACGCGAGAAATCGCGTCCCATTGCCCGGTAATCTCGGTTTTACCCGAATCGAATCCCGCCAAACAAGCGAGGGTGAAAAAGCTTTGAGTTTGATTGCAGTCGGCAAGCGGGCATAAATCGAACGGAGACCTGAACGAGGATCGCTTGATTACGGATCTATCGGAAGAACTGTACGCTGGTCTCGCACGGATTAGCGGCCAGCCCGTCTCTAGCGGGCTGGGACACGGACTGCGTATTGCAGCTCAGGCATGTGAGTTGTGCGTTACGGCATTTGCGGACTTCTGCGCGATTTATTTGCGAAGCGCGGGCCCGTCAGCCGCTGCATTTGCGTGTCGCGATTCCCTCAAATTCGGTGACCTCGGTTCACTTTCATATGACGATTTGTTGATCGAGCGCGCGGGCGCTGCGGCAACGGGGACGTTATTCGAGGAGCCGCTGCTCGTCGGTGGACGCCAAATCGGCACGCTCGTGCTCGGCGCATCGGACGCCGAAACGCTGGCCAAAGTCGGGCGAGCGGCGATGCCGCTGATTGCAACGATTCTGGCGACATCGATCGATCAAGCGGAAGAACTCGAGCATCACTACAGAGTTTCGAAGCGCTTACAGAAAGCGATGCTTCCGGCTCGTCTGGTCCACGCCGAAGGACACACGTTCGACGCCGCATACCGGCCCGCGAGCGATGAAGCAGATGTCGGCGGCGATTGGTACGACGCGTTCGACCTCGGCGGCGGAAAGATCGGCATTTCGGTCGGGGACGTTACGGGTCACGGACTGGAAGCAGCGGTTGCAATGAGCGAAATTCGCCGCGCGTTACGCGCAGCGGCCGCTACTACTGATTCGCCAAAGGCACTACTGAATTACGTTGATGGCATCGTAAGCGCCGAAGGCATCGGGATGGCGACGGCGATCGTCGGCGTGTACGACGTGTTGACGAATGTTTTACGCTACGCGTCCGCCGGACATCCGCCGCCGGTACTGCTGAGTGCGAGCAAACGCGCGCAGTTTCTGCCCGGCGGGGGGCTGCTGCTCGGACTCGGCGGCAATCCGGCATCCGACGACTACACGGTTACGCTTTCGCCGGGCACGAGTTGCTTCTTCTATACGGACGGGCTGCTCGAATACAGCCGGGACGTTATTGCGGGCGAACGCGCATTGCTCGCCGCGCTGGAGCGTATTGCGATTGCGGGCATGCCGACGGCGGACGCGCTGCACGCGGAGATCTTCTCCGAGATCATCAATACCGACGACTCCGCAACGCTTGCGCTTCACCACTCGGAAGCGCTCGACGGCGCGCGCGAGCGCCTTGAATTCAGCGGCATTCCGATTTGCGCGAGCCTCGCGCGGGAGTCGCTGCGCCACTTCTGCGAGCGCAACGCGATCTTCGGCGAACGTCAATACGACGTCTTGAGCTGCGTCGGCGAAGCGGTCGCCAACGCGATCGAACACGGAACGCAGGGTTCGCAGCACACATTCATCATCGATCTCGACGCGCGTACCGACGAGCTCGTCGCCAGCGTGGACAGCTTCGGCCACTGGCGAATGTTCACGCCGCGTGATGAACGCGGCCGCGGCATCCCAATCATGCGCTCATGCTCGAAACGCCTAGAAATCTCCTCAACCCACGAACGAACCCGAATCACGCTAACGTTCGACCGCCTCTAACCCACAGTGTCATCCTGAACGGAGCGCAGCGCAGTTGAAGGATCGAATCGTAACAAAAGCCCGGCGAAATCTCGTCGGGCTTCTGACTTGAGGCAATCCTTCAACTTCGGTGCTTCGCACCTGCGTTCAGGATGACACGAACCCACAGTGTCATCCTGAACGGAGCGTAGCGCAGTTGAAGGATCGAATCGCAACAAAAGCCCGGCGAAATCTCGTCGGGCTTCTGACTTGAGGCGATCCTTCAACTTCGGTGCTTCGCACCTGCGTTCAGGATGACACAGCTAGAGTTTGGTGTAGTCGACGATGTCGACGAGGATGGCTCCGGAGACTTGGCCGCTGTCGTCGCGGGCGAAATAGTAAACGAATGATTTTTTCGGGGTTTTCACCATGTAGCCGATGGTTGAGTTCGGCGGGCGCCGGTCCGTCATAATCGGCGTGTACTCGCGCGGACCGAGTGCAGCAAGCTCGCTGAAGTCGATGCGATGTTGCTGCGTCATGCGCGCGCGAAAGTCGGGCCGTAGTTGCGACATATCGACTTGCCCCGCGACGGCGCGATCCAGCCAACGTTCTCCTTCCGTAGCGAGTGCGCTGTCCGCGGCGTCGCCGGCGGCTTTCTGATGCGCCGCCGGTTTGGCGGCATTAACCGATGGGACCAGCACGCCGTAAACGGCAGAGACGGCGGCGTCATATGAGAACGTGCCGCTGTTTGCTAAGACGATGATCGAAAGATTGTCATCCGGGAAGCGCGCGTCTTGCGTTGCGGCGCCTGTTGTGTTTCCACCGTGCGCGATCATCCGATGACCGTTCGGGAGTTTGTTCACGGCGATGCCGAACGCATATCCCGGGTATCCCGATCCCAGGTCGATAGGCGTCAACATCTCGGTGAGCGAGTGCTTTGAGAGCAGCGTCGGTAAGCCCGCGTTCCACTTCACGAGATCCTGCGCGTTGCTGATGATCGAGCCGGCGCCGGCGAACCAGCTATAGTCGAGCGAGAGCGCGTGTTCCCACGGACCAAAGGCGAACGAGTCGTATTCCGTGGCCACGTTCGGGAACGTGTCGGCATACGTGCGCACGTACGTCGACGACATGCCGAGCGGCGTGAAGATGTTGCGCTGCATAAATTGCGCGTACGTCGTCTTCGAGACGCGCTCGATGACCATTGTCAGCAGCGCATACCCCGTGTTCGAATATTCGCGCTTCGTTCCCGGTTTGAAGGAAAGCGGCCGGGAATCGACCGTTCCGACGATCTGCGCAAGCGTCGCGGGCCGGTTTCCGACCTCATCGAAATCTTCGCGTTCCGTGTACTCCGCATATCCGCCGGCGTGCGTGAGCAGCTCGCGGATCGTCACCTCGTTCGCGTGCGGAATCTCAGGCAAATATTTTGAGAGCCGGTCGTTGATGTTGAGCAGTCCGCGATCTTGCAACATCAGAACCGCGGCGGAGGTGAACTGCTTCGTGTTGGATCCGATCGGATAGCGCGTCGCTCCGCCGGCCGCAACATCGTCCTCGACGTTGCTTTTTCCGAAACCCTTGAGATAGACGATGCGCGTACCTTGCGCAACCGCGATCGTGACGCCCGGAGCCGCCGCACCTGCGACGGATCGCCGGCCGATCGCGTCAATTTTAGCGGCTTGGTCCGGCGTCACCGCGGGCAGCGCGATCGCTCCGGCAAAAGCCGCTGCTTGCGCGAGACGAGAAGCGAAGGCAGAATTCATGAACGAAACCTCGCAAGATCGAACGGCGTGAGATCGATAAAGGGTGACGCGCCGGAGATCAGTTGAGTCATCGCGCGAGCCGAAACGGCAGCTTGCGTGAAACCCAAATGTCCGTGTCCGAAGCAGTAAAAAAGATTGCGGTTCCGATCTGCCGCGCCCATAGCCGGCAGCGAATCCGGCATGGACGGACGCACGCCCGCCCACTGCGTTGCATGTCCATCGCGTAAACCCGGAATGTACCGGCGCGCGAGATCGAAGAGCATCTGGGCGCGACGGAAATCCGGCGGCGAGTCGGGCAGCGCAAATTCCATCGTCCCCGCCAGGCGTACGCCGGCATTCATCGGTGTTGCCGCAAAGTGCGGCTCGTGGAAGATCATCGCGTGATTCAACGCAACGCCTGGATCGGAAATCATCAAGTGATAGCCGCGCGCCGCAGCAACCGGCGCAAGGTAGCCGAGCGGCCGAAGCAGCGCCGCAGAGTCGTAACCCGCGGCAACGAGCACTCGTTTCGCAGGGATTTCATGCGTCGATCCGCGCGCCGCGGCTTTTACGATCCAACTACCGTCTTGTTGCGGCACGATCGCGTTTGCGCGCGCACGTACGACGTGCGCGTTCATTTCCATGCGTTCCGCGAGCCTTCTGCCGAAAAGTTCAGGGTCGGTACAATGCGCGGAGTTCGGGAAAAAGATTGCACCGGCGACGTTCGCTCCGAGTGCCGGTTCGAGTGCGTGCACTTCCGCCTCGTCGAGTGCGCGCGCTGCGATCCCTTCACGTTCCAGTTCGCTCAATTCGGCCGCGAGCTCGTGCAGCGTGTGCGCGTCGTAGACGATTTTCAAACCGCCGCGGCGCACGAGAAATTCATCGGCGCCGGCAGCGTTCGCCACTGCGGCTAGCTCCGCTACGGCATCACGATTGAGACTTGCAAGCGCCGCCGTCGCTCGCGCAAATGTCGACGCGCGCATGGCACGCAAAAATCGCATACCCCATCCCGCAAATCGCGGCAAATACGACGGGCGAACGACCAGCGGACCGCGCGGATCGAGCAACATACCCGGCAACGCCGCGAGCAGGCCGGGCCGCGCAACGGGAAAGATTTCCCCGTCGTGCAGATACCCGGCGCTCCCCGCCGCCGTCCCCGCGCCCGGCTCGTTCGGCTCGATGACGACGACGCTATAACCCGCGGCCTGCAAATCGATGGCTGAAATTGTGCCAATGATGCCGCTGCCGATAATGGCAACGTCGGCGTCGGTTTGGCCGCCCATACGTGGATCCCCTAAAAGCGCGTAACAAAGCTCGCCAAACCGAACGCGAGAAACAGCCAGATACCGTACAGCGCTGCAAGACCGACGATTGCCTCACCGATGCGCACCAGCCATCCGCCCGGACCACGCACCAGTCGCAGTCCGCTTTCAACGACCATGGCAATGCCGCCGAGAATTGCGATCAAGCCGACCGTGTACAGGACGATCATCGTGCCGGTAAAGCTCGGTTCAAGAATTGCGCTCTCACTTGAAAGGGCGGCCGTCCAACCGAGAAGCGCCACAATAAAGGCGACGGCACCGATGCGCGCGGCGAGGTGAAGCCACTGTTCGCGGCGCGGAACATTCAGTTTGAGCGCCAAGCGGCGACGATAAATCCATGAGCCGAACCGAACGCCGAGCGAAATGATCATGACGATAAGGAACGCGGGAATGAGAATTTTCAGCGAACCCATCGTTCCTAGGCCGTCGACGCGCTGGAAGATGAAGACCGGAATAAAGTCATCGGTCGTCCACGACAGAATTTTTCCGTTCGCATCAGCCGTGAACTTCAAATGCGCTTGACCGTTGACTTGCTGATAGTATAGCGGGCCAACTTCGCGCCACCGCACCGGATCTTCGCCGGGGGTTTGAAGCATCGAGACTTCGATCTGTCCATCCGGCCGCGCACTTACTTCCGTTTGCGAGAGTGCGTAGACGAGTCGCAACGCATGCTCTGCACGGCGGCTCGAGACGTACCAGCCCGAGACGCGGGCTGCATCCGGTTTCGGATCGGCAACCGTCGGCGGTTGCGCGGCGGTGTACGGGTAATAGCGATCGAGGAAGTTGCGGAAGATCTGCGTGCGCACGCCTTCTGCGGCGCCCTTCTTTCCGGCGCTATTGAACGACATGAAGAAGCCGACGTGCTGCGTGGGCAGCAAATGTAAATCCGTGTGGAAGACGTCCGTATCGCCCGCGTGGCTGTAGATCTCGACACCATTTCGGCTCTCTTGATAGAACCCGAGACCGAAGCCGTTCATACCCGGTGCGGGAGCTAATTGCAGCGTCCACATTTCTTGAATCGTTGCCGGATCGAGGATCTTGGCGCCGTTGTAGCTGCCGCCTTGTAAATACGCGAGCATAAAGTGCGACATATCGATCCCCGACGATGTCGCAGCACCTGCCGGCGCAGGCACGACGTATTCGAACCCGTGCGGCTTGTCTTCGCCGGCGGTGTATCCCTTCGCCAAGAGCGGAGCAAGATTCGCGGGCAACGGCTGCTCGAACGTCGAGTGATTCATTGCGAGCGGCGTAAAGATATGCTTCTGGATGTACTCGTTGTACGGTTCGCCCGAAACTCGCTGCACGATGTAGCCTGCGAGCGACGCGCCGTAATTGGAGTACGCAATGACTTGCCCGGGCGGATAGATGCGATCCGGGATGTGTTTCTTGAGATAGTCGCCGAGCGACATCATCTGGCTCGGCTTATCGACGAGCAGATCTTGGATGACTTCTTCGAATCCGGCCGAGTGCGTCATCAGATTCCGCATCGTTATCGGTTTTCCGAACTTATCGGGAATTTTGAAATCAAGGTACTGATTGACGTCCGCGTCGAGATTGATTTTACCGGCCTGCACCTGTTGCATGACGGCCGTCCAGGTAAACAGCTTCGATGTCGAGCCGGGGCGGAAGAGCGTATTTGCGGGATCGACAAGCGTGCGTTTCTCGACATCCGAGAAACCGTAGCCTCTAGCAAAGATGATCTTCCCGTCTTTAACGATCGTCACAACGGCGCCCGGGATGTCCGCGCGCCGGATCGCGTACGGAACGAGTCCGTCCATGAACGGCGCAAGATCGCTTGTTTCCATTTGATGCGCCTGCTGCGATTGTGCCGGAGCCGCCATAACGGGACTCGCAAGAAGACTCAAGATCAGTGGAACCGCGGCACCAAACCACTTCCGCATTGAAAAACGCTCCTTGAAAAATTGCGCGACAAAAAATCGCGCGACTCAGAAGTCCTGAGAGAAGATCACTCGGACCGTTGCCGGACCGTAGTTGCCTGCAGGGGCCGCGGCGAAACCGACCGGCACATACGTGCCCGGATTCGTAAGACTGGCCTGCGTTGCTCCGTTGACGAGCGGTAGCGGAATGCCGTTGAAGAAACCGACGTACGGATTCGGATAAGCGCCGGTGAGGTTGTCACCGGAGATCTGCAACTTCGTGCCGCGATCGTTGAGATCGAATCGCACGTTGGCAGAGAGCACGGCGAACGGCGGCTCGTTGTAGCTGTTGTTATTGCCGAAGTACGTCAGCCCGAGGTTGTAGTATTGGCCGTAGCGCCCCGTCCAGTTCAGTTCACCGTAACCTGACGCGTACGGAACGCGACCGCTCGCGATGCCGTTTGGAGCTCCGGATATAGCCGTCGCCACGCCACCGAAGTTCACGTTCGGAAGCACCGCGAGATTCGTATTGTACGTACAGCCCGGTCCGGCAACTAGACAATAGAAGTCCTGCGGCAAGTCGTAGGTGAACGCGCGCTGAAACGAGCCCTGCAGCTTCCAGCCGAAACCGTGCGGCACCACGTGGTTCACGGCAAGCTCGATGCCTTCGTAGCGCGCCTGGCCGAGGTTCTCCGTGAGCGAGATTTCGCACGGCGCATTCGGACAACCCGAAGCCTCCGGGGTTCCGAACGTGACGGTTCCCGTCTGCGTCAGAAACAGATTGTGCAGCTGCGTGAAGTAAAAATCGAGCGAGACCGACGTGGAGCGCTCGATGCGGCGGTCCATACCGAGGTCGTAGCCAAATGCCGTTTCAGCATTGACGTTGCCGCTGTTCCCGTTTCGTACCCACCCGGCCGCGGGCACGCCGCCGATAATCGCGCTCCACGTCGGGCCGCCCGAAGAGATCAGGGAAATATATGGCGGCGCAACCGATCCGCCCGCGGAGAACCGGTAGGCCGTATCGCCGTTCGGGTGCCACGTGAGCGCTGCGCGCGGCTCATTGTACGTGTGCGTGGAGTCGTTGAACGTTTTTCCGCCGTCGATCGAATAGTGGCTGAGATAATCGACGAAGTAATCGGCGACGTTCACATTGAGCTTCGGCCCGAGAAAGAAGTTGCCGCGCAGCGAATACGTTTGGAAGATCTGTTTCGATCCTGCGACCGGACTCAGAACGATGATGCCGACGGATGGTTCATCCGTTGATGAGGACGATGACTGCTCGTTACGGTCGTAGGAGAACGTCAACGTATTTTCGCCGAGCTGCTCTTGCACTTCGAGCGACTCACCGTTCATTGTATCGTTTGAATCAACGAGGTTGGCTTGACTCGCTGTCGTGAAGTTCGCACTTTGGCCGTTGAACGTTGTGTTCACCGGCGAAACAGGCGCGTTAGCCGAGGTAAGACACATCAACCCATTCGGGTCCGTGCCGCCGAGTATGGGCGGCGGGGCCGGATCGTAGGTCGTACCCGACGGACAGAGCGGGATCGTACCGTACACATTGTGCAAATCGACATTTAGGGGCGTTGACGGCCCCTCAACGGCGTACGTGTTCAACGAGCCGGTATAGTAGCGCGCGAGTACGGTTCCGGACTGACCGAGCGCGGTGCGGAATTCGCCTTGGAAGAGATTTTGCTGCTGCCATGAGTTACCGACACCGTTGAATGAACTGAGGTCGAAGGGAATCGCGGTTCCGCAATTGGGAGAGCTACCCGGGCTCGCGCAATTGTAGGACGCTCCCGACGCGAACGGATTACACGTTATCGCCTGGTTCGCACTGCCGCACGGAGCAAAGGAAAATGCGGGGAGACCGGTGTTCGCAACCAGCGATGTATCATACGCCTCAACATCGCCGTTGCCGTTAACCGACTGGCCGCCGAGATACGAGAGCTTTAGCGAGGTGCTGTTCGAGAAGTTGTAGACGATCTTCCCGAGTTCGGCAGTCGAGTGATAGCCGGTGGAATTCGTATAACAGCAGCCATAAAGCGGCTCGTTAAAGACGAGTCCCATGCCGCTGTAGGGCGAGAACGCGGTGGGACCGAGACCTTCACCGACGGGAGCGCCGACCATTGCGACCTGCTGACCGTTCACAAAGTACGGACCGCCGGGCGGCCCGTTGTCGAGCGGAAGCTGCGAGCCGTGAAACGTTTGACTTTGTAGCGGTCCGGGCGCACCGTCCGTCGTGTAGCCGAGCGCGTAGCCGATCTTATGGTTCGTCGTCGAACCCGTCGCTTTAAAACCGGTTGAAATGCCGCCATATCCATCGACACCGAAGAATCCTGAAGAATGCGGCACCGCCGTCGGTTCGAGCGTGCGGTAATTCACGGTCCCGTTGATTGCGTAATTGATGGCCGTCGGCATCGAACCCGGACCTTTGACGAGCTCCGCGTCTTCGAGCAGAAACGGGTTGACTAGCGTCGGTGAAAACGTCCCCGCGGAACCGACGGAGACGGGGTGACCGTCGATGAGCGACTCTGTTTCGTATGGAAGGGCGCCGCGAATTTGCGGCGTCTGCTCCGAGGCCGGCGAAGCACCGTTGCTGGGATTGCCGTTATTCGGGTTGTACGGCGTGGTCAAGATGCCCGGCGTTTCATTGAGCACTTTCGTGACCTGTTGACTGCCTTGATTCTGAAACGCTAACGAGGAGATGGAATTAATTGCCGCGCTCGAGGTGTTGATTGCCGCGGTGCCGGGTGTCGTGGTTGATACGCTTGCAATTGTACGCAGCGAGGAAAAAGACGACGGGGACATCGTCACATTTACGGTCACCGTCTCACCGATGAACGCCGCGACGTTGTCGTTACGATACGTCTCGTAACCGCCTTTAGAGACGAGCATGGTGTAGAGGCCGGTCGGCACATCCGCGAACTTGAACGCTCCGGTCGAGTCGGTGGTCTGCATGAGGCGCTGAGCTCCAATGAGCGTCACGCGCGCGCCCGCGACCGGTGCACCGTCCGTACCGTGAACCGTTCCGGCAACGGTGCTCGTGTTCGCTGCGGCTAGGAGCGGCGTTGGCCCCACGGCGAGACATCCATAAATGATTGCCGCGAGCAGTGTGACGGCTCGTCCGCTAAGTCCCCGCATGATGCAAAAGCCTCCAATTTCAGGCGAACGATTTTTCGCTTTATTAAGCATATTATGTTCTCAACCTCCAAAAAACTGACATTCGCGCCAAAATTTTGTCTCTGCGGAAGGGCCGTTCGCCGCGCGCCCGTAAACGGCGCACATGCAACGATGTCTTCGGATGGCGGCCGCGTGCATCGCCCTGTGCGCGTTCGCTGCATGCACGCATGTGACGCGTGGCCCGCAAAGCGGCGGCAGCAACACCCTGACGGTTGCGATTCAAAAGGAGCCGATCGCGCTCAATCCGCTGCTCTTGGAAGGCGTAAGCGCGTACACGTTCAGCGAGCTGCTGTATTCGTATTTAACGAACTACGATTCCAACGGGCACAGCGTGCCGGACCTCGCGCGCGACGTTCCGACACCGGAAAACGGCGGCGTCTCTAAAGATGGAAAACGTCTGACGTTCCATCTTCGCCGCGGCGTTCGCTGGCAAGACGGCACCCCGGTTACCGCCGCGGACGTGCTTTTCACGTTCCGCGCGATCATGAGTCCGGCGAACAACGTTCCGGAGCGCATCGGCTACGACGAGATCGCGTCAATCGCTGCGCCCGACCCGTACACGGTCGCGATTACGCTCAAGCGTCCGTACTCGGCAATCGTCGCGCTCTTCTTCGGCGGCGACAGCAACTATCCGATTCTTCCGTCGCATCTGCTTGGTTCAAAACCGAACATCAATAACGACGCGTTCAACGCCTCGCCCGTCGGTTCGGGACCATACCGGCTCGATCGCTGGGAACGCGGTGACCGTCTCGCCTTCGCTGCGAACAATACGTATTACGCGGGCCGCCCGCATATCGGTCATCTCGTGCTGCCCGTCATTGCAAATGACTCGACGACGATCGACGAATTACAATCCGGCGAAATCGATGCGGCGTTCATGCTCGATGCTTCGCGCATCGATCAACTGCGCGCGATCCCGCGCCACCGCGTCGTGGTCACACCGGTCCCCTACTTTTATGCGTTCGGATTCAATTTGAACGATCCGATTCTCAACGATCTCACCGTGCGTCGTGCGTTTGCCTTAGCCATCGATCGTCGAGGCCTCACCCAAAAAATCACACACGGCGTCTACGATCCCGATACGGCAATGCGCGGCCTCTTTACGTGGGCGTTCGATCCGAGCGCAAAACTGCCGCCGTACGATCCGGCGCAAGCAGCAGCGTTGCTCACGAAGGACGGATGGATTCCCGGTCCCGGGGGCATTCGCATGAAACAAGGACGTCCGCTGCATCTTGAACTGTCGTTTGCGATCGGCGAGGGGATCACGACGCGCTTTGCGACCGCCGTCGCCGCGGAGGAACACGCGATCGGCATCGACCTTTCGCTGCACCAATACGATCGCACGCAGTTTCTGTCGATCCAAGGTCCGATGATCCAGGGACACTATCAAATCACGCTCTACGACTACCAAGCGACATACGATCCCGACGTTTCGTGGCTGCTCGCATGCGATCAACGCGGACCGAAGGGCTTCAACGACACGCGATTCTGCAACGCGCGTGTCGATGCGCTCCTCGCGCAAGGGGCGTCATCGTACGATCGATCGACGCGCGCAGCGGCGTACCGTCAAATCCAACACATTCTCGCCGACCAGCTGCCGTACGCGTTCCTATGTCAAATCAGCGAAGTCGACGTGATCCCGGAA
>JAFANA010000117.1 GCA_019232905.1 Vulcanimicrobiota bacterium
CACCTGTCAGCGCATCGTGGAGCGCGATGTATTCGAGGCCGCGCTGCGCCTCGATCACTTGCGTCTCATCGAGGACGACGCCGACGCCGCGCACGGCTACGCCGGCGTCATTGAGGAAGTACGACGTCTGGGAGCGTACGTGGCGCACTTCGCCGGACGGCCGCACGACCCGGTACTCGAGCGCGAGTTCGCTGCCGCGGGAAATCGCCTTGGCGCGCGCTCGCGAGAAGCGCAGCCGGTCCTCGGGGTGAATGCGCGCCATCATTTCACCGAAATGGATCCGGCGCGTTTCCTCGGGAAACCCGAACAGGCACGCAAAGCCGAACGTAATATCGCACGCCTCGGTTTCGAGATCGACGGTGTACGTGGAAAAACTGGAGATCGATTCGGCGTGTTGCAGGACCCGTTGCGCCATTGCGAGTTCCGCGCTCGAATGGGAGTTCGTCTGCGTGGCGACCCCGACAATCGCGATGGTTGCGTTCTGTTCGACGACGGGATGGAGATGTGCCGTGTACTCGATATTGCGGTGGCTGAACGTGAACCGCGCGTCTTTGCCGTGGCGGGCCGCGTGAAACGCGCGTGCAACGCCGCTCGCAGGCTTCTGACGATCGAAAAATAGGGTCGCTTCACGTCCGAGAACCAGGCGAGGATCGATATGGAGCACCGCCACGTTCGCTCCGGCGACGTTGCGGAACCTGAAGTCCCGATCCGTCGTGAAGAACAGCAACGGCGCATGCGCCAACAGTCCCTGTACCTGCGCCAAACTCAGCGCATCGACCATGCATCACACCCCCGTGGTTCCTATTCGTGCCACGAGGGAGCGATCTTCTAACGCATGTGACCCATGCCGGGACGAACGTGGAGTGCGCTCGTGGGAAAGATCAATTGCGACAAAAGCAAGCCTGCAACGAGCTGAACTGCGGCAAATGCGGCGTTTGCGGCAAACGTCAATGCGCTCGAAATGTTCGCTTGGAACGCAAAGAGCACGCTCTCGTAACTCAAACTTCCCGGGACCAAAACCAGTAACGCCGGTGCCAGCATGACCGCCTGCGGCAAACGCAGAAAGCGCGCGCCCATATTCGCGATGATACCGCAGAGAAATGCCGATGCAAACGCGGAGACGGTATGCACGGGCGTTCCGGCGAGCGCGTGCGAGATTAAGAGCGCTACAAAGCAGGCGGCAAAGACCCACACAAAGTCGCGCAACCGTGAATCGAGGTCGATCCAAAGCCCCACGGAAATGAGCACTGCGGCGAGCATCCACCAGCGCCCGGCCACGGCATGCGTGTGTACGTCCCCGAGTTGCAACAACTTCGGGCCGAGCAGTGCGAACCCGAGCAGCGCGCCGCACGCGAGCGCCAGCAAGACGGAGAGCACTTTGCCCAAACGTGCGACACCCGCGACGAGATTGTTATTTGCCAACTCGTGCAGCGCAAGCGTGAGCGAATAGCCCGGCAAAAGAACGACGACGCCGGCCACGATCGAGATGTAAATATTCGTCGGTCCGAACATTTTCGTGAATACCGCGACGATCAGCGTGCCGACGAATGCCGCAATGACCTCGAAGAGACGCGCAACGACGGCATTGTGCGTAGCAATGACGGCGATCACACCCGTTGCCAGGCCGATACACCCCGCAACGGTCAGTTCGCGGGGCCCTGCGCCTAACAGAATCCCGACCGCAATCGCAACGAACGCAAGCGCCGGAATCTGCCAAAACACGTTGAGCCCCGGCCAGCGCCGGTCGATGTTTGCTACGGCGACGCTGGCCTCGCGATAATCCATTTTGCCGGCGCGCAGATCGTCATAGATCGCGTTGAGCAACGAAATGCGCCGCAGATTGACCGAACCCGGGTCGAGGCGCATGAGCACCGTCTTTTGATTCCAGCGTGGACCGACCGCGATCGTAATCTGCGTCGGCAGCGCGAAGATCTGAAGCGGAACGTCGATCGAGGTCGCGATGTCCATCATCGTTTCCTCGAGTGCGTCAGTCGCGACCCCGGCTTCGTGCAGCGCACGCGCCATCGTAGCAATGAAGACTGCCTTCGGGTCGTCGGCAATCGCTGAGATCGGCCTCGTCGACGTGTCGCTCACGCGCAGACTATACGCGCAAAGAAAAGAACCCGCCTTGGCGGCGGGTTCTTCGCATCGATCGATTCGACGCGTTACTTCTTACGCGATGCTTTGGCGCTGCCGCCCGTCTTCTTGGCGGTCGGGGCCGGCGCTGCGGCTGCGCGTGCCATCGCTTTCGCGAGGCGCGACTTTTTGCGGGCGGCCTTGTTCGGATGAATAACGCCCGACTTCGCGGCTTTGTCGAACTGGCTCTCCACGTTCTTCGCGAACTCCGTATCCTGCGTGGAAACAGCCTTCTTGAAGATCGTCTTCAAGCGGGTTTTCACGTCTTTATTTTGCGTCGTCCGCTTCTCGGTCTGCCGCATCCACT
Source organism: Vulcanimicrobiota bacterium (assembly GCA_019232905.1). Classification (GTDB taxonomy): domain Bacteria; phylum Vulcanimicrobiota; class Vulcanimicrobiia; order Vulcanimicrobiales; family Vulcanimicrobiaceae; genus JAMXLG01. The sequence goes on from JAFANA010000117.1 coordinate 2,444, forward strand.
TTTCGGCGGCTTTGATGTTCGGCAAAGAAAACTCCTGAGGTATATTACTGAGCCTGTCCTGAGCGGAGCGCCGGAGGCGCGCAGTCGAAGGAGGCAACGGGCCGTAGTATACCAGGTTAGACCGGCTCGAGCAATATCTTCCGGTAGCTGGCGTACCGGCTCTCCGGGACTGTACCCTCAGCGACCGCCGCTTGGACGCCGCAGTCCGGCTCTCGGAGGTGAGTGCAGTCGGTAAACCGGCAACGGGTCGCCGGCTCCCTCAGTTCCGGAAATGCCCGAACCAGTTCAGCCGGCTCGATTTTACCGAGGCCGAACTCGTTGACCCCGGGGCTATCTATAAGGAAACCATCCGCCAAGCGATACAAGCGGGCAGCCGTGGTTGTTTGCCGCCCCAAACCGTAACGCGAGACCTCGCCCACGCTGGCATCGCCGCCGAGTGCTTTGAAGATCGAACTCTTTCCGACGCCCGAGATCCCGGAAAGAAGCGCGTGGCGGCCGCCGATCGCTGCGCGGAGCCCGTCGATGTTTTCGCCGGCCTTCGGATTGACGACGATCGTCTGATACCCCAGACGTTCGTAGAGGGAGACGAGTTCGTCTCGCACGGCGCCTGCGGCCAGATCAGGTTTCGTGAAGACGACGAGCGCACCGATCTCCTCGAGCTCGGCAAAGGCCAAAAGCTGATCGAGGGTTACGAGGCGGGGCGGCGGATCGGCGAGCGCGGTGACCGTGACGAGCGTGTCGACGTTCGCCGCCATGATCTTCGAGCGGCCTTCGATCGTTCTGCGTTCGAGCGTGAAGCCGCGCGGCTCGACGCGATCCACGACGGTTTTTTCATCTTCGAGAACGCGTACGAAGACGACGTCACCCGGGACGGGCATCGAACGCTTACCGCTTTGGCGGCGGAGTTGTGCCAAGCGCGGAATAATTTCACCGTCCAATGAAACCCAGGCTGCGTTTTTGCCGGTAGACACGACTAGAGCACGACGCAATTCGCTCATTACAAAGAATGGGCGGCGTTCGCGTGTAACGATGTCAGGAGGACCGTGCCCGCTTTCACCGTTCGCTACACCCCGATCCCGCGCGACGAGGTTCGTTCATCGCTCGCTGACTTTGCGCGCCGCAATGGCGGTGTTGTGAGCTGGCAGGACAATGCCGCCTTCCATCGCTCGTATGCGCTAGTGGAAGGCGTAAGCGCCGGATCGCTTGAGACGCAAGACGGGGCAACGGTTTCCGAAACGCCGGTCATCGCCCTTGCCATACGCCCGAACGTCCCCGAAGCCTTGCGTCCCTTGCTGGAAGCGCTGGACGGATCGGGCCGTCCGGACGGCATTCGATCGTGCGAAACGCTTTCGGGCGCTCTGATCGTCGAGTGGAACCTCGATCGCACGCCTGCCGGCGTCGTACTCGAACTTGTCGATATCGAACTCGCGCGTTTCGGCGCCGCTCGCGTAACAGAGTTGCTGACGCCGTTGCCGCTTGCATGGTGGACGTCGATCGCAAGCGCGGGTTTACAAGCGCCGGAAATTGCACCGGACCGCGTGCTCGAGGCGCTGATCGAGGAGCATCATGTCGCTCCTTAATTTGATCCGTTCGTACGTCGGCATTACCGACGTGCTCGACGTGGCCGCGACGAGCGTCCTTATTTACTACGTCTTGCTGCTTATTCGCGGAACGCGCGCAGTTCAGATTCTCACCGGCGTGCTCGTTCTCGTCGGTCTGCTCGGGCTCGCGAAATTGCTGCAGCTTTCGTTGCTCGGCACGATTTTGAATCTGCTCGTGATCGGCGCCGCCGTCACGCTGCCGATCGTCTTTCAACCCGAGCTGCGGCGCGCGCTGGAACAAATCGGCCGGGGCGGCTTGCTGCACATCGGTGAAGATACGTCGGATTGGACGCGCCCGGAAGACAAGGGTATCGCGATGCTCGCGCGCGCGGCGTTTCTACTCTCGCGCAATAAGCTCGGTGCACTGATCGTGATCGAGCAGCAGAGCGGCTTGAAAGAGTTCATCGAGAGCGGGACGGTGATCGGCGGGCAGCTCTCCGCGGAGCTCTTACTTGCGATCTTCAATCCGCGTTCGCCGCTACACGACGGTGCAGTCATCGTGCGCGATAGCGTCATCGAAGCGGCGGGATGTTTTCTGCCGCTTGCGGAGCAAGTGCTCTCCGAACGCCGCATCGGCACGCGCCATCGCGCCGCCGTCGGTTTGTCGGAACAAACGGATGCCGTGGTGATCGTCGTATCCGAAGAAACGGGCGCGATTTCGATTGCGCGTGAAGGCAAACTCACGCGCCCGGTAGAGGAAGAAGGGCGTTTGGTGAAAGTGCTCCTCGCGGTGACGCGGGCGCCGCGCGATCGCCGCCGCTTTGTCAACAACGATCTCGTTTCACACTTCCGCTCGCGTCTAGCTCCCGCGCGCGAATCCGAGGGCAACGTCCGTGGTGATCATCCGAAAGAACTTCGGACTTAAAATTCTTTCGCTCGCGCTCGCGATCGTCGGGTGGGCATATTTCAGATTTGAAGCAAATCCGGCGTTTGCATCGCGGTTCGATCAGCAGATCTCCGTGCCGATCGCTGCGGAGAATCTGCCGATCGGTTATATCGCGCACTTTACGGATAAGGACGCCGTCGTCACCGTGGCGATGAAACGCGGCGAACCGGCGATCAATCCGAACGAGGTCAAAGCCGTCCTCGATCTTTCAAACAAAGGCATCGGCGTGTACAACGTTCCCGTGCAACTCGTTGCCCCGAATATCGTCGTGCAAAGTTTGAGCCCGGCGTCGGTGAGTTTGTCGATCGAACGCCTCGAGGATCGCGACTTTCCGCTATCGATGCACTACACCGGAAATGCAAGCAGCGAGATCGTCGTCAACGACGTTCAGCAGCAACCATCGGCCGTCACGGTGCACGGACCGACGAGCTTGCTTTCTCAGGTAAGCGCCGTCGTGTTGGAAGTTCCCCTCGCGCAGAGTCCATCGGCCTTTGATGCGATGGTCCGGCCGGTGCCGGTAAACTCGCTTGGGCAGGAAGTGGCAGGCCTAGAGGTCGCACCGGATCTCGTACGCGTCCGCGTGCACTTCGTCAAAGGAATGGGAGCAGGAGCAAAACCGTGAGCCGACTCTTCGGAACCGACGGCGTGCGAGGTGTCGCCAACACCGAGCTTACGCCCGAACTCGCTTTTCGCATCGGGCGTGCGGGAGCCACCGTCCTCGCGCATTCGAGCGACCGGCACCGCCCGGTTATCGTTGGGCGCGACACACGGCTCTCGGGAACGATGCTCGAAGCAGCGATCACGGCCGGCATCACCTCGGTCGGCCGGGACGTCGTCTCGATCGGAATCGTTCCAACCCCGGCCGTAGCGCGCGTTACCGTCGCCGAGAACGCCGCAGCCGGCGTCATGATCAGCGCGTCGCACAATCCGATCGCGGACAACGGAATTAAGTTCTTCGGTCCCGACGGGTTCAAGCTTTCGGACGAAAGCGAAGAAGAGATCGAACAGCTCGTCATCAGCGAAACGCTGCCGCGTCCGACCGGCGTCGACATCGGCGTTGCGCGTCTCGCGCAGAACCTGGCCAAGCATTACTACGAAGAACTCTACAGCACAGGCGTGGATCTCGGCGGGCTGCACATCGTGGTCGACGGTGGAAACGGCGCAGCGTACGCAATTGCTCCGTATGCATTTCGGAAAATGAACGCCGTCGTAACCGAGATCAACTGCGAGAACGACGGCGCACGTATCAACGTCGAGTGCGGCGCGACGCACATGCACGGATTGCAGGCGAAGGTTCGTGAGCTCATCGCGGCCGGTGAGAAACACGTCGTCGGTGTCGCATTCGACGGCGATGCCGACCGAGCGCTGTTCGTCGATGAAGAAGGCGAACTCGTTTCCGGAGATCACGTGATGTTCGCCATCGGCCGCGACTTACACGAACGCCGCGAGCTCGCCGGCGACACGATCGTCGGAACTGTCATGAGCAACATCGGATTCGCGCGCGCACTCGAAAAGAACGGCATGCACTTATTGCGCGCCGCGGTCGGCGACCGGTACGTCTTGGAACAGATGCGCGCCGGAGGCTTCGTCCTCGGCGGCGAGCAGTCGGGCCACGTTATCGATTTGCGCCGCAACACGACGGGCGACGGGCCGATGACGGCGATGACGCTCTTCGGTATCGTTGCCGCATCGAAGACGCGACTTCACGATCTCGTTGCGGAGGTCGTTGTTGCGCCGCAGATTCTCGTGAACGTGCGGACGCCTCACAAAGACGTTTTGAAGAACGATGACGTCCGCGCGGCGATCTCGGCAGCGGAGCTTGCTCTCCAGGGCTCCGGGCGACTACTGATTCGTCCGTCGGGAACCGAACCCCTAATAAGGGTCATGGCTGAGGGCGACGATCAGACTCAGATTGAGGCGGTCGCCAACCAGCTTGCGAGCACGATCGAGCAAGCGGCCGCTAGTTTGTAACAGAAATGTAACGAACTAGAAGGAGATGAGAAGATTCCGATAAACCTTATGGCCCATAACAAACGGCTTTGTACAGAAAAGCTTAATACTTTTACTGTACCAACGCTGTAACTAACTACGCCTGCACAAGATCACTGAGTCCGGCTTAGCGTGCCGGAGCGGGGGATTCCCACGGTAGG
>JAFANA010000123.1 GCA_019232905.1 Vulcanimicrobiota bacterium
AGCCCAGGGTGTCGTCGAGCGGACAATCCGGATCGCCTGCGCCGCCGTAGGCGAGCTGAAGGTCGCCGTGCGCGACGTCGACGAGGGTCGAGCCTTGACGGTATTCGCGCGGATCGAGTGCGTGGTTTACCGTTCCGTTGCTGTCGCACTCGAGACGGCGGACGATGGTTTGCCCCTCGATTACGTCGAAGAGAATGACGCGCTTGAACTTCAGCGCTTCGACAACGCCGCGCAGGACCATCGACAGAATGTCGTTGATTTCGAGCGTCGAGTTGATAGTGGAGAAAACTTGTTGGAGAACGAAGAGTTCTGCGTTCTGTTGGGCGTACTCGTCCCGCTCGGCCTCCAAAACGGCAATACGGGCTTTAAGCCGCTCGATCTCATCTAAGAGTTCGGCGGCGTCATGCGGGCCGGCGGACAGGTTCGTGCCCATCGTTTAAGGTAACGTCTACCTGCTTTGTTTTCTTTAGGCCGGACTACGTAGTTGTCGCAATTCGTTCATCTCCACGTTCATTCCGAATACTCCCTTTTGGACGGCGCGTGCCGCGTCGACCGGCTTTGCCGCCGAACGGCCGAGGACGGCGCGCCTGCGGTCGCCCTGACCGACCACGGCGTCATGTACGGCGCAATGGAGTTCTATTACGCCGCACGCGACGCGCGCCTGACGCCGATTATCGGCTGTGAAGCATATATTGCCCCGCGGGGGCGATTTGATCGCACCGTGCGCGACGAAGCTCACGTGACGCTGCTCGCGGCCGATCTCGTCGGTTACCGAAACTTAACAGCGCTTATCTCTAAAGGCTTCCTCGAGGGCTACTATTACAAGCCCCGGATCGATCTCGATTTACTCGAGAAGCATAATGACGGGTTGATCGTTTTATCCGGCTGCATGTCCGGCATGGTGGCCGCACCACTACTCAAGAACGATTTCGAGACCTCGGTCAAAAACGCGAAAACGTTCGTGGACATTTTCGGCGACCGGTTCTACATCGAAGTGATGCGCCATGGCATGCCGGAGGAGGACGTCATCAACGACGGCCTCGTGAAGGTGGCGCGTCAATTGAATCTGCCGATCGTCGCAACCAATGACTCACACTACCTGGAACAGCGCGACGCGCCCGCCCACGACGTGCTGCTGTGTATTGGTACCGGGAAGACCGTTTCCGACACAAGCCGGATGAAGTTCTACTCCGACCAGTTCTATGTGAAGTCCGCGGAAGAGATGTACGAGCTCTGGCGCGACCTTCCGGAAGTGTGCGAGAACACGGTGAAGATCGCCGAGCGCATCGATATCAAGATTCCGGAGAAGATCCATCATCTTCCCGCATATCCTGTCCCGCAGCCCGAAAACGCGGTTGAAGAGAAAACCGCCGAACAGTTCTTGCGTGAATTGTGCGAAGCGGGTCTGATCGAACGATACGGCCGGGAGCGCGTCGCGACTGACGCCGCACTAACCGAACGGCTCGAATACGAGCTCAACATCATCAATACGATGGGGTTCGCCGCCTACTTCCTCATCGTTTGGGATTTCATCAAGTACGCGCGTGACAACGAGATTCCGGTTGGACCGGGGCGTGGCTCCGCCGTCGGTTCGGTCGTTTCATACTGCTTGAAGATCACCGACCTCGATCCGCTGAAGTTCAGCCTGTTCTTCGAACGGTTTCTCAATCCGGATCGAATCTCGATGCCCGATATTGATACCGATTTCTGCGTCGAGCGACGCGACGAAGTCATCGACTACGTTACGGAAAAGTACGGCAAAGAACGCGTCGCGCAAATCGTTACATTCGGTACGATGGCCGCGCGCGCAGCGGTGCGCGATGCAGGTCGCGCTTTGGGCGTACCGTTGCCGGATGTCGATAAAGTCGCGAAAATGATTCCGTCCGGACCGGGCGGTTTGTCGATCGGTGACGCACTCGAGCAGATCGCTGACCTCAAGCTCGCGTATGCCACGAATCCGCAGATTCGTAAGCTGCTCGACACAGCGAAAGACATCGAGGGCCTTGCGCGCAACGCGGGCACGCATGCGGCCGGCGTCGTTATTTCCGCGGGACCGCTGATCGACTACGCGCCGCTCGTGAAGTTCAACGACGGCGGCGTCAACACGCAGTTCGACATGGTGTGGGTCGAGAAGATCGGCTTGCTCAAGATGGACTTCTTGGGCCTGCGCAACTTGACCGTTATGAACGACGCAGTCAAGGAAATCCGCCGTATCACGGATCCCAATTTCGACATCGCGAAGATTCCGGACGACGATCAGCGCACGTATGAGATGCTCAGTCGCGGCGAGACGATGGGCGCGTTCCAGCTCGAATCGGAAGGCATGAAGCGCGTCTGCGTAGAGTTGCGTCCGTCTTGTTTCGAGGATGTTATCGCGCTCGTCGCGCTCTACCGTCCCGGACCGATGGACTGGATTCCGCAGTTCATCAGCAATAAGCATGGCCGCACGAAGCCGAAATATTTGCATCCGAAACTCGAACCGATTCTCGAGCAAAGCTACGGCATTGCAGTATATCAAGAACAAGTAATGCAGATGGCGCGTGATATTTCCGGGTTCACGATGGGGCAGGCGGACGAGCTCCGCAAGGTCATGGGCAAGAAGCAAAAGGACAAGATTCCGGTTTATCGCGAGAAGTTCATCGAGGGCGCAAAAGAGGCTTCGGGAATCGAGCGCGATCTTGCGGAGCAAATTTTTGCCTTCATCGAACCGTTCGCCGGATATGGATTCAACAAGGCGCACGCGGCCGCATATGGTTGGATTGCATATCAAACGGCGTATCTAAAAGCGAATCATCCGTTGCCGTATCTCACGGCGCTGATGACGTCGGTAAAAGATAAGACCGACAAGCTCGTCGAGTATATCGATGAGGCGAAGAAGATCGGCATCGAAGTTTTGCCGCCGGACATCAACGAGTCTCTCGTAAACTTTGCCGTTGTCGGGGATCGTATCCGGTTTGGACTGGCGGCGATCAAGGGCGTTGGTGAGGGGGCGGTTCAGAGCATTATCGAGTCGCGCGAACGCGACGGGAAGTTTGCCGATCTCTTCGACTTGGCAAAGCGCGTCGACGGCAAGCAAGTCAATCGTCGCGTCTTCGAAGCGCTCATTAAATGCGGAGCGCTCGATACGCTGCCCGGCAATCGCGCGCAGAAACTTGCTGCACTCGACGTCGCACTCGACCTTGCTGCGCATGCAACGCGCGAGCAAGAGATGGGGCAGTTCTCGCTCTTCGGCGATCTCGCCGAACATGCGCCGGCGCTCGTTCCTACACTTCCCAACGTGCCGCCGCCGAACAAACGCGAAATGCTTGCCTGGGAGAAAGAGACGCTCGGCATTTTCGTCTCGGGTCATCCGCTCTCAGACGTGCAAGAGATTCTGGTTCGGCAAGGCGCGACGCTGGTCAAAGACTTGCGCAACGTCGAGGACGAAGGCGCGGTGACGATTGCGGGCATGGTCACGAGCGTGCGACGGACGCTGACGAAGGCGGGGCAACAGATCCTGATTGCGTCGCTCGAAGATACCACCGGCGGTTGCGACGTTGTGGTCTTCGCGAAGCTCTATCCGATGGTGCAACAATACTTCGTCGACGACTCGATCCTCGTCGTCAAGGGTCGCTTGCGGTTGCGCGAACGGCCGGGCGCCGCGCCCGGGGAGGAACCGCCGATCGAACTTTCGGTTAGCGCTAACGACGTTGCTCCGTTCGAGCCGCCGAAGAACAACGGCGTGAGGCCTGCGGCACCGCCGGTACGCGGATGGCACGTCGACGTGTATTCGCGGGATCAAATCGACCGGCTCGCCGTACTTGTCGAGGAGTGGCCGGGCGACGTGCCGCTCGTCATGCACGCGCGCGGAAAGAGCCAGACGCTTTCGCGCACGGTTGCGCCGGATCACCGTCTGCGCAGCGAACTCGAACGAATCTTCGGAGCCGGCAATGTACGCGAGGCACTCGATGCTTAGCGTGATTGCCGCGAACGACCGGCTCAAACTCGCCGGCATCCAACGCACGGGATGGAAGCCGTCGCCGGAATTGATCAAATCGGTCGCGGCGATCGTCGAGGACGTGCGGCTGCGTGGAGACGCCGCGCTCGTTGAATACATGCGCTCGGTCTGCGACGGACAATTCGACGCCTCGAAACTGCGCGTAGCGATTCCGATGACGGATCAGGCGCGCGCACTCGTCCCGGTGGAGATCGCCGATGCATTTCGTCTTGCGAAACAACGCATCACGAAAGTGCACGAGCGCGAACGTCATGCCGACGTCAACTGGGTAGACGAGGATGGTACACGATACAGCATGCGCTATCGCCCGCTGGATTCAGTCGCAGTCTATGTCCCTGGAGGTTCCAATGCGTCAGCAGTCCTGATGAGCGCCGTGCCGGCGAAAATCGCCGGCGTCTCGCGTGTAATCGTGCTTGCGCATCCGGATGCAACGGGTAGCATCCATCCCGCGGTCGTCTTTGCGGCGAGCCTCTGCGACGTCGATGAGCTCTATGCCGTCGGCGGAGCGCACGCAATTGCGGCGGCAGCATATGGAACGCAATCGATCGTGCCGGTCGATAAAATCGTAGGCACCGCGCCGCCGGCGGTGACGGAAGCAAAACGCCAGGTCTACGGAATGTGCGGGATCGACACACTTTCCGGCCCACCCGAAGTGCTCGTGATCGCTGATGACGGCGCAAACACGGAGCTGGTCACCGGCGAATTGCTGGCGCAAGCCGAACGCGACCGATCCGCTCGCGTTGCGGTGGTTTCGGAATCGCGTCCGCTGCTCGATGCCGTGGCGCAACTGATCGACACGCTCGACGTAAAGACGCTGCCGCGCGGCGACGTCATCGCGGAGGTCGTCGGCGAGTCGTGTTACCTCATTCATGCCGAGAGCCGGGATGAACTCTTTGACGCAGCAAACGGTTTTGCACCGGAGCGCGTTGCGTTGCATGTCCGCGACGCCGAGCCGTACTTGGCGCGGTTACGCCGCGCGGGCGCCGTTTTCGTCGGGGATCTGACGCCGATTGCCTGCGGCGACTACCTCGCGGGCACGAACAGCGTGCAGCCTTCATACGGGGCTGCGAGATTCTCGTCGGGACTCTCGCTTGCTGATTTCACGCGGAACTTCAGCGTTGTCGAGAATTCGCGGGAGCGGATGCTGCGGGATTCGCAGCCCCTAGCCGCGCTTTCCGACTTCGAAGGTCTGCCGCAACACGCGCAGACCGCAAGGATGCGCAGCGGCGCATGAACCCTTCGGCAAGCTCAGGATGACAAGGTTAGTTGCCTTCGATCTCGACGGGACGCTCATCGGACGCGATCTCGTTCTTCGGCCACGCGTACGCGAAGCGATCGAGCGGATGCAAAAGGCCGGAATCGCAGGATGCATCGTCACCGGTCGCATGTATCGGGCGGCGGTAACGTACGCGCGTGACTTGCGTTTTGATGCGCCGGTTGTTTGCTACCAGGGTGCGGCGATCATCGATCCACAAAGTGACAACGTGTTGCGCGACGTGCCGCTTGATGTCGATACCGTGGGCGCGGTCGTCGACATGGTGCAGCGCGACCGCATGCATCTGCAGCTCTATCGTAACGACGAATACTATTGCGAACAGAGGAACCGTTTCTCGGATCTCTATGCATCGCTCTCCGGAGCGGAGCCCGTGGTCGTGCCGTCGCTGCGCGAAGCGTTCGCATACAGTCCGGCAACCAAGGCGATCGTCATCGATGATCCGGAGGCGGCCGCGGCGTACGTGCAACAGATCCATAAAGCCCTCGGCGACACGGTCTACGCAACGCGCAGCTATCCCGAATTCGTCGAGATTATGAATCCTACCGTCGACAAGGGGGACGCGCTACGGTTTGTCGCGCGCCATCTCGGCATCGAAATGCGTGACGTAGCTGCAATCGGTGACTCGTGGAACGACGCACCGCTGCTGAAGGCGGCAGGTTTCGGCATTGCAATGGGTTCGGCTCCGAAGGAATTGCTCGAGATCGCTTCGGGCGTTGTTGGCGATGTCGCGTCGGATGGCGTTGCCGAGGCGATCGAACGGTACGTGCTCGCGTGAGCCGGCCGATACCACGACGGCGGAAGAAGACCGCCGTTGCCCGACTGCGTCCGTTTTGGTTTCTCGTACTGCTGCTCTTCGCCGTCGCAACATTCGGCGCGTATTTTCTTGCAACGTGGCCGGCGCTTCGCCCGCACGCGATCGTCGTCGAAGGCAACCACGTGGTAACGAGGGATGCGATCTTGGATGCGGCGCGTATCGATGTACACACGAACGCGTGGCTGCAAAACACCCGCGCGATGACACAGCGGATCGAAGCGATCCCGTACGTCGATGTTGCGTCGGTGCACCGTCGCCCGCCTTCAACGTTCGTGATCGACGTAACCGAACGGGTCCCGTTCGCGCGCCTGGTCACCGCGGACGGTGTGGTCATCGTGGACCGCACTCTGCGCGCACTGCAAGCGCTTGAACCGTCGTTCGGCGGGCTGCCCGCGTTCGTCGACAAGACGCTGTCTGAGCCGCACCTCGGCGCGACCGTCACCGAGCCGGAACTCATCGCATTGCGCGACGACGAGGAAGCGTTGGCGAATGCCCGTCTCGCCGCGATCTCGCTCGAACATGATAAGTTCGGCGATCTCGTTGTGACGTTGCACGATGGGGTGCGCGTGCTCTTCGGCGACGAGAGCGACTTAGCGAAAAAGATACCGCTCGTCGAGCCGATCCTTACGCAGGTCGGGAAAAGCGGACGTTCGATTTCCGCGATCGATCTGCGCGCGCCAAAGACGCCCGTCGTCGTCTACAAGAAATAGTCAGTCGCGGCGACCGAGTGTTTCGAGGAAAATACGAAGCGCGGTGAGCCGCCGCGGCGCAAGGGTCGACGTCCAGAAGAAGTCGACGGCGACCGGCCGATCGAAGAGCACGCCCGCCGGAATCACCATGTAGCCGTTATGTTCTTTCGCGCGCAGGACGAGGTCGAAGTCACGCCTTGCGGCGCTAAACCGCGCAGAGATATCCCATTCGCAGCGTAAGACTTCGAGGAATGCATCGACGCGCGACCCGAGATCTTGGAAGGTTGCGATCTCGCGGCTGAGCGCAAGAACCGCCGTTATCTCGTCCTGACCTTCTTCCTGCGTGCTGACGAGATGTTCGATAGCGATCACCGTGTTGAGCGCACGCGCAGACTTCATCGGTCGCAGTTCGAGGGTGATCCAGCGTCTCGGGTCGTTGCCACCTGCGCAGATGAGGCGTTTGATGTTATTGCCTTGCTCGAGTATGCGCCACGCATCTTCGAACCGCTTTCGTTGCCGATGGTCGGCTAAGGCGGTCTCGATCAGGGGACGTTCGAATTCCGCGGCGCGCCGGTTCATGTGCTGCGGTTCGAGCACGAGCGGGCCGACGACGCTGTAGATTGCAATCGGCTCGTCCGCAAGATCGAGCGCCGTGAGCAGCTGCGCGGTTTGAACGTAGCTCTGTTTGCGCAGATTGATATCTTTGCCGACGAATATCCACGAGACCGACTGTCCGTTTTCATCGCGCACCGGTTGTCCGGAAAGTTCGATCCAGACGGCGTTTCCCGTTTGCGCGTTGCGCACCTGAAGTTCGTACGAGACGGGAAGATGTCGTTCCAAACGAGAGTGCAGTCCGGTAATGGTTGTATCATCGCACGACGCAACCATAAAGTCGGTCAATACTTTGCCGGTGACATCGTCATGCTGCACTCCAAGCACGGACGCGAAGGCGGGATTCGCGTACGTCACGGACGGTCCGCGCTCCGATGGACGTGCTGCGTCGGCAATGACGACGAAGTCGGTCGTTTGCGAGAGCACCGATTGCAGAAGCTTGGCTTCCTCGTCTTTACGTTTGCGCTCGTCGATGTCGCGACACGTTATCGTTATGCGATCGGGTTGTCCCGGCTCGGCGTTGGCAGGCGTACCCGCAACGTGAACCCACCGGGCCGTCCCGTCTCGACGCCGCAGAAGAAGTTCTCGTTCGAAGGCTTCGCCTTTCAGCGGATCGGCGACCGTCCCCAATCCCTGCGCGATAATCTGCTCGCGCGCCATGTCCAGCATCGCGCACATCGAGTCATTGACGAACACGACGCGATAGGGCTCGTCACTGGCCTGCGCGAGCTCTAGGATGCAGACGGCATCGGGAGAGCGTTGAACGGCGTGCTCGCGTAAAACCGCGACGTAATGCGAAACTTCTTTGCCGGCATGCTGAAGCGGCGACCAACGGATCTCGCACCATGTCGATCGATCCTTGCCGCCGAGTGCGATCTCGAACCGCACGGACTCGCCTGCACGCACTTGTTCGAGCAGTCTGTCATAACGTGCTCGATTTTGCGGTTGGACGCGGAGAAACGGATTTGATTCATCCAGCAACTCGGCGCGTGTAAACCCGCTGAGGCGCTCGATGGTCTCGTTCGCGTAGACGATACGGATTGGAATTTCTGAGTCGCCGGTGAAGCGCATGACCGCGATGCCGTCGTTTGCCTGCTCCATAGCGAATTCGAGCAAATCGACGTATTGGACGATGCCGCGGTCACCCCGAGACTGCGGTGTTGTTCCCATTCTTGCCGCTGATTGTGTGCTGGAAAGCGTTCGCTCCTTTACACACTCTTAGCTGCGCTTAAAGGTTCACATCGTCTTTACACGCGGTCCGCGAAAATAGCGACCGGGATTATTAACTACGGCGCACGATCTTGCGTGCGCCGTTTTGAGGCTGAAGCTGAAGCGTGGAGACTTAGTGGCTGGTAAGGTCGAGGTAGACCATTACCTGGCCTTTGATCAAGGAAAGTTTCACTTGATCGCCGGCTTTGATTTTAGTGAAGTCGACGGACTCGCGACCGGTAGACAGTGTGGTTTCCGAACCGTTATCCATCGAGACATCGATGTGCTTGCTATCCACCACTTTGTTCACTTTGACCGTGTACGTACCGTCCGGAATCAGTGAGGCGTCGATCGACGCGGCAAGAACTGCCGAGGGCGCCGCGACCGCGGCGATGAGGGCAAGGACCGAGAAAGTCTTGTGCACGGGGTTCTCCACTACAAAAGTCTCAAATTTCTATCAATTTTCAAGATGATAGCGCAAGAGCACCGGGATCTTCTAGTGCCGGCTTGGGCCCAGTGTGACTATCGTCTAGGGCCGTTTGGCCTGTCCGGAACTGTCCGACCATCTCCTTGAGCTGCGTCGCTTCAGACTGGACGTCGTCTGCGCTGCTGGCCATGCTGGCAATGGATCCCGAATTTTTGTTGCCGAGCTCGCTCGACTGCTCGATCCGGGTACCGAGTGCTTGGATTGCCGTTTGTTGCTCGGTAGAGGCTCTCGCGACCTGCGCCGTCCGGTTTTCGATCTCGGAGACGCTCTCGAGAATCTGGTTCGACGTGATCGCCTGTTCTCGCATCGTCGCGGCCGCTTCGTGGGTCATCGCACCCATCTGTTCGCTCGCTCGGGCGAGCTCTTCCGAAGCTCGAGCCTGTTCGGTCGTCGCGACGGAGATCTCGGAGACGAGCTGCGCCACTTCGGTCACGCGTTTGCTGATCGTCTCGATCATTTGCGTGACGTTGCGCGCCGACTCGGCATTGTTTTGAACGAGTGAGTTCGCGCGTGCCGTTCGTTCCAACACGGCCGAGGTGCGGCGTTGAATGTCCGCGACCAGTTGGCCGATCTGTTTGGTCGAACTTGCCGAGTTTTCGGCGAGCTTGCGAACTTCGTCGGCAACCACGGCGAAGCCGCGGCCGTGTTCGCCGGCGCGGGCCGCTTCGATTGCGGCGTTGAGCGCCAGCAGGTTCGTCTGATCTGCAATCTCTTCGATCAAGCCGAGGATCTCGCCGATCTGACGCGATGCTCCGTCGAGGCTTTGCATCTCGGTAACGACGTCTTGGACGGTGTCGCTGATCGAACCCATGCCCTTCGAGAGTGCGAGCACTTCGTTGCGCCCTTCGCGGACTTGCTGATCGGTGACGTTCGATTCCGAGCGTACGCGGTCGGCATTACCGGCGACTTGCACGATCGAAGCGGACATCTCTTGAGTATTCGTCACCGCCTGCTCAACGACGGTCGCGAGATTGAGCAGGTTCTGATCCATTTCTTGGATCGACGCGGTCATTTGTGCGACGGCACTGGAGATATCCGAGACGCGCCTTGCGACCGCTTCCGCATTGTCGGCAACGCTGCCGGCCGTCGTTGCGAGATCGCTCGAGTAATTGAGCGCTTGCGAGAGCGCCGCCAATTCTTCTTTGACGCGGTCATCCACTTCGATCGCGAGGCGATTGCTTTGATCGGACGCTTGTTGCACCGTCATCGTCGCGCGCTGGATGCGGCCGATGATCGCGGAAATGCGATCGGCGAAGTCATCGATGGCGTTGCCGAGGCGGCCGAGAAGGTCGCTGCCGTGCCAGTTGATGCGTTGCGAAAGATCGCCGTTGCCCATGGCTTCAAAGATCTCGACGCATTGGCCGATGCTGCGCAACACGATCGAACGAAGCCAGCCCATCGCGAGCAGCGCGATGATGATCGCGGCAACGAGTCCCGCGCCGAGCGCAATCAAGGCCATATTGCGCGCTTCCAGCAACCGGCTGTAGCGGTCCGATGCGAGCGTCGTCAGCGCGTTGAGCATCGCTTGACCATCTTTACTTTGCTTCTCGTAAGCGATGCTCGAGGGACCATTGATCTGTGCGAGTGCGTCTTTGTTTTTGCCCTGTTGCAGTAAGCTCACCGCAGAGAGCGCTTGGAAATCGTAGCCGCTCGCACTGGTGCCGAACGTGTCGACGAGCGAGCCGATTTGCTTCGCGATTTCGTCCTTCGCTACGGAGCACTGCGACGCGGTCAGATCCGTATCTTTTGCGTTCTTATCCAACGGACAAAAGATATTCGTCATCGTGCGCGCGTCGTCCGGAAATTGCTTCACGAGCGTCTTCGCCTGAGTCAGTTGCGCGCCGGCAACGCTTTTGTCAGTTGCCGTCGCGGCTTGCAGCGTCGCTGCGCGTAACGTGTCGGCGTCGCTCGCCACTTTCGCGTACGCGAGTTGCCCGGCAATGACGCGCTTATCGAGGACTTCGGCTTGCGTCGTGATGCCGTTCATCACCCAGATCATCACGGGGATGATCAATAACATGACAGCGATCACCAGGCTAAAAGCAATCGTGAGCGCGCGTTCTAGACTCGTGCGGCGGGAATCCATACAAATGGTTATTTCGGCCTGCGTCTATGTGGATTTAAGCTGACTTAAGATCGGGTACGACAAAGTCGACGTGGACATCACCGGTTTGCACTCGCCCCGGGAGCTCGTCGCATTGGTCGATGCCCTCCCGATTCCGACGATCGTTGCGCTGGACCCTGAAGTCACATTGGCGTACGTCAACGCCGCGATGAGGGAACTGCTTGGCATGCCGAGCGACGAAGGTGTGTTCGCGTCCGAAGACCTGCCCTACCGTCATGAAGTCCACGCGAGAGCGCTTTCTAAAGAGGAAGAGCCGCTATTTCGTGCCGCTCAGGGCGACGCGGTGATCGGCGAAACGGTCGAATTCATATGCCATGGCGGCGCCAGGTTCGAGCTGCTCACCTTCGCGCAGCCGCTTAGAAACGAAGAGGGCCGGATCGTTGGTGCCGTCGGAAACTTTACCGACGTTACCGCGGTCCGGCGCGCAGAACGGCGAAGCGCCGATCGCTTAGCGTTTCTCACCGCCCTCGGATCCCGGTTGGGCGATGCGCTCTCGGTTGAAAGTGTGTTCAGTGAGCTCGAAAGAGCGCTCGTTCCTCGCTATGCAACCCAGCTTGTTATGCTGCTTGCCGATGACGACGGTCGGATTTTCGATGTGCGCGGGGCCGACTCCGTAGAAGCATGGGCCGGCGAGTCCTACCTTCATCTTTCGATGGTCAGTCATGGCCGTGCAATCGGAACGATCATCGTGTGCAAGCGCGAAGGGTTCAACGCCGAGGATCAGCAGTTGCTGCACGAAGTTGCGCGCCGCGCGGCCACGGCGGTGCAGAACGCCCAGCTTTTCGAACACAATCAAACCGCTTCGAAGGTGTTTCAGGAAGCGCTCCTTCCAGCGAAACTGCCCAGCCTCGATGAAGTTCGCTTCGACGCGGTCTACGCCGCGGGCGACGACCGCGCACTGATCGGCGGAGACTGGTACGACGCGTTCCAACTTCCCGATGGCCGCATCGCAGTATCGATCGGGGACGTCACAGGTCGCGGCGTGATCGCGGCCGCGTTGATGGGGAAGGTGCGCCAGACGATCTCCGGCCTCTCGTTTTATGAATCGGATCCTGTGAAGCTACTCGACACGGCGGAGCTCGCACTTATTCGTCGCTATCCGGATTCGATCGTGACCGCCGTCGTCGGCGTTCTCGATCCGGTGAGTGGTGAATTCATCTATGCGACGGCGGGTCATCCGCCGCCGTTTTTGCGCCGCGCTGACGGCACGGTATTGCGCCTGCCCTGCCATGGACTGCCGCTCGGATTGCGTGAGAGCGATGAAGATCACTCATCGGTGACGTTTCGCGTCCTTCCCGGCGACACGCTGCTGCTCTACACCGACGGCGTTACTGAAGTAGAACACGATCCGGTCCAGGGTGAAATACGCCTTGCCGAAGCGCTATCGGCAATGCCGCGGACCTGCGAGCAGCCCGCACATTTTTTGCAGCGGACGTTGCTGCCGCACGGCTCGCGCGACGACGTTGCGTTGCTTTCCTTGACCTACATACCGGTACACGCGCAACGCCGCAATGAAGTATTGGAGATTAAATTCGACTCGCGAGACGTTCGAATGGCGCGTGATCTGCGCATCTTTATGGCACGGTACTTGCGCGCCTACGGCGCGGAGACCGCAGATTACAATTCGGCGGAACTCGTCATCGGCGAACTGCTCGGCAATGCTGCGCGACACGCGCGCGGACCGATCGAGATCCACATCTCTTGGAACGGCGCGTATCCGGTCCTTTCGATGCTCGATCACGGGCCGGCGTACGACCCGGCGCTCGCAGCCCCGTTGGACGTCTACAACGAAGGCGGCCGCGGTTTATTCCTCGTGGCCTTGCTGACGCGCGCATTCACCGTTACCCGCCTCTTCGGCGGCGTCAACGAAACACGCGTCGAGCTCGACGTGCCGCAAAAGTTGGCCGGCGTACCGGCGTAACGCTCGGCACTCAATCGGCGTGCAGCGTCACGGGAAGTTCTGCGGAGACGCGGTTTCCTTCGCGGTCGCGTTCGATGCGGAGGTTGCGCGCGAGCGCGTTGACGAGAAAAAGCCCGCGGCCGCTTTCGGCAAATGTATCGACCGGCTCGCGAAGTTCCGGAATCGGTTCGCCACGATCGTTGACGTGAAGAATCGCGCGCTCGCGCTCTAAAACGAGCGTCACCGTCGCATATCCGTCCGTGTGGCGCGCGACGTTGCCGAGCAATTCGCCGAGAATCAATTCTACCGACGAAAGGTCGGTTTCGCCGTTCGTGTATTGGCCCAGGTGCCATAGAAACGCGCGCTTCACTCGCCGAGCTTCCGCTACGGCTTTCGCATCGATCTGCCACGATCGTTCGCGGCTTGCGGCATGGACGCCGAGTTCGGTGACACCGATAAAGAGAATTGCCGAGTCATCGTGCGGTTCGACGGTCGAAAACACGCGGTTCTGAATCGCGAGCGCGATGTTTTCGGAACTGTTGTAATACTCCGCATTGATGGCGTCGATCAGCAGCGAAATACCGCGTGAAAAATCGCCGCGGTACGTTTCCACGAGCCCGTCGGTATAGAGCACGAGGGCGGCGCCGCTCTCCAGGTGCGTTTCAAGCCGCTCGTATCGCGCGCTGCGTTCAACGCCGAGCAGCAATCCGGATCCGGTGAGCATCCCGATCGTTCCCGACGCGCGCACGGTAATCGGCGGCGGATGACCGGCGATCGCATACTGCATGCAGCCGTCGCGCACGTTGAGTATGCCGAAGAAGGCCGAGACGACGCCGCTATCTTGATCGACGATGTTCCGGTTAACGAGTTCGAAGACCGCCGCAGCATCTTGCGTGTAGCGGGCCGCGGTTTGTATTGACTGACGAACGGTTGCCATCGTTGAGGCGGCGTGAAGGCCGTGGCCGGTGACGTCGCCCATACTGATCCCGATCGTGTCTTCGCTCAAAAGGAAGACGTCGTACCAATCACCGCCGATATCCGCGTTCGTTGCGGCGGTGTGATACGAAGCATCGATGCGAATGCCCGCCACGTCGGGAAGTTGTTTTGGAAGAAGCGCGCGCTGAAGCTGGGCCGAGATCGCCTCTCCGCGGCGCATGCGAAGCGTCGTCGAACGATACTGCGCATCGAGATCGGCGATTTCGTCGCTACCTTTCAGCGGCACCGCGTCTTCGCCGGCGACAAGCCGCGTCGCATTCTCGGAAAGGCGTTGCAGCCGGTTGACGATTCGGCCGCCGAAGACGAACATCGCGAACGCCGTAAGGACGATGCCTACAACGAGCACGCCGATCAAGGTTTGCACGAAGAGCGCGCTTTGCTTACTGAGCGTTCTGAACCGTTGGATCGCAAGTTGGCGTTCCGTGCGCTCGAGATCGCCTTGCGTCTTGCGGAAATCGCGAGCACCGTTCTGTACGGTTTTCGATTGTTCGATCGCGCGTTGTTTGCGCGGATCGCCCGCGGCGTTTGCGACGTTTTGGAAAATCGGGCCGAATTCGTCGATCAATTGCGCGAGATGCTGTGCGCGCGCCTCTTGGGCCGGATTGTCGGAAACCAAGGCTTCCAATCTTTGCGCATTATGGGTCACCGAGGCCAACGCCGCTTTTAGCTCGTCAAGAACGGCAGGCTGCGGATGTTCCACATATTGCGCGAGCGCGGTATCCGCGTCGTCGACGCTCGACGTGATTGCCTGACTGGCGGCCAGTACATCTTCCGAGTGTTGACCCCAGTACGCGGTCATCTCCGCGTTGCGGGCGCTCAAAATCGCAAATACGAGAACGAGCACGAGTACCGAAAGTGGTACCGCGCTGAGCAGAACGGCTTGGGTTCGGATCGAAAGTCGCATGGACGGCTGTAGCTTAGTTTCGGCATCGGGCCGCCATATCCACAGCGGGTCCACAACTATCCTCAAGGAGAGGCGTCCGCGGTCGCCAACCCCTCACGATCCCTTGTAGCCGCGCCCTGTATGTAGTAGGGTTTCGCTAGTGTAGCCCCAATATATAGCGGTTAATTCCAAGGGCTCAGAGATAGGTGACCATCGCATGAAGCACGAGACCGTTTGCGGGCTCGATATCGGCACGACCAAGACCTGTGCGGTCGTCGCCGTGGAAGGCCCGAACGGCCTCGAGATCGTCGGCGTGGGTGAGGCCCCTTCGCTCGGAATGCGCAAAGGGGTCGTGGTGGACCTCGAGGAGACGATTAAGTCCATCGAAGCCGCGACCGAGAAGGCGGAGCGCATGGCCGGCCTTCACGTCGGCGACGTTTACGTCGGCATCACTGGTGACCATATCCGCAGCACCAACAACCGCGCCGTCGTCGCGACCTCGAATGAAGATCGCGAAGTCTCGCACGTCGACGTGCGCCGCGTGATCGACGCGAGCAAGATCATCAATCTCCCGGCTGACCGGCAGATCATTCACGCGCTGCCGCGTTATTTCACCGTCGACGGGCAAGAGGGTGTGGAAGATCCCGTCGGTATGGCCGGCGGCCGCCTCGAAGTCGACACGCACATCATCACCGGCGGCACGACCTTCATTACGAACGTCCTCAAATGCGTCCATCGGGCGGGCTTGGAGGCGGCGGGCCTCGTCTTCGAACCGCTCGCGAGTTCGGCTGCGACGCTGATGTCGGAAGAGAAACAGGTCGGGGTGGTGCTGCTCGATATCGGCGGCGGCACGACCGACATCGCCGTCTACTCGCTCGGCAGCGCGATCTTCACAGCGACGATTCCCGTGGGCGGGAATATTCTGACCAACGACATTTCGCTCGGCTTGAAAACATCGCTCGCCGAAGCGGAAGACGTGAAGAAGCAATACGGCGCGGGTGTGGCGGAAGACGGAGAGCAAACGTTCTCGGTTCACGGGTTGGACGGGCGCACGACGAAGGAAGTAACGACGCAGCAATTGCGCCAGATCGTGGTGCCGCGCGTTTTGGAAACGCTGCGCATGTGTAAGCAAAAGATCGTCGAAAATGTTCCGCGAGATTTAGTGCTCGGCGAAGTCGTTATCACCGGCGGCGGTTCGCTCTTGCCCGGATTGAGCCCGATCGCGGAGGACGTCTTCGGATTGCCGACACGCGTTGGTATCCCAACGACGGTCAGCGGACTTACCGACGCAATGAGCCAGCCGCAATATGCAACAGCGATCGGTTTGGTGCTCTTCGGCGCCAACGGTGAAATGGAAGAGAGTAACGGCCACCGTCGGGGCGGCGGCACGATTGTGACGAAGATCCGAAATTGGTTCGCGGATCTTTGGAATTGATGTGGAACCCGCACAACTCACATTGTTTGAGGAGCAAATAACGCACATGGCAGACGCACGACGCTTTCAACCGGAACATTCCGCGGCGATCAAAGTGATCGGAATCGGTGGCGGCGGCTGCAACGCCGTCAACCGCATGATCGATGCCGGACTCAACGGTGTCGACTTCTTTGCCGTCAACAGCGACGTACAGGCGCTGCGAAATTCGCTCACCGAGAACACCGTGCACATTGGGAACGGCATGACGCGCGGTCTCGGCGCCGGCGCCAATCCGACGCTCGGGCGCGAAGCCGCCGAAGAATCGCGCGAAGATCTGGCAATGGTGCTCGACGGCGCGGACCTCGTCTTTATCACGGCCGGCATGGGTGGCGGCACCGGCAGCGGCGCGGCTCCCGTCATCGCGGAAATCGCACGCGAATCCGGGGCACTCACGATTGCCGTCGTGACCAAACCGTTCGCGTTCGAAGGCCGCAAGCGCATGCAGACGGCCGAACACGCGATTGCGGAATTGGAAGCGAAGGTCGACACGCTGATCACCATCCCGAACGAACGCATTTTACAAGTCATCGAAAAGCGCACGCCGCTCAATGAAGCGTTCGCGTATGCCGACGACGTGCTGCGCCAAGGCATTCAAGGCATCAGCGATCTGATCACGCAACCGGGCTTGATCAATCTCGATTTCGCCGACGTGAAGACCATCATGACGGATGCGGGTTCCGCAATGATGGGTATCGGCGAAGGCACGGGCGAGCACCGCGCGGCCGACGCCGCGCAAAAGGCGATCGCATCGCCGCTGCTCGAGACGACGATCGAAGGCGCGCGCGGCGTGATCTTCAACATCACCGGCGGCGCCGACATGGCGATGTACGAAGTGAACGAAGCGGCAGAAATGATCGCTCGCAGCGTCGACTCCGACGCGCAAATTATCTTCGGCGCATCGATCGATCCGAACATGAACGGAAAAGTTCGCGTGACCGTGCTTGCGGCCGGCTTCGGTTCACCGCGTAGCTACCGTCCGACGATCACGGCAAGCAACGCGTTCGACAACGGCAAAGTCGACGCGGTGTCGCCTGTGAACATGGACGACATCGAAGTCCCGGCATTCCTTCGCTATCGCGGATAAATCATTGGACAACGGCTTCAGCGCGCGGGTGCTTACCGATTCGGTAAGCCCCGCCGGCATTCGCTTAACAACGATGGAAGTTCGCTTCCCTCGTTTCGTTTTGAGCGAGTTTAATACGCACAGGGTTCTATCAAAAAATAGCGCGAGCAGCAGAGCAGTCCCGACGAATAAGATGATCGATCGCGCGCTTGAAAATCCCGCGATGCCGGTCGAATGGGGCGTTAATAAAGCCGGTATGTCCGCCAGTGAAGCGTTGACTGAGGAGCAAGCGGAAGAAGCGCGCGCTGAATGGCTGCGTGCGCGCGACAGCGCCGTTGAACACGTGCGCAACTTGCAAAAGTTCAACGTTCACAAGCAAGTCATCAACCGCGTTTTAGAGCCGTTCATGTGGCACACGGTGATCGTGACGGCCACCGAGTGGGAAAACTTCTATAGTTTACGTTGTGCACCCAATGCGCAACCCGAAATCCGCGTTGCCGCCGAGTTGATGCGCGAGGCAATGAATGCATCACAACCTCGTACGGTCGGTATAGGTGATTGGCACCTGCCGCTCGTGCAAGATGATGAACGCGATTTGCCGATCGAGCAACTGAAGAAGATCAGCGCAGCGCGCTGTGCGCGCGTTTCTTATCTCACGCACGATGGAAAGCGCGATATCGCCAAGGACATTGAGCTGTGCGATCGCCTCCTCACCGACCGGCACCTAAGCCCGTTCGAACACGTAGCGACGCCCGCTAATGACTCGGAGTTCCACGCGAACTTTCGTGGATGGATTCAAATGCGCAAGTCTGTCGAAGAAAGAGTTGGACAGCCTCAGGCTTTGCGCTAGTTCGGTTGTGCCGTCGCCATAACGACTGCCGCGGCCATTGCGAGTTTGTGATCGGTATTCCATGGCGATCCGAATGCGCGGCGCATTTTGAGAAAGTGAGCGTCAAAGTCCTTGACATGTAACGCTTGCCCCGCTGAGGCCAGCACGCTCTTCGCGTCGTACCAATAGACGGGCCAACCGCGCGCCTTGGCGGCGCCGGCAAGAGCATTGCGATACATCACCCAGTCGGCGACGTTTCGCGAACGGTAATCCGTAAGACGTTCGGCAGTCGTTGCCGGAAGCTCCGGACAACTGCGAAGAGCAATGCCGAGAACGTGTGGCACCGCCGTCGACACGGCGTCGAGCGCGAGAGCTGCGTGTCGCTCAGCTGAAATGCGCACCCGCTCGACGAGCGCGACGGCGTCGTCCACCGGGAGTCGCTGGGCTTCGTGGTGATGGGGGATGGCCGGCAGATTCTCGTCCACAAGCTCTACGCGGCGGCGGTCGAGTACTGTCCCGTCGCGTGTTACTGTCACTAACACGGCCCACCCGCCGTGGTCGGAAACCCCGATGATGCCGGCGTCTTTGGACACGATCGTTTCTCCCATTTGAATTGACCAGACTTCATGTTTTCGCCGGCACGCTCATCATACGTCCATTGCTGTTTAGTGTTTTGGTTAGTGTGCTGATGTCAAATGTTGCAGCAGGTCCAGCAAACAAATTGTAGCGCCAAGTACCCGCTATGTTTTTGGGCGAGACATTAAGGCCGGTTTTATGTCGGGTTTATTGCCAAGCCGTTTCGGTTGTGCGATAAATGTGCGACAAGCAAGCGCTCCCTATGCGCTCGCATGACGGTACCTAACGACTTACGGGTGGGGCGTTTGGCTACACAGATCACTGGTCGTCCGATGCTTTTGGACGATACGCTTCCGGGTATTTCCCGCGATGCGCTCGATCATATCCCATATGCATTAGCGCAACGATATGGCGTTCTTGCTTATCGCGCAGAAGGCAGCGATTTGCACGTGTTAGTTCCCGATGCGAGCGACGATGACACGCTCGATCGAATCCGGAACGTGTCGGGCATGCGGGTCGTGCCTCGCGAAGCGTCGCCAAAAGCTCTTCGCGCACGAATCGCCACTGCGTATGGGATCGATGAGATACCGGCGGAGGAGCCGGGCGACGCGCCTCCGGCGATCCGCGCCCTCGATGAAGTGCACGAAGCCGCGGTGGCGGCGAACGCTTCCGACATCCACCTCGAGCCGACGCATCACGGCGGTCGCGTGCGGCACCGCGTCGACGGGATGCTCTTTGAAACGCGCATGCTACCAGTTGAGCTTTTTGCACAAGTCGTCTCCCGCGTAAAACTACTTGCAGCAATGGATATCGCGGATCGGCGTCAGCCGCAAGACGGCCGCTATAGCCTCACCGTTGATCGCCGTTCGATTGACGTGCGCGTGTCTTCTATGCCGACAATAAATGGTGAGAAACTCGTAATCCGTCTCCTGGATCTGCATGCGCGCATTCCAACTCTCGAAGAATTAGGGATGCCGCCTTCGTTACGCGCACAATACCGGTCGCTCGTACATTCACCATACGGGTTCATTGTCGTGTGCGGTCCAACCGGGAGCGGGAAAACGACTACGCTATACGCATCCCTTTCCGAACGCAATGTCGTTGGGCAGCACCTATGCACGGTTGAAGATCCGGTGGAAGTTCGAGTACCTGGTGTTGCGCAAGTGCAGGTGAACGAGCGGGCGGGAATGACGTTCGCCGCAGCGTTGCGTTCGTTCTTGCGACAAGATCCAAACGTCCTGATGGTTGGCGAAATGCGAGACGGAGAAACAGCAAAGGTAGCCCTGTCCGCAGCGCTTTCAGGCCAGCTCGTCATGACAACATTGCATGCGAGCGATGCACCTCGGGTTATCGAACGCCTCAACGAACTCGGTGCAGATCGACATGCCATCGCCGCGGGACTGTCGGCGGTTTTGGCTCAGCGCCTAGTTCGCCGGTTATGCCGAGTCTGCCGTGAGCGAAGCGAGCTGCGCGCGGACGCCCACGCGGTCGGCCTGCCGGCGGGAACGCTGATCTATAAACCCGGCGGTTGCACCGAATGTAGCGGAACAGGTTATCGAGGGCGCGTCGGAATTTTCGAGTACCTGCCGGTCACTCAAGACATCCGCATCGCGATAGCTTCCGGTGCGTCTTCGGTGACGGTTGCAGAGCTCGGCCGCAGCGCCGGATATCGGCCGATGCTTGCGGACGGAATCACTCGCTTGTCATCGGGTGAAACCAGTCTTGAGGAACTGCATCGCGTCCTTACGTTTGAGACACAACGATGAACGAACGTTTCTCCGAGATCCGATTCGACGATCTCGTTTATAAAGCGCATGCGCGCGCTGCTTCGGACATTCATCTCGTCGCGGGCGTTCGGGCCTCGATTCGCGTTGATGGCGCGCTCGAATACGTCGATGGTCCGGTAGTGACGGCTGAGGAGACGTCGACGCTTGCGCGTCGCGTTCTTGACGAACGCGCACGGTCGACGTTAAGCGGCGGCGGCGACGCGACGAGTACGTGGAGCGGCTCACAAAACGGCGTCATGCGCGTGCACGCATTTCGAGCGGACGGCAACGTGGCGCTTTCGATTCGTCTGCTGCCTGAGGCCGTTCCGAGACTCGAAGCACTTCATTTACCTCCTGTTGTGCACGGGTTCGTGCGCAAGCAACGGGGCCTCATCGTGTTTGCGGGGCCCACGGGGAGCGGCAAATCAACGTCGATGGCAGCGTTGATTGCCGAAATGAATCGTACCGTTGCACGCCGTGTCGTTACCATCGAGGATCCAATCGAGTATCGGCATCCCAGCGACCACTGCGTTATTGTTCAGCGAGAAGTTGGACACGATGTACCGAGCTTTTCGGCTGCGGTCATCGGCGCGTTGCGCGCAGATCCTGATGTCATCATGATTGGCGAAATGCGGGATGAGGCGACGATACGATCTGCCATGATAGCCGCGGAGACGGGTCACTTGGTGCTAACGACGCTTCATACCGGCGACGCCGTTCAAACCGTCGATCGCATCGTCGATGCTTTCACAGGAAGCGAACAGTCTCAAATCCGTGCGCAACTCGCCGGAGTTCTTGTTGCAATCGTATGTCAGCGCTTACTGCCTCGTGCCTCAGGAAACGGAAGGCGCGTTGCTGCAGAAGTTTTGATTGCTAACGATGCTGTTAAGGCTACGATACGAGAAGGGCGCACGCATCAACTTCGAAATGTGATGCTTACCGGGCGACAATTGGGAATGCAAACCCTCGAACATCACCTCACGTCGTTGCTTTCGGATCGCGTCATCGACGAGACCGTGGCATCCGCAGCCTCCGAACGCCGCGGCGAGTTACCCGAAAGCGCGATCGCCCACTAAGATGTCCTGCATTTACTGCTACACGGCGCGAAGCGCCGATGGAAAATTCATTGCGGGATCAATGCAGGCGGAGTCGGCCGAACACGCGCTCTCGCATCTGCGTACTCGCTCGGTCTTCGTCACGTCATTAGCGCAAAAGGGTGGTGCGAAAGCCACCGCCGTCGCCCTCTTTACATTGCTGCCTGTTAGCGCCGGCGCGCGTCTTGCCTGCTTTAGATCACTCGCCACACTCGTACGAGCCGGTGTGCCGCTCCGTCGCGCGCTCGATGTTTCCATCGAGCAGTGCGCCGATGGCCGACTTGGGGAGGCGCTCCGGTCGGTTGCGTCCGACATTGAAGGTGGCGCGGCTTTGTCCATGGCGATGTCCAGGCGCCCAAGAGAATTTGCGCCTCTGTTCATCGCGATGATTAAGGCAGGCGAGTTGGGCGGGGTACTCGATGAAGTTCTCGAGCGTCTGTCGACGATGCTGGAGCTCGATCGCGCGATGCGGAAGCGCCTTATGGCTGCTCTCGCCTATCCTGCCGTCGTCTCCTGCGCAGCGCTCGCGCTCATTGTGCTTCTCGTTGCAAATATCGTGCCGGCATTCGCGGGTCTGTTCGCCGAGATGCACGTGAAACTGCCGCTTACAACGAGAATTCTCATCGCCGCCGGAACGCTGATGGCGTCGCCGATCAGCGACATCGTAATCGTCCTGGGAGTTGCAACAGCGGCGCTCGGCGTTCGGGCCGCTTGGTCTCAGCCGAACTTGGCACCGGTCTTCGATCGCGTTCTACTGCGCCTTCCGGTCGCTGGTGCAATCGTTCGCAACGCTGTGATCGCGCGCATTTCTCGAACGCTCGGCACGCTTCTTCGATCCGGAGTCCCCGTCCTCGATGCGCTCGACTCCTGTAAGGACGTCGTCGGAAACGCGCTCTATGCGCGGGCCGTCGAGGGAGTCGCAACCGAATTGCGCGAGGGGCATCCCATGTCGATTCCGTTGGAACGAAGCGGCTTGTTCGAC
This sequence comes from Vulcanimicrobiota bacterium, assembly GCA_019232905.1. Classification (GTDB taxonomy): domain Bacteria; phylum Vulcanimicrobiota; class Vulcanimicrobiia; order Vulcanimicrobiales; family Vulcanimicrobiaceae; genus JAMXLG01. The sequence goes on from JAFANA010000123.1 coordinate 22,773, forward strand.
CCGATTTTTCTTCAACTCGTTCGGGTTGGAGAAGAGACCGGGACGCTCGATGCAATGCTGATTCGAATCGCCGAATATTTCGAGATCGACGTCGAGAGCGCAATAGCTGCGCTCGGGAGCATTGTCGAACCCGTGCTGATCCTGATTTTGGGCACGGTTGTAGGAACCATCGTTGCTTCTGTTCTCATTCCACTCTATTCCATCATAGGGAGCATAAAGTGATCGCGCTGAAGGCGAGCCGGGACGCAATTATTGAAGGTCATCACTATCTCTGTGCTCGAGCGGCACGAAAATTCTTCCGAGACGGCGTGGAGCGCGCAGATCTCGAACAGATCGCGGCGATCGGCCTGATCAAAGCCGCCGATCGGTACGACGAGCGTCAGGGAACGCCGTTCGAGGCGTACGCTTGGGTATTGATCTTAGGCGAACTGATGCATTACGTCCGTGACGCCGAACGGCTCGTGCGCGCCCCTCGGCGGATTCGCGACCTCGAGCGACGGTGGGCAAGTGCGGAACGGCAGCTGTGGACTGAATTGTCACGTGAACCGAAAGCCGCGGAAGTCGTAGCGCACTTAGGGCTGAGCGCAGGTGAAGAACGAGACGTGCAAGGTTATCGCCAAGCTCGTGCAGTGATGTCGATGGACACGTTACTTCCCTATCAGCACGGCGCACTTTCGTATACAATCGATCAGCAGCTCGATCAAGTGATGCTCGAATCGGTATTGAAAGAACTGTCTTCGATTGAACGGCAAGTGCTCGTCGAAATCTACCAACACGATACGCCGGTTCAGGAGATCGCACAGCGTTTGGGCTACTCGCGCCGGCACATCGCGCGATTGCATCGGGGGGCACTGAAGAAGCTTTCTCCGTTGACGAGTCCGATGTCAGCCTGATCGGGGCACCATACTGGTTCGACGCGAGCTTTACAGGCGGGACAGTATGGAACGAGACGGGGAACGCGGCTTTACACTGATCGAGATGATGATCGTCGTGGCGATCATCGCAATTCTCGTAGCGATTCTCGTGCCGAATTTCATGAAGGCCCGAGCGCAAGCGCAAACTGCTGCATGTGAGGCGAACCTCAAGGAAATTGCTACGGCGCTAGAGCTTTATCAAACGGATCATCAACAATATCCAAACGTTACAGCCGCAACGAATGTCACGAGTACCGAACCAAATATCGGCCCCTACCTGCGCCAGACGCCGATCGATCCCGTCGCGCCTAGCGGAAACTACACCTATCAAGTAACCAATCCGGATACGGGCACGGCTTCGTATACAATCACGTGTCCCGGGAGCCATGATCCGGCTACCCTGACGGCTATCGGTGGCACGAATTCGAAAACCGGGATTCAGTACACATCGGCTAACGGTTTCGCGGCTCAGTAACACGATATGGACGTCGTCGATACGGCCCTGAACTTCGCGATGGCCAATAATCCTGAATCGTATATCTTCGCGCTCGTGGCGGGAGCAGCAACGAGCGTCGGTCCGTGCGTCGCACCGCGCTACATCGCCGTTACAACGATTTCGAACGGTACGGCGCAGGGACGATTTGCGCGCTTAGCTGCCTTCGTTTCCGGGACCGTCACGACGTCGGCCGCGATCGCGTCGATTGGATCACTCCTAATGCATCTCGCGAGGGCCTCGTCCGTCATCTATTGGTTGCTTTCGGCGGCACTCGTGCTTTCCGGGTCCCTCGCGTTGTGGCGCGGCGGCGAACATTCTTGCGCTACGTATCAGCATTCGATCAACGGTTGCGGCGCGGCGTTCTTTCTCGGCGCCGGGACGTCGATGATGATATCGCCGTGTTGTACGCCGGTCCTCGTAGCATTGGGAGCGTTGAGCGCCCCTTCGTTTGGAGCGAGCGGCGTCGCCGGACTCGTCTCCGCCTACACGCTCGGACACCTCGCGCCTGCCGTGCTGCTGTATCTCGTTGCGAGTGCGGCGAACGATCTCATCTCGAGATATCGCGACGCGGTCGCGACGGTGGGAGCATCCGTAACGCTCGCGCTCGGCCTCTACTACGCAGTGCTCGCATGAGCGTTTCAAGCGTAACCGGACGCGTCGTCCTTGCCACGCTCGGCATCGCGTTTGCCACGGTGCTTCTGCGCGCACAAATTTCCTCGGCCCTGGTTACGCGAGGGGATGGGTTAGCTTATTGGGGCGATCGCAAGGAAGCGCGTGCGTCGTATGCTCGAGCGCTCTTCTTTGATGAGACGAATCGCGTAGCGGCGGACCGGTACGTGTTTGATGCGGCGCTTTCGGATGACCCTGCCGATTTTCGAAGCGGAATCGCCGTCGCCAGCCGGTATTTGGTGCATTTCCCACTCGACGGTGTTCTCCTTATGGACCGGGGACTGTGCGAGCAACGCGAAGGATCGCTCACGTCCGCGATCGTGGATTTCCAGAAGGCTGGGAACATCGAACGAGACCCACGACCGCTTATGTTTGCAGCTCTCGATGAGCGCGCGCTCCATCACCTGGGACGCGCGCGGATGCTTCTGAGGTCAGCGATCGCGCTCGATCACCGATTTGAGCCGGCTCGATCGGCGTTGATGAGGACGTAGCGTGAGCGTGCTTTGCTTCGTTGGGCTGACGCTGTTGTTCGCTGCAGCCGCTTACCTTCGTGCGAAATATATGGACGACGGTTTTAACACCTTCGTTCTCATCGCGTTCGCGTTAGCGGCAGGGCTGGTCATCGCGTGCGTAGACACGCTGGCGACGTTTTCCGTATGCGTCGTGTTTGCGTGTGTATGCGCCTGCGGGGCGACCGATGTCTCGTCCGGATATGTCTATGACGTCGTGACGTATCCGAGCTTTGGCATCCTGCTTCTTGCATCTCTGTACATTGGAACGCTTGATTCAACGGTCATGTGGGCCGGCGCGTCGTTCGCTGCCGTCATGCTCCTTGCAGCAGTTACTCGGAGGCGAGGTTTAGGTCTTGGCGACGTGAAGCTTTTCACTGTTGTCGGCGCCGGTCTCGGTCAATCGTTTCCGGAGATACTCGGCTGTTCGTTCGTCATCGGAGCGCTTGTCGTCGGGGCAGGCTTAGTACGTCGTCAGATCCGTTTCGGTCAAACAGTTCCCTTCGCTCCTTTTATCGCTGTTGCGACGATTGTCTGTGTTGCGTACGAAAGGCTATTCGTATGAGTGTGTACCGCACACTGCCGCTTGGTGTCGATCTTGGTGCATCGCGGGTTCGGATCGCACTTGCCGAAGCCGCCTCCCCTGACGACGTTCGTTTGAAGGCGGTGTCAGCGCGAGATATCACGGACGACGTGCGAGACGACAGAGGACTCATCGGCGCGCTGATCGAGGAAATTATCGCCGAACTTGGCGTACGGACGCGAAATTGCGTGGCGGCGCTAGGCGCTCCGGATGCAGTCTTGCGGGTCATACACTTTCCGAAAATGAGCTGGCAAGAACGGCTCCGCGCGGCCCGGTACGAAGCGCAGCGTTTCGCACCACCCGACGCAGACGGCATGTCGCTCGTGCGCGTGCATCGTTCCGGAGACCGTGAGAACACATTCGCGATTGGAGTCACGCGCCAATCGAAGATCGGTGACCGAGTGGCACTTCTGAAGCAGGCGCGCCTTCGCGTCATAGCGATCGATCACGATGCGTTAGCCCTCCGACGCGCAATTCCGTTCGCCGACGCGATTCTCGATATTGGCTCAGTCCGCTCGACACTTCACCAATACACGGCTGCAGCACCGTTTTCGCATGCGATCTCCATCGGCGGAGCGGACGTAACGAAAGGGATCGCGCGAGAACTTTCAATTGATTGGGCATCTGCTGAACGAAGGAAGCGTATCTTGGGCTCGGCAGGTGCGGGTGTTTCGGTACGCGCCGCGCTGACGTCGGAATTCGCGACAGTCATCGAACGAGCCCGTGCGCGAGCCCCAATAACCCGAATTGTACTTGTGGGCAATGGAGCACGGTTGCCGAGCCTCGTCGCGGATATCGAGCAAGCAACGGGCGCGACCACCGAGTTGCTCATCCCGCCACTGTTGCAGACGGACGCCTATCCTGAGGATGTTATCCGTTCCGCTGCTCCGGACTGGATGCTTTGCGCAGCGCTGACAACTTGGGGTCTAGCCGCATAATGCGCTTCAACTATCTGCGGGATGCACCGCCTGATCTTTTCGAGCACGTCCGTGCGATGCGTGTGCCGCGCCAGGTACAATTTCCGTTATTAGCTCTCGCCACGGCCATAACGGTCGTGACGGTTTGGTGGCTTCTCGAATCCCACTGGGTCTCCGAAGCAAGGAGAGAAGAGGCGATCGCCTCCACTCGCCTAGAGCAGAGTCGCGAAGCTTTCGCCGCGACGAAGTTAGTGCGCTCGGACGTCGATGTGCTCTTGGCGCTTGACGCGAAGCTGCGCCGTATTCGTTTGTCCGGTTCAATGCTCTCCCACCGGTTAGCGGACATCGGTAACCACGTGCCCTCCGAAGCGTGGTTGACCTCGATCGTACGTACGGACGACGGTCTTGAGCTACGCGGACGGGCACAAGGATTGCACGTTCTAAGTGAAACTGTCGCCGATCTCATGTCGAGCAGCGCGGCGTCGTCGCCGACGCTCGTTCGCGCCGTACGCGAAGAGCATGGAGCGCCTCTTATCAGTTTCACTATTCGTGCCGAGGAGCGGAATTGACCAAAAAGAGCATGGGTGTTGGTAGTTGGGTCCGGGTAACGTGGCTGGCTGTTGTATTTGTCGTCGGCGGAATCGGCATCGGCTGTATCTGGTGGCCGGCCTCGCAAGAGATCTCGCAGCGGCACGCTCACGCGCTCGATCTTTACGACGAAGCAAACACGATTGATGCCGCCGTACGGCGTGCATCGCAACTTCGCAGCGCGCAGTCACGGATCACATCAGATCTCGCAGCGTTGGGTGGGGTGCGTTCGCCGGGCGCGGTAACAGCAGCGCTTCTACAATTGCTCCATGAGGAGTCGAAGCGTCAGGAGGTCGAGATTCGGGAGGTCGCACCCGATGCGGGCGCACGCGCGACGTTATCGCATCAACCCCCCGGCCCTCCGTCGCCAAAGGCTGAGGTGCTCGCGCCGGCCGACGTCTCGATCGCAGTGCGCGGCCCGTTTCGCAATATCGTTTCGCTTGTTGCAGAGCTTCCGCGTCACGATGTGCTCGTCGACATTCACGACATCCAACTTAGTTCGACGGAATCGACCAACACGTCACCGGTTCTCGACGCAACGCTTCATACGACGGTTTATCGCCTCGTTTCGCTTCCTAGAGTGGGGACTTCTCGTGTACGCCTTGTCCGCTGAGCATCGTGAGCAATTGATGCGACTGGCACTCATGATCGTTTGTGGAGGCACAGCAGTGCTGCCGTTTACGGTGCCACCTACGTCCGGAAACGCTCGGGCGCAAATGGTACCTCGAGCTACCGCGATTTCGGTTCCGGATATTCCCGGACGATTGCAGTTTCCGCCGATTCTCGTAGAACGGGATCCGTTTGTTGCCGATGTGGACAGCGTCACGAGCGTCCATTCCAAGAATGGACCGTCGAGCGGCTTCGCGACTGAAGATCAAATCGGAATCGTATTGCCGCCGAATGCCGGTGCGCAGGGAATCCCGGCCACTGCCTCCGTTGCCCCAGGTTTGCCGATCGTTCGCGGAATCGTACTCGGCGATGCACCTCAAGCGTTGATCGACCTCGGAAGCGGCGTCAAGGTGTTTAGCATCGGCGACCAGCTCGGAAACGACAAGATCACGTCGATCGACACCGCAGGCATCATGCTATCAAGTGGGATTCGTCTTGCCATCGTACACGAGCCGCGATGAAAGCCATTATTTGCGCCCTGCTGTTGTTCGCCGTTCTGTGCACCTCGGCGTCTGCGGCGGAACAAGTCCTTACGCTCGACGTCCAGGACGTCTATCTCTCTGACGCTTTAGCATTGCTCGGTGCGGAAGCCGGCGTCAACATCGTCACCGATTCGTCCGTCAAACCTCAGCGCGTCACGATTCGCCTCAAAAACGTGACATTTGGGAATGCACTTTCCGTTATTACAAACTCATACGGGCTCCAAGTGCGGCGCGAAGGAAATGTCTTAATCGTTGGCGAGGGCGAAGCGATGAACCGCAAGTACGACGGAGCGAATACGCCTCTCGGTCCCCAGACCTACATATTGCCGCTCGAGCATGCGAAGCCGGACGATGTTGCGAAGGAACTTGCCGACGCGCTTCCCGTGGGCACGGTTATCGTTCCGGACAAGCGGACCCGAGCCGTCGTGGTAAGCGGCCCAAGTGATACGATCGCGCGCGCGAAGTATCTGGTCTCCGCGCTCGATCATGCGACCAGCGTCGAGTCGAGCGCACTGCCGACGAAAATCTACCGGCTACATTACATTCGTACTGATGAGGCGATCAAACAACTCAAACTGCTTTCGCCTGACGGCGTCTACGTACCGGACGATCAACATAACAGCGTGCTCGTCAGTGGTAGCGAGGACGTACAAAGCGCGGCTTCGCATCTCGTGGATTCCATGGATCGGCCGAGTCCACAGGTAATGTTTGAAGTTAAGGTCGCCGACGTTACACCGCAAACTAAGGATAGCAACGTGGGCCTCGAGTGGGGCGGAACCGACCTACAAGGTCATCCGACCCATGGATCCACTACGTATGCATTTACCGGCGGCTCGGTCCCCGTTAACGTCACGTTGAACGCGCTTATTACCGAAGGCCGTGCCCAAATTCTAGCGACGCCGAAGCTTGTAACGATCAATAATAAAGAAGCAGACTTGCTTATCGGACAGACATATCCGGTGATCTATAACACATCGGTCTTGGGTGGACAAAACGTCCAATTCGTCGATATCGGTGTGAAACTGCGGCTTACGCCGACGATTGGGCCAGACGGAGTCGTTACTGCCGAACTTCACCCGGAGTACAGTGAATTGCTTGGCCTGACGGCGACGGGTTATCCAATCATCGCGAACAGAAAGATCGATAGCACCCTTCGCGTGGCCGATTCGCAAACAATCGTTCTCGGCGGACTGTTACGAGACGTCGATAACGAAACGCTCGAACGCGTACCGGGTCTTTCCAGCATACCGGTCTTAGGCGAGTTTTTCAAGAACCGTATTACGCATCATGAGAGAGACGAGATTGTCTTCCTCATCACGCCGCACGTCATTTATCCCGATCAAGATGTCAAGCCGCAACCATGAACGATACGAACTGGGTGAGTGGAATCTGGGAAAGAGAAGGCGTCAATCTTCGCTATGTACGAACGGGCGGATCGAAGGCGCCGTTGGTCTTGCTTCATGGGCTAACAGCGAACGGAGCATGCTGGACCCCTTTTGCACGAACTCTTGAAGATCAGTTCGATGTCGTAATGTTCGACGCGAGGGGGCACGGGAATTCGAGTGCACCTCTCTACGGATATCGGTATGAGGATCACGCGGCGGACGTCGTGGCGCTCATTCAACAACTCGGGCTTATCTCCCCGATTCTGCTGGGTCACTCAATGGGAGGCATGACTGCGGCCCTGATAGCGCGTCAATACTCCGAAACACTGAGCGGTGTCATCTTAGCCGATCCGACGTTTATCAGCCCCGAGTGGCAGCGCGAAGTTCGTGACAGCGATGTGGCCGATCAGCATCGCCGCATCCTGAATCTAGACAAGAGTAGCGTCTTGACCGAGCTGCGGGCACGATATCCTCATCGTTCTGCCGAGATCATCGAACTCTTATCCGAGGCGAGATTGCAAACGCGGATGAGTGCGTTCGACGTGCTCACGCCGCCAAATCCCGACTACCAGCAGATTGTGCGCGAAATTCATGTTCCCATCATGCTCGTCATTGGGGACGCCGGCGTAGTTTCGCTTGATACGGCTAGGCAACTACAAAGCATTAACCCTCGCGTACGCGTCGAACAAATCCGAGGCGCGGGTCACGGGATTCAATACGATCAACCTGAACGCTTCGAAGCGGTCGTAAAGTCTTTTCTGAACTCGGTGAAATGAGAAAGGCGGGTCGTGTGACCCGCCTTCCTCGGTTAATTCGTACAGCCGTGAATTTTGTTTGAGTAGATTTCTTGCAGTTCGTAGTGGTGGCTGTAGATGAAGTCGTCGTCGTCGTACGAGGCGCATAGGTCCGCTGCCTCGTCTTGGAAGTTTTGATTGAACCATGCGCTATTGGGATCGGGATCGGTGACCGTTTCGATGTACTCGTGTGTGAGTGTCGAGTCGGTCGAATCGACGAGCGTCGAATTGGGGCCATTGAAGACGCCGCATCCGAAGACGTCTTGGTACGGCTCGACCGTGAAGAGCACGTGGCCGGCCTTGTCGTTGAAGTCGACGCTACTGTGGTACGCGCAGAACGTCCAGTCCGCTTCGTTGTCGGGCGAGTAGCATGACGTCGAACCCTCTATGCACGTGTCGATGCCTTGCGGTAAAAAGACGTTATAAATATTGCTATAGCCGCCCCCGAGCTTGAGCGCGGCGCTGTGTACGATATTGATGATCTGCGCCTGGGAGATCTGGTTCGATGTGAACCTCACCGTCGCGGAATAGTTCAAGCCGAAACGGTAGCGATTGTTTGCCGTGGAGTGCACGTACTGGTCGACGATGTGAATGAACGAACTGTTGTTCATGTTGTCGAGAAACTCTTGCGGGTTGCCCCAGCAGCTCGCGGAGCAATTGACGTATACGTCATGCGAGAGCGCCGACGTCACCATGGCGCCGCCGTAGTATTGCAGGTCGGCGGGATAGTTCACGGTTTGCGCTTTCACCGCCGAGCTGCGTTCGTGAACGGGATACAAATGATAACGGAAACGAGAGAACGCCGCCGTCGTGGCGCTTGTCGTTTGTTGATTGGAAGTCGTTGCTGTCTGGCTTTGCTGCGCCGAGGGCAGGTTCTGTACGCCGGTGCCACCCGAACAAGCACTTAGCACAACGCCTATAAGCGCCGCGCTGAAGATTGATGCAAAGCAAGAACGCGTAGTTCTTGCGAAGGTCATATCCACTCCTAAGATAAGGTGCCGGTGTTCCCCTTTTACCCGGCGCGAAGGTAACTCCGCGGTCCGTTGGTCAGCAGGAATTGGGACGAACGACCTATTGTTGAAGGCTAGGGCCGCTGCGACCATTCGAGCATGAAACATGAGAGTGCAATGCATGACGCCGCTCTGTTGCTAGCTCGTGGCGTTCTTGGCGCGAGCATCGCCGGCCACGGTGCCCAGAAACTTTTCGGATGGTTCGGCGGTCCGGGGCCCGAGAACGCCGGAAAGTTGTTCGGGAGCTTAGGCTTTCAACCGCCCGATCAAATGGCTAGACTCGCGTCGTTGACGGAAATCGCAGCGGGTCTGCTTATCGCAAGCGGCGCGGGCGGTCCGATCGGCCCGATGCTCTTGACGTCGGTGATGGCGACCGCAGCGGGAAGCTTCCACCTTAAGAACGGCTATTGGGCGGCGAACCAAGGCTACGAATTAAATGTGATGTACGGATTGCTTGCGCTTTTGCTAGCAGTTGAAGATCATGGCAGATATAGCCTCGACGAAATCGTCGGAATACGGCCGAAAACGCATCCAGGATTCGGTTGGCTTGCGTTTGCGGGCGGCGTCGGTGCTGCACTATTCATGCTTTCGCGGCGCGAAATGCAAACGCCGCAAGAGCAACCCGCCTCGCCGACGGAGGTGGGCACCCTCGGTGAACCTGCTGAAAATATAACTCCGGCGACCCAGTAACTTTTTCCGTGAGGTGATATGGCTGCCACACCGATCGCGATCACACGGGACAACGCCGATCCGGAAGACGTTGCAATTCTTTCGGCTTTCACGCTCAGCGCGACGTTCTGGCTGTTGCTGGCGACGGCGGTTGGGCTATTACTCAGCTTCAAATTCCCGTATCCCGATTTAGCAACGAGCCCGTTTTTATCGTTCGGGCGGTTGCGCGCGATTCATACGAACGATACGTTTTACGGTTGGGCATCCATGGCACTTTCGGGTGCCGCAATCTACGTTGCCTCCAGAACGTCGGGCATTGCGATTCAAGGAAAACGGCTCGCGTGGCTTTCGCTGCTGTTTTATAATCTTGCCGCGATCTGCGGGACGATTACACTCGATCTCGGCATCAACTACGGCGATCAGGAATACCGCGAGTGGGTGTGGTGGGTGCGTATCCTCTTGATGATCGGCATTGCTTGCGGACTTGCGTCCATCATCGAAACGTTGCGGCGGCGTGTCGAGAACGACATCTACATTTCGAACTGGTACACGGTCGGCGGGTTTATCTTCACGATCATCCTTGCGACCGTCGCGATCATACCGAGTTATCAGAACGGTCTCGGACAGGTTGCAGTTCAAGCCTACTTCATGCACAACGCCGTCGGCATGTGGTTCACGTTCCTCGCGCTCGGGGTCACGTACTACGTGCTGCCTAAGGAGCTGAACCGGCCGATCTACTCATATTCGCTCGGCGTGCTCGCGTTCTGGACGAATCTCGTGTTCTATCCGGTCATCGGCGCGCATCACTACGAGTACACGCCCTTACCGTGGTGGTTCCAAACGCTGGCGATTGTCTTCAGCGTCGGCATGCTAGTCCCGGTATACGCCGGATCGTCCAATTTGCTCCTCACGATGCGCGGGCGGTTCGAGACGATTCGACGATCGTACGCGCTGCCGTTCATCTTGATCGGGGTCTCGTATTATTTCCTCGGATCCACGCAAGGAACGGTCGAGGCATTTCGCAGCTTGCAGGCGATCTGGCATCTCACGAATTTCACCGTTGGCCATTCGCACGCTACCATGTACGGGTTCATTACGTTCCTCGCATGGGGAGCCGTCTACCATTTGCTTCCGCGCGCGACGGGAAAACAGCCGAGCCACCTGTTTACCGGGATGCATTTCTGGTTCGCAACGATCGGCGTTACCTTTTATGTCATTTCGCTCTCGGTTGCCGGAACGGTTCAAGGCTTAGCCTGGGCTTCAGGTAACCCATTTATCGCATCGGTCGACGCCGCAGCGCCGTATTGGGTCGGGCGCGCGGTGTCGGGATCGTTGATGCTGCTCTCGCATTGTGTCTTTGCGTATAACGTCTGGATTATGACGTTCGGTGGAAGCCGCGAAAGCGCAAAGTGGGAGCCCGCCTCCCGTTCGGCGGTCGAAGCATGAATCGCGGACTGAACAATGTGTGGGCACTCGTGGCAGCGTGCGCGCTGGTCTACGGCACGCTTGCGATTTTGTTGGGTGTGGTTCCGGGCGTAGCGTTGTCTCCGACGCCGCCGACGCCTGGATTACGGCCGCTCGATGCGCAAGAGCAACGCGGCCGCGACATTTACGTCGGTGAGGGCTGCTCGTATTGCCACACGCAAAACGTGCGTCCGCTTCAACAAGATTTAGTTTTCGGGCGTCCTTCGGTTGCAGGCGATTACGCGTATTCCACGCCGGAGTTACTTGGAACAGAACGAACCGGCCCCGACTTGAGCAACATCGGCACTCGACAGCCGAGCGATGTCTGGCAGTATCTGCATCTCTGGGAGCCGCGGGCAGTGGTAAGTGATTCCGTCATGCCGGCGTTTCCTTGGCTCTTCCAAGTCAAAGATCGCGCGGGTCCTCAGGACGTTGTTGTCAATGTTCCGCCAGGATTCGGTCCCAAACAGGGCGTCGTCGTTGCAACGCAAGACGCGCAGGCACTCGTTGCTTACATCAAGAGCCTCAAACAAGTGCCCCTCACGAAAGGAGCATCGCGATGAACGACATGTCGATGCAGCCCGTGCGAGGCGACATATTGGGATGGATCGTCGTTATCGTCGGTACGCTCGCAACGATCTGGACGATTGCCGCGACCGTGTATTGGACGATACGCCCCGGTGAAACGAATCCCGACCATCCAAAAAACCTGATCCTGAAAGATGACCGCTGATGGCCGGTCGCAGCGAGGCGCAACACCAACCCGTTTCGATCACCGTCTTCATCGACGACGCGCAAGAGCCGCTTGCGACATACAAGCCGCCTGCTGTAGTAACGTTGGACACGACACAGCTCGACGACGGCGAACATATGCTTCGAATTCACGCCGTCGACGCCGTCGGGCATGTCGGCGTGAGATCCGTTCCGTTCATTGTTTCGAACGGTCCCGGCATCACGGTAAACGGTCTTCGCCCGGGTTCGCGGGTGCGTGGCACCCTCGAGATCAACGTCAACGCATTCGGGTCCGAGGAACCCTTCGATCCGGTTCGTGCGGAATCAGAGGGACCGATACCCGTGTGGACGTGGGTGTTTTTCGCCATCGTCGCACTGTGGGCTACGTGGTACGGGCTCGAGTACTTTGCTACGCCGGAAGCGTTTGCAAACACGCCGACATATGCAGCGAATCCGGCGCTCGCGAAAGCAAATGCGCCGGCGACGAACGCGCCGCCCGCAACCACTGCGCCGGTCGCGCCTGGGGCACCGGGCGCAAAAAACGTTGCGGCCTTCGATTACTCGTCGCTTGGGGCGCAAACGTATGCCGCCAATTGCCAGTCGTGTCATGGGGCGACGGGCAGCGGTATTCCCGGAACCTTTCCTCCGCTGGCAGCAGATCCAATCGTCAACGGAGCCGACGGCGACGCGCACGTGAAAATCGTTCTCAAGGGGCTCAGCGGCAAAACAATTGCGGGAACGCATTATAGCGCGCAAATGCCCGCGTTCTCTCAATTGACGGATGCACAGATTGCCGCCGTCATCGATCACGAGCGCACGTCATGGGGAAACCATGGTCCCCTCGTAACGCCGGACACCGTGAAGAAGGACCGGTAAAAAACTACTAAGACTTTAGTTGACAAGAACCCTTGCCCCGTGTACTCTTCTACTAAGTCTTTAGTAGAAGCTCGGGAGGGTCGCTGTGCCGCGTTCCAAGGCAAAATCTCTCACTAAGGGCGAGCTCCGCATCATGCAAGTGCTGTGGAAGCTTCGTCAGGGAACTGTAGCGGACGTGGTCGCTGCGATTCCGCCGCCGCCGCTTGCGTATACGACGGTCCTCACAATGTTACGGATTCTCGAACAAAAGGGAGCCGTGAAACGCAAGCTCGACGGCCGCGCCCACGTGTACTATCCGGCATTTGCACAAGAAGATGCAGCAGGCAATGCGATCGGCGACATCGTGCAGGCGTTCTTCAAAAACAGTAAGACCGCGCTAGCCATGCGCCTCATCGCAGAAGAAAAGCCCGACAAAGACGAACTCGCGCATATGAAAGCGCTGATCGCGAAGTACGAGGACGAACAACCATGATCGCGCTGCAACCGGTACAATCGTGCGGCATCGCCGTACTCGTCACCGCACTCGTCAACGCTATATGGCAGCCGGCGCTGATCGCCGGCATTACCTGGTTTGCGTTGCGTATTTCGCGCTGCAGCAACGCCACGACGCGTCACGCCGTGTGGACCGTCGCGCTCGTTGCAAGCTTCTGCGTTCCGATACTGAGTGCGACGTCGCTCGTGCTCCCACAAGCGCCCGTCCAAGAGCCGGCGACGTCGTTGCCGGCAGGCCATTCGACGATTCGCGCGACCTCAATCAAACAGGTACGCGTTCAGGTATCTGCGCCCGCGTTGCCGGCCGTTCGCCGTCCGAAGATCACGGTGCATCCGAGCGTGGCCCAGATCGTTGCCGCGATTTGGGCGGTTATTGCGGCGCTCATTCTTGCCCGCCTCGGCTTCAGTTTCTTTTACCTCGAACGGTTGAAGCGCGACGCATTGCCGCTCTCCGTCGACCGGCGTCACGCACTTTCGCGATGGGATCGCGCCGAGAAGGGCCAGCGCGACGTTCGCATCTGCGTCAGCGACGAGATTCGCGTGCCTGTCGCGGTCGGTATTTTCGACGCGATGATTTTGCTGCCGCAAGATCTCGTCGAAGAACTCGACTCGACGGATTTGGATCGCGTACTGCTCCATGAACTCGCCCACGTGCGCCGCTCCGACGATTGGGTGAATCTGCTGGAACGCATCGGCACGGCGCTGCTATTTTTCAGTCCGGGAATCTATTTCATCGCGCGTCAAATGGACCTCGAGCGCGAAGTTGCCTGCGACGACTGGGTCCTTGCGCAGGCGGCGGAAAATGCGTCCTACGCCCGCTGCTTGGCTCGTATCGTCGAGATGACGCAGTGGCCGTACCGGCCGCTCGCGGCGCCGGGCGTCTTCGTAACGCGTCGAAGCATGTCGATTCGCATCGAACGATTGCTGGCGCGCGGCCGCGACGTTCGCGTACATCTCGCTGTCGTACCGTCGCTCATTTCCATGCTCGCCATCATTGCGATCGTCGTCGCCGGCGGCTTCGTCTCGCCGACGATCGCCTACACGATGAATTCAGACGTTACGAAAGTCCAGCCGCTTCATCTCAAGCGCGTTGCCGTTGCTGCGAAACCGGCGCCGAGCGCTGCAGCCACCGTGAAAGCGGACCCGACCGCAACACCGACGCCGCTGATCGCGGCGTATGTGCCGGCCAAACCGGTAACGCGTACCGAGATCCACACGCACGTCGCTGTACGTGCGCGCCCGTCGCCGCACTTCTCGCGCGCGGTGCCGGCGCAGGTCGCGAGTGAACCGGAGCTCCTCGACAACGCCGTTGCGGATACCGGATATCTCGACGAGTTGCGCGAGGCCGGGCTTACGAATCTCGACGCGGATACGGTCATTCAATTGAAGTCGGTCGGCGTGACGGGCGACTACATCAGGCAGATGCGAGCGGCGGGCATCGGCCAGCTCAGCGCACGCGAATTGGTGGAGCTAAAATCGGTCGGCGTAACGCCGGACTATATCAAAATGATGCGCGACGCGGGCCTGGGCGCAACCGACGGACGCGGGTGGGTCGAGTTGAAGTCGGTTGGCGTAACGCCGGATTATGCGAGTGACCTGCAGCGCGCGGGCGTCAGCGGCCTCGATTCGCGAACGCTCGTCGAGTTGAAATCGATGGATGTCACACCGGCATACGTTCAAGACCTTGCGAACGCCGGATATCCGCATCTGTCCGCGCGTGAGTATGGTGAATTGAAGTCGCTTGGCGTAGACGGCGCATACATCCAGCACCTCGCGCAACACGGTTTCACGCACCTGCCCGTTCGCAAGCTGGTCGAATTCAAATCGATGGGCATCGATCCACAGTGAAACGCGCTCGTGCTGTTGTTGTCGCTACGCTGATCGCGGCAGCCGCCCTCGCGACGGCGGCCAAAGCCGACGTTACTCGCGGCACCTGGAATATCGCTACCGAGCGCGGAACCGTGCAATTGGAACTGCGCTGGCGCTCTCCCGACGGCCGCGAGAACAACGATCACTCCTCATCGATCGATGCACAAACACTCGGCATTTCGAATGCGCTCGCTTCACCGGGACAACATACGACGTTTGGTTTGCATCGTGAGGCCGGTGACTACGCATTTGACGGCTGGCTCGGTAACGGCGAGGGCGCCGGCAGCTATACGTTTACGCCGAACGGCGCGTTCTTCGCAACGTTGCGCAGTCGCGGATACGACGTGCAAACGATCGACTACCAAATGGCATTTGCGAATCTCGATATTACAAGCCGGTACGTCGATGAGATTGAATCGCTCGGCTATAAAAGTGACGTCAATCAGCTCGTTGCGATGAAAGCGCTCGGTGTAACGGCGCAATACGTGCACGATCTCGAAGCGGCTGGTGTAAACGACATAACGCAATCGCAAGTGGTTCCAATGCGCGCACTTCGCGTCGACCGCGCGTACGTCGATGAGATCGCGCAAGCGGGTTTTCCGCACCTCTCAGCGAGTCAATACGTGACGCTCAAGGCGATGCGCATCGACGGCGCCTATATCAGGTACCTCCGCAGTCATGGCTTCAAAAACCTGACGGTCAACCAGGTCGTCACGATGAAGGCAGAGCGAATTTAGCCTTATTCCACAAGGAAAATCGAGTCATTTAGAAAATCGTCCGGTCAATTAGCTGCCCCCCTCGAAAGGACAGTATGACCAAGAACGAGTTAGCTCGTGAGCTCGCCGAGGAACTGGATATGCCGCGCCG